>NZ_CP043568.1:5630649-5943463 GCF_014076415.1 Comamonas testosteroni
GCACGTTGGAGTCGCCGTTGATGGTGGAGATCACGGCGGTCTTGCCACCGGTGGAGAACTTCTTCACATCGGCCACGATGGTCTGGTAGTCGCTGTGGCCGAAGGGAGTGTAGGTTTCCATGATGTCGGAATCCTTGACGCCCTTGGACTTGAGGAAGGCACGCAGAATCTTGTTGGTGGTGCGTGGGTACACATAGTCCGTGCCCAGCAGTACAAAGCGCTTGGCACCGCCGCCTTCCTTGCTCATCAGGTACTCGACAGCGGGAATGGCCTGCTGGTTGGGCGCGGCGCCGGTGTAGAAGACGTTCTTGGAGAGTTCCTCGCCCTCGTACTGCACGGGGTAGAACAGCAGGCCGTTGTTCTGCTCGAACACCGGCAGCACGGACTTGCGCGACACGCTGGTCCAGCAGCCGAAGACCACGGCCACCTTGTCCTGGGTGATCAGCTGCTTGGCTTTTTCGGCAAACAGCGGCCAGTTGGAGGCCGGGTCCACCACCACGGGCTCCAGCTTCTTGCCCATCACGCCGCCCTTGGCATTGATGTCGTCGATGGCCATCAGCACCGTGTCCTTGAGCACGGTCTCGGAGATGGCCATGGTGCCCGAGAGGCTGTGCAACACACCCACCTTGATGGTGTCTGCAGCCAGCACCTGAGAAGTCAATCCCAGGCCCAGAGCCATGGATGCAGCCAGTGTTGTGAGGGTTCCGCGACGATTCATTTCAGCACTCCCAGGAGGTTTTGTTCGGTCACATTGACCGCAAAAACTTAAGTGCAATTACCGTGCCAGCACCACCCGCCATGGCTTGCTCACTGCATACGGCGGCGCTGCTACCGCTTTTTTGCAGAGCCCGGGCCGAATGCAACTTTGTGCGATCAGCATTGGCCAGATGCAGGCACCATTGCAGTGCCGCATGCACCAGATGCAGACCGCGCAAACCAACCGGCACTATTGAAGTGCACGGCAGCCTGTCGCCTCAGACCGGCTGCAGGCACGCCGGCAAGACCGCGCTGCGCTGCTTGACGCGACACGGATCGAGAGCGGTCTTGGTCTTGGCCTGCACCGCATAGACATGCAGCTTGCTGATCTGCACGCCAAATCGCCGCCTCGCGGATGCCTTGCAGAATCTGCTCTCCGGTGCGAAGGCCGACGCAACGCCGCTTCATCAATGCACGGCAAAGCGCAGCAAATACTCGTAGCTGTTCTCGGTTGTCATGGGGTCGCCCTGCACAGGCTGACGCAGTATGGCCTGCAGCGTATTGCTGCCGACAGCAGGCGTCATGGTCGCCTGCCCTTGAGCGTCCGTCATCGTGGGAGAGCCTCTCTCCCCCCAGGACAGCCTCACGCCAGACTGCGGCTTGCCATGCAGCAACACCTGCAGCCTGAGCGGCTGACCGGCATGGGGAGACTGTCCCTGAAGCGGCACCACCTCGAACATCTGCCCCAGGGGCTTTTGCATGACGGCCCCCCAGCGCACCACGGTCTTGTGGAACTTGCGCGCATGCACGCCGCGCACCGCACCGGGGTTCTGGTCCATGGGCAAAGGCAGCATGGCACCCTCGGCACCCGTACTGCTGAAATAGCCGTTATCGAGTTCCACAGCGATCAGTGCAGCACCGGCATCGGGCTTGATGCGTATGCCGCCCTGCACATTCTGTACGGTACTGGGCACTTCACGGCCGCGCAGGTCATAGGCATGCACCCGCTGCAGCTTGGCCGGATCGAAGGCTTCTGTCCTGCCGTCATGACCGCCAAACTGCATGACATAGCCGCCTTGCGCGTCAGGCTCCAGCCAGACGTTATGGGCAGAGACCGGATGTGCGCAGAGCAGCCAGGCAGCGGCCGTGGTGCACAGAATGCGCGCGATGATGTCTTTACGTGTCCTGCAAACAGACATGGAAGCTCCGAAAAATCATAAGGAAAACTGCAGGCCCAGCTGCACGCTGCGCGGTGCACCGGGCGCGACCAGACGCTGTCCGGCAATCATGGTGGTGGTACTGGCATAGCGGGTGTTGGCTGCGTTGCGCAGCCACAGGCTCAGGCGGGCATTGCGCGCCAGACTTGCGGGCAATCGGTATTGCAGACCCAGGTCCAGCCAGCGATAGCTGTCGGCCCATTCGGTATTGCTGGCGTTGATGGGCACACGTCCCACATGGCGCAGCAAGCCATGCACGGTGACATCGCCACGCGGCATCCAGCGTGCATGCAATGTGCTGGTGTATTCGGGCACGGCCACCACGCGCCGGCCCAGCAGTGCGGCGTTAGCGTTCTGCGTGACTTCGGAGCGATTGTGGCCATAGGCCCATTCCACATGCCAGTTGCGGCTGGGCAGCCAGTGAAACTGAAGCTCGGCGCCCTTGCGTACGGTCGCTCCCAGGTTTTCGTACACGCCAGGTGCCGTGTTGCGTATTTCATGGCTGGAGCTGATGCGGTAGAGCGAGGCATCGATCAGCCAATGGACCGATGGCTTCCACTCCACGCCCAGCTCGCTCTGGCGAAAGACATTGGCATGCAGATCGTTGTTGCGCAGCGCGTATTTGGCAAAGTCGCTGGGCAGCGCAAAGCCCTGCGACCAGCTGGCACGCACGGCCGTCCTGGCATCGAGCTGCGCCAGAGCGCCCAGCTTGGGGCTGGCATGGCTGCGGCCCTGCATGCGATTGCATTCATCGCCACCGGCCTCCGCCGCCAGCAGGCGGCAGCGGCCGTCAAAGTGGTCCCAGCGCAGGGCCGCCGTGGTCTGCAGCCAGGCCGCTGGCTGCCAGCCAAGCTGGCCGTAGATCGCCGTGTTGTCGAGCCGCGTATTGCGATCATCCAGTGCAGGACCGGTGCGCCGGCGGTCGACCAGGCCGTCCCAGTAGCCATAGTCCGTGGACTCGCGCACCTGCTCCAGGCCCAGCATCCAGTTCAGCTCGCGCGCCGAAAGAAGGGACTTGCCGCCGAGATTCAGTCCCGCACCCAGCACGCTGCGGTCGTAGCGCTCCTCGCGCTGCATCCAGGTGGCGCTGCGCGGGCGGGTGAACCAGCGCACAAAATCCTGCTGCGTGCCGTAGACAAAACCCAGCAGCCGGGTATCTGCATCCAGTGTGTACTGCGCATCCAGGCGCAGCGTGCCAAAGTGCTTGTCGGCACCATCAGCCACCACGCGGCGGTCCTTGCCCTGTGGGTCCTGCCGCCACTGCGCTTCGGTCAGATAGCCGGGCGAGTCGCCACGCGCCTCATGCCAGCGACCGGACAGCGAGATATCGAGCTTTTCATGCACATGGTGCTTCCAGGTGCCGCTGAGGGTGCTGCGCTCATGGCGCGAGGCGGGCCGCGCACCATCACCGCGTGCATGCTGGGTCGCCAGGTTGAGCTGATCGCCGCCTTCCAGCTCGCGCCCGAGAGCAGCCTGGGCATCGAGCATGCCGTGCGAGCCGGCGCTGACCTCGAACTCCGCATAGCTGCCGTTGCGCCGCGTGCGCAGCTCCAGCAACCCTGCGCGGTTGTAATTGCCCTGCAGCACCGACACGGGACCACGATAGACATTGACCTTGTCCAGCTCCAGCGGCACCACCACGTTGAGATCGAAATAGCCATCAGCATGCGACATGGCTTCGTTGAGCGGGATGCCATCCAGTGTGGCGGCCACATCGCCGCCATGGCCGCCGCCGCCAAAGCCGCGCAGCACCAGCCCGTTGGCCACACCGCTGAGCTGGTAATGATTGACATGCATGCCAGGTACCTGGCTCCACAGCGATTCCACCTCCTGTCTGGGTTGCTCGCGAATTTCGTCGCGCCTGAACTCGGTGACGGAAAACGCGCGTTGTGACTCATCCAGCGCCTGGCCTTTAACCAGGGCATTCACCCTCACCTCGGGCAACACCTTGTCGCCTTCCTCGGCTGTTTGCGCTTGTACGGCTGAAGCCATCCACAGCGTACCGCCCAAGGCCAGCACTCCGAGTCTTGTCGTGGCACCCAGGCCCTGAGCGACTCCCCTATTCAATGCTCTTTTGTACATGCACCAGAACAGCAAAGTTCGTGCCATGCAATGCACCACAAAGCACCATCGCTGCCTCGCCGATACGCCGTGGTGCACAACCGCGTGCCGGCAGCACCAACAAGGTGCAAAACATCTGAGGCGGCTTGCCTGCAGGCTGGCAACAAAGACTGGCCTTTGGCATGGCACTTGCTACATAAAAGGGCATGAAACTGACTCCTCGCGTTCATTCAGCCCTGCCGGATGCGCGTGCCGACTGAGGGATTGAAGACGATGGAACTGACACCACGCGAAAAAGACAAGCTGTTGATCTTCACTGCAGCCCTGCTGGCCGAGCGGCGCATGGCCCGCGGCCTCAAGCTCAACTACCCCGAGGCCGTGGCGCTGATCAGCGCCTTTGTGATGGAAGGCGCACGTGAAGGCAGGACCGTGGCCCAGCTCATGAGCGAAGGCCGCAGCGTGCTGACCCGCAACGATGTGATGGAAGGCATCCCCGAGATGATTCCCGACATCCAGATCGAGGCCACTTTCCCCGATGGCACCAAACTGGTCACCGTGCATGAGCCCATCGCCTGAAGCAGCATCCAGAGACTTCCAAGCCTTTCAGCCATCAAACCCTTATCCATCAAGCGCAGATAGCTATGAAATTCAATAAGCTCCTTGCCACCACAGCCGCCGCGGCGACTGCACTGCCTCTGTCAGCGCTCGCACATATGGGCTCCGATGCAGGCGGCCATCACCACTTTCTCGACAGCCTGGGTCATGCCTTTGCCCACCCGTTTACCGGCGCTGACCATCTGGCCGCCATGCTGGCCGTGGGTGCCTGGAGTGCGCTGACCATGCCCGGCCTGCGCACTGCCTGGCGTGCACCAGCGGCCTTTGTGGCCCTGCTGGTGGCGGGCGCCGTGGCCGGCTTTGCCGGCCTGTGGGTGCCGGGCGTGGAGCCCATGATTGCAGCATCCGTGCTGGTACTGGGCCTGCTGGTGCTGGTTCAGCAAAAAATGCCCTGGGGCGTTGCCGCCGCACTGGCTTCTGTGTTTGCCTTCTTCCATGGCGCTGCGCACGGCTTTGAGCTGGCCGGAGACAGCGGCCTGTCTGCCGTCGGCGCACTGGTGGGCATTGCTCTGGGCTCGGCCACACTGCATGTCGCAGGCATGGTGCTCGGTCATGCCCTCATGCAGCGCCACCAGTGGGCAGCCCGGTTCGGCGGTGCAGCCACCGCCGCGCTCGGCGCTTTCATGCTGACGAAACTGGCGTGATATGAAACACCCCGGCACAACGCAGCACAAGGCCTTTGCGCAAGGAGGCGAAAGATGATCCCCGGCGAACTGCTTCTTGACGAGGGCAGCCATGCACTCAACCCTGGCCGCCACACGCTCACGCTGGTGGTGAAAAACGCCAGCGACCGGCCGATTCAGGTCGGCTCGCACTATCACTTCGCCGAAACCAATGCGGGCCTGGATTTCGACCGCGCCGCCGCCCACGGCATGCGCCTGAATATTGCCAGCGGCATGGCCGTACGTTTCGAGCCAGGCCAGCAGCGCACGGTGGAACTGGTCGAGATCGGCGGCGACCGCCAGATCTATGGCTTTCGCGGTCTGGTCCAGGGTGTGTTGCCCGCAGTTGCCGGGGACTGACCGGTCATGCTGATGCTGTTTGCTTCTGCTTTTGTGCTGGGCCTGGTGTTCAATGCCGCGCCCGGCGCGGTGTTTGCAGAGACCGTGCGCCAAGGTGTACGCGGCGGCTATCGCCCGGCACTGGCGGTACAGCTTGGCTCCCTGGTGGGCGATGCGAGCTGGGCCTTGCTGGGCCTGGCCGGCATTGGCCTGGTCATGCAGGTCGACGCCTTGCGCTGGCCGATTGGTCTGTCGGGCAGCGCCTACCTGCTCTGGCTGTCCTGGGACAGCTGGCAGGCCGCGCGTACCGAACACCGGCTCGATGTCTCGACCACCGCCGCCGCCACGCAGAAACAGGCCCTGCGCCGCGGCATGGCCCTGTCGCTGAGCAACCCGCAGAACCTGGCCTACTGGGCCGCCATGGGCAGCGCCCTCGGGGCGGTGGGAGTGACCCAGCCCAGCGCCAGCGATTACGGGCTGTTCTTCGCGGGATTCATGACTTCGTCCCTGCTCTGGTGCTTTGTCTGCGCGGCCTTGGTGGATCGACTGTTCCGCCGGGCTGCCGCGCACTGGAGCCGTTTTACCTACCGCTGCTGCGCCGCCCTGCTGCTGGCCCTGGCACTGGGCACATTGCGCGACCTGGTCGGCGCAAGCCCCGCCGCCCTGCCACCCGCAGCCCAGCAGCAGCCCCTGCGCTGAACACCTGAATCGGAGATTCCTCAATGGCCACCATGGACCGACGAGCCTACGCAGAAACCTTTGGCCCCACCGTGGGCGACCGCCTGCGCCTGGCCGACACCGAACTCATCGTCGAGGTCGAAAAAGACTACACCCTGGCCGCTGGCGGCTATGGTGAGGAAGTGAAGTTCGGCGGCGGCAAGACCATCCGCGACGGCATGGCGCAAAGCCAGCGCACACGCGACGGGACGGGAACAGGGCCCTCCGGCGGTGGCTCGGTCGACACCGTGCTGACCAACGCACTGATCCTGGACCACTGGGGCATCGTCAAGGCCGACATCGGCCTCAGGGACGGCCGCATCGTGGCCATAGGCAAGGCCGGCAACCCAGACACCCAGCCGGGCGTGAGCATCATCATCGGCCCGGGCACGGAAATCATCTCCTGCGAAGGCAATATCGTCACCGCAGGCGGTATCGACACCCACATCCATTTCATTGCCCCGCAGCAGATCGAGGAAGCACTGACCAGCGGCGTGACCACCATGATCGGCGGCGGTACCGGCCCGGCCACCGGCACCTTCGCCACCACCTGCACGCCAGGCCTCTGGCATATGGAACGCATGCTGCAGGCCGCCGACGCCTTCCCCATGAATCTGGGCTTTCTGGGCAAGGGCAATGCCAGCCTGCCCGGCGGCCTGCACGAGCAGATCAGTGCCGGCGCCATCGGCCTCAAGCTGCACGAGGACTGGGGCAGCACGCCGGCAGCGATCAGCAACTGCCTGGATGTGGCCGAAGACACCGACACCCAGGTCGCCATCCACACCGACACGCTCAACGAGTCCGGCTTTGTGGAGGACACCGTGGCCGCCTTCAAGGGCCGCACCATTCACACCTTCCACACCGAAGGCGCGGGTGGCGGCCATGCGCCCGACATTCTGAAAGTGGTGGGCGAGGCCAATGTGCTGCCCAGCTCCACCAACCCCACGCGCCCCTACACCATCAACACGCTGGACGAGCATGTGGACATGCTCATGGTCTGCCACCACCTGGACGCCGGCATTGCCGAAGACCTGGCCTTTGCCGAAAGCCGCATCCGCAAGGAAACGATTGCGGCCGAAGACATCCTGCACGACATCGGTGCGATCAGCATGTTCAGCTCCGACAGCCAGGCCATGGGCCGGGTGGGCGAGGTCATACTGCGCACCTGGCAGACAGCGCACAAGATGAAGCTGCAGCGCGGCGCCCTGAGTGGAGACGGCGCGCGCAACGACAACTTCCGCGTCAAGCGCTATATCGCCAAATACACCATCAATCCCGCGATTGCCCACGGCATCAGCCACGAGGTGGGCAGCATCGAGGTGGGCAAGTGGGCCGATATCGTGATCTGGAAGCCCGCCTTCTTTGGCGTCAAACCGTTTTGCATCCTCAAGGGCGGCAGCATCGCCATGGCGGCCATGGGCGATCCGAACGCCTCCATTCCCACGCCTCAGCCCGTGCATTACCGCCCGATGTTTGCAAGCTTTGGCGGGGCGGTTGCCAGGACTTCGCTGACCTTTGTATCCCAGGCAGGACTGGCCACCGGCATCGGCCAGCGCTTCGGGCTGCACAAGACCTTGTCGGCGGTCAAGGGCATACGCAATGTGAAGAAGCAGCACATGATCCACAACGATCTGGCGCCGCATATGGAGGTGGATGCCCAGACCTATGCCGTGCGCGCCAATGGCGATCTGCTGACCTGCGAGCCCGCGGTCAGCCTGCCCATGGCGCAGCGCTACTTCCTGTTCTGAGCGGTGTTGAGCTGAAACTCCGTATCCGGATGCTGCATGCCCTTGCCCTCAAACCAGGCCAGCCAGTCACTGACTGCGATCTCCGGCGCAGCGCTCACGGTGGCGGGCAAGGCCTCGTACACCAGCAAGGTGATGGACTGCTGACCGCCCTGGGTCAGCATCACCGGCAGGGTCAGAATGCGCTTGGCGTATTCGCCCAGGTCCTCGGGCCAAAGGCCTTCGATGCGATCCATGGCCTGCTCCAGCGCTGCGTCCATGGGGTAGACCTCGGCCAGCACGGTCTGCGAGCCTTGCAGCCTCAGGCCCGGGTACCAGCCCAGGTCATGCAAAGTGCCGGTCAGCTGGGTCCTGCCGACACAGGCTATGCCTGGCCGGAGCCTGGCAATATCGTTGATGCCACCGGCACGCAAAGTGCCATATACCGCCACATAGACCGCGCCACAGCCCTGCCAGTCAGCAGACGCATCATGCAAAGAGGTCGGGGCCGCCATTTCTGCCGAAGTTTCCAAAATAGTTGTCATCTTGCTCGAACCATCAAAATCACCGGGATGCGCAGCACATGCAACATGCGCGCCAATCTGATTCGGGCTTTTTATTTCATTGTGAACTCACCATGCTGACTGCCAACAAACTGCTGCTCCAGGGTCAGGGCCTTTCCGCCGTCATCCTCAAACGCGCCGCGTCCGTGGAACTGGACTGGGATCTGCGTCAGAAGAGCCGCTTTGCCGCCACCGACAGCCAGGGTCGCGAGCTGGCCGTCTTTCTGCCACGCGGCCAGGCCGTGCGCGGCGGCGATGTGCTGGTGGCCGAAGACGGCAGCCTGATCCGCGTGCTGGCCGCACCGCAAAAAGTGCTGCACATCACGGCCTGCGCCGAGCATGGCACGCCATTTGACCTGATGCGCGCGGCCTACCATCTGGGCAACCGCCATGTGCCGATCGAGCTGCAGCCCGACCATCTGAAGATCGAACCCGACCATGTGCTGGCCGATATGCTGCGCAGCATGCATATGACGGTGGTCGAAGCAGACCTGCCTTTCGAACCCGAAGGAGGCGCCTATGGCGGCCATGTGACCAATGATGGCCACAGCCACCATCATCATGGCCATGGACACTCGCATGACCACGCCCACTGAGCCACTGCTGGCTCTTGGCGCGCAGAGCTTTCTGCAGCTGATGTGGCTGGCCTCGCCGGCCCTGCCCATCGGCGGCTTTTCCTACTCGGAAGGGCTTGAAGCGGCCATCAATGCGGCGCTGGTCACAACGGAAGCAGAGGCCGCCGGCTGGCTGGTGCAGCAGTTGCATCTGACCCAGTCGCGCGGGGACATGGCCGTGATTGCACAGGCCATGCCGGCCTGGAAGAGCGCTGATCTGGCGCGTATCGCCAGCCTCAACCAGTGGGTAAGAGTCACCCGCGAAACCAGCGAGCTGCGCCTGCAGACCGAGCAGATGGGCCGCTCGCTGACCGAGTGGCTGAAAAACCGCTACGCCGATGAATCCGTCCCACTGGCCTGCGTCCACTGGCTGGCCGCTCAGGATGCCTGCTACCCTATCGCCTTCTCGCTGGCGGCCCAGTGCACCGGCGCCACGCCGCGCGATGCACTGCTGGCCTATGCCTTTGGCTGGGCAGAGAACATGGTTCAGGCCGCCATCAAGACCGTGCCCCTGGGCCAGAGCGCCGGCCAGCGCATCCTGGCGCGACTGACTTCAGAGATTCCCGCCGCCGTCGAATACGCGCTGGCGTTGCCGGACAACGCAAGACAGGCTTTTTCGCCCATGCTGGCCATTCTCTCGGCCCAGCATGAGCACCAGTATTCTCGACTTTTCCGTAGCTGAACTTTCATCCGCCATGTCTGCACTGTTTGCCGCCACACCCCAGCCACCGTACTACGCCGCCATCTTCACCTCCCTGCGCACCCAGGCGGACCAGGGCTATGGCGAGATGGCCGACCGCATGGTGGAGCTGGCCAGCCAGCAGGCAGGCTATCTGGGCGCCGAAAGCACCCGCGACGCCCAGGGCTTCGGCATCACCGTGTCTTACTGGGAAAGCGAGGAAGCCATTCGTCAATGGAAGCACAACGCCGAGCACCAGATCGCCCAGGAAAAAGGCCACACCACCTGGTACCAGCATTTCGAGCTGCGCATTGCCAAGGTGGAACGTGCCTACGGCAAGGCCCGCTGATCGCAACCCTCTCATTCACCAAAGAACTCACCATGTCGACCGCACTGCACCATATCCCCAACCGCACCAAGAAGCTGCCGCCGCTGCGCGTGGGCATAGGCGGGCCCGTCGGCTCGGGCAAGACCACGATTCTGGAGATGCTCTGCAAGGCCATGCGCGGCAAATGGGACCTGGTCGCCATCACCAACGACATCTACACCAAGGAAGACCAGCGCCTGCTGACCATCAGCGGCGCCCTGCCCGCCGAGCGCATCATGGGTGTGGAAACCGGCGGCTGCCCGCACACGGCGATTCGCGAGGATGCCTCCATCAACCTGGAAGCCATTGACCGCATGCTCAAGGACTTCCCCGATGCCGACATCGTCTTCATCGAATCGGGCGGTGACAACCTGGCGGCCACCTTCAGCCCCGAACTGTCGGATCTGACCATCTACGTGATCGACGTGGCAGCAGGCGAGAAGATTCCGCGCAAGGGCGGCCCCGGCATCACCAAGAGCGATCTCCTCGTCATCAACAAGACCGACCTGGCTCCCCATGTGGGCGCCGATCTGGACATCATGCGCAGCGACACCATCAAGCAGCGCACCACGCCCAAGGGCCTCAAGCCCTTTGTGATGACCAACCTCAAGACACTGGACGGCCTGGACGAGGTAGTGGCCTTCATAGAGAAACAGGGCCTGCTGACGGCCTGAGCACTTCTTTCGGGACGAAAAAAAGCCGCCTGGAGCGGCGGCTGTTTCTCGAACCAGTGCGTGATTACTGGTTGGCCAGATCCAGATGGAACTCGCGAGCTTCCTGGATGAATTCGATCAGGGAGTTGATAGCTTGGCGCATGATGAACTTTCTATGAAATCAAGAGATGCACTTCAAGCGATGGACAGCCCGCATCTCATGTACTGTCATTCGCGGGTTAAACCTTAAGGGTTAACCCTTGTTGATAAGTATAAACCACTAGCTCCATTTTTGCAAAGCCCGTCCTGCGCAAAGAACGTCAGACTCGTCAGTGCACTGCCCTGAAGTGCTCGCTCACGCAGTTGCAAGGCCTGTGCAGATCAATGTTTGCGAGATTCCTGCATCAAAATTGCCGCAGAACGCTGTACTTTTCACCAGTACGTCACCGAATTTGCCCGCCGACTGCTACGCTATGGCCTGTTGACAATATTTGTGGCGGGCTCACAACTCCCGCAGGTGGAAAGTGGAAATGGCGCGAGATTGTGGTTTGCAGCAGATGGACGGGTTTGCGTCCCATCGAGTGAATGCCGACATCCAGCCCGGCCGATATGCAGCGCCCGCCTTCCGCCGCAGCGGAGTGCGCGTATGAGCTCCACGCTGACCGGCCCCGGCACGACCGACTCCTGGCATATCACCACCATGAACCCCGCAGAAGCCCCCTGGCATCTGCTGCTGCTGGCCGACCCCTCACGCGAGCGCATCAAGCGCTATCTGCCCGGATCCACCTGCTTCGGAGCGCGCCAGACGACCCAGTTCACGCCCAGCGGCCTCGGCGCCCTGATCGGCGTATGCGTGCTGGTCCCCGAGGGCGACGGCCGCCACAGGTGGGAGCTGATGAACATGGCCGTGTCCACGGCCTGGCAGAGCAAGGGCATAGGTTCGGCCCTGCTGCAGCGCGCCATCCGTGAGATGCGCGAACGCGGCGTGCAGCAGCTGGACGTGGGAACTGGCAGCTTTGGCGACCAGCTGCTGTTCTATCAACGCCTGGGTTTTCGCGTCACCGACATCGAGCGCGACTTCTTTTTGCAGAACTACACCACCCCGCTATGGGAGCGCGGCGTACAGCACAAGGACATGCTCAAGCTGACGCTGGAGCTTTGATGACACGGGCGGCCCGCCCAATGCCCAAAAGGACTACTCGTTGAAAAGAACAAGAGGCGCCTCGGCGCCTCTTGTCCATCCAGCCTCGTTTGTCCGGCGTCAGGCCACCTTGAGGCGACGCGCGCGCACGGCGGCTGCCAGTTGCTCCAGCACCGGAGCCGTCTGCTCCATGCTGATGCAGGCATCGGTGAGCGAAACGCCGTATTGCAGCTCCTGCCCTTCGACGATGTCCTGACGGCCTTCATGAATATGGCTTTCGATCATCACGCCGGTGATGCGCGTGTCGCCCCCGGCAATCTGCTGGGCCACATCCGCCGATACATCGATCTGGCGGCGATGCTGCTTGCTGCTGTTGGCATGCGAGAAATCGATCATCACCTGCGGATGCAGGCCGGCTTTTTCCAGCACTTCGCACGCGGCCTGGACATGGGCCGCGTCGTAGTTGGGAGCCTTGCCGCCGCGCAGGATGATGTGGCAGTCCTGATTGCCGCGTGTCTCGAAGATCGCACTCTGGCCCATCTTGGTCATGCCCATGAACGCATGTGAGGACTGGGCGGCCAAAATGGCATCGCTGGCCACCTTCACGCCGCCATCGGTGCCGTTCTTGAAGCCCACAGGGCAGCTCAGACCGCTGGCCAGCTGGCGATGGCTCTGGCTCTCCGTGGTGCGCGCACCAATCGCGCCCCAGCTGACCAGATCGCTGATGAACTGCGGCGACAGCAGATCCAGGAATTCCGTGCCGGCCGGCAGGCCCAGCGCCAGCACATCGAGCAGCAGGCGGCGCGCCAGCTCCAGCCCTTCGTTGACGGCAAAGCTGCCATCGCGGTACGGGTCATTGATATAGCCCTTCCAGCCCACGGTGGTGCGCGGCTTCTCGAAGTAGACCCGCATCACGATCAGCAGATCGTCCTTGAGCGCATCGGCCTGGACCTTGAGCTGGCGCGCGTAATCCATGGCCTGATCGTGATCGTGAATGGAGCAGGGTCCGACCACCACCACCAGCCGGTCATCCTGGCCATGCAGCACACGCGAGATGGCGGCACGGCTGGATTCGACCAGCTGCTGCGCCTCTTCGGTCACGGGCAGCCACTCTTCCAGCAGTGCCGGAGTCAGCAGCGGGCGCACGATCTTGATGCGTGTGTCGTCAATGCGGGTCTTGTCCAGCGTGGTCAGTTTGGGCTGGGCCTTGCGGGCCGAAGCTGCGCCGGGATGCAGGGGCGTCGTGGAGGATGTCATACCGTTATTGTCGCGCCATGCGCTTCACCCCACGCGTTCGTCCACCGCCGCCATACTGCCGACTTTTCACGCCAGGAGATCGGGTACGACCTCCGCACGGAACTGCAGCGCTGGCCGGGACGAAGCCCGGGCATTCATTCCGCCGACAACTTCATCAGCACCAGACCGCTGACGATCAGGACAGCCGCTCCCACGCGCATGGCGCTGAGCTGCTCGCCCAGCACCGTGACGCCCACCAGGAATGCACCCACGGCACCGATACCGGTCCATATCGTATACGCCGTGCCCAGGGGCAGCGAGCGCATGGCCACCGACAGCAGACCGAAGCTGGCGATCATGGCCACGATGGTGATGGCGCTGTATTTGAGGTTGGTGAAACCATGGGACTGCTTCATGGTGAAGGCCCAGACCACCTCCAGAGCGCCGGCCACCAGCAGATAAACCCAAGCCATAGAAAACCTCATTGAAGATCGAATGACCAGGCCGTCCCGGCAGGAATACAGGCCATGCATCGCATCGCCTGGCAAGGTCGTCCCTGCGGCATGAATCCTAATCCGCATGGGCAAATCCGGGCCAGCCATGGGTGGTTCGGCCGCCACAACCATGGGCCGGTGTATCGTTGGCTCCGGCCGGCGGTGCCTGTGGATTCCATGTGGCAGTGCAAGGTTTGGCGGACTGCGACGGACTTCGCGGGCCCGATGCCGGCAGAAGCGGCGCCATGGCGCTTATGGATGCCCCGCGCACAACACAGGCAGTGCGCAGCACCTTCTGACCCGCTAGGACTGCGCCATGCAGGGACAGAGCTGATGCACGGCAATGGCACACTGGACGGCTTGTGCCATGCCCGCCCATTGCCATCATGCTTTAAGGATTGAACCACCTCACTCTGGCCGTCACGGACCTCCAGCGCAGCATGGACTTCTACGTGCGCGTGCTGGGCTTTCGTCCACGCGCGCAGTGGGATATGGGCGCCTATCTGCAACTCGGCGATCTATGGCTGTGCCTGTCATCAGACGAGCAACGAAGCCAGGCCCGCGCCTCTGGCTACACCCACTATGCATTCACCATTGCCCAGCAGGACTTTGCGCACCTTGTGGAGCATGCCAGGTCGTGCGGCGTCCGGGAGTGGAAGAGCAACCGCAGCGAAGGCGATTCCTTCTACTTTCTGGACCCGGATGAGCACCAGCTCGAAGCCCATGTCGGTTCGCTGGAGAGCCGCCTGGCGCAATGCCGCTTGCGGCCTTATGCGGGCATGCGGTTTTTCGACTGAGCCAACGAGCAGGCAACGGAGGCAATACTCAGGCAAAAACAGGTGCAAGAGCCTGTTTGACACAGCAGCTCCAAGTAGCGCTGCCAGTCGATACCGGGGTGCACGCCTTGCTGCGCCACACTAGGCGGCCAGCCGCTCCTCTTCCATCACCACCACATTGCCAACCGTCGCGCCATAGTGCGTTGCCACGCGCTTGCGCTGCTTGAGCACGGCCCTGTCCTTGCTGACCAGCAAGGCCTTGTGCTGGCTGGCCAGATCGAGGAAATGCTGATCGTCGGGGTCGGTGCAGGTAAAGCGGATCTTGGGTGCAGCGGACACATATTCGACGGCTGCATCAAAAGCGGCCATCACGCCTTCGGGCGTCTTGCCGTAGTAGCTGACGCGCGGTGCAATCTGGCTGTAGTGCAGCACGCGGCCCAGCTCGATGCGCTGGGCTTCATCGGCAATCCAGCGCACTTCGCCACGGGCGACCAGTTCACGGATGGCGGGGATATCCGGATCGTCAAAGATCAGCATGTCCAGCACCACATTGGTGTCCAGAATCATGGGACGCGGCAACGGGCCGTCGTAGCCGGCGTTGCAGGCCGGCCAGCGCAGGGGAGCGATCTTCATTGAGGCCGGCCTTCCGGCGATCCGTTCTGAGCAGCATCGTCCGCAGGCTTGCGTGGCTTGACCGCGCCCTTGATCATGTCGAAGCGGAACAGACGGCACTCGATAGGGCCGTTCCACATGGGCGTGCGGCGCGACTCCTTGAGGCGCATCTTGCTGGGCAGCTTGAGATCGGGCGTCAGCATCCAGGCGCTCCAGCCGCTGTAGTTCTTCTTCCAGTGGCTGGCCAGCTGGTTGAAGAATTCGCCGCCGTCCTCGGTCTGCGCGGTTTCACGGCCTGCGCGTTCGACCTGGCCCATGCGCTCCGCCGCATTGCGGCCTGCGCTGCCAGCTGCCGCGATACGCTCGCCGTAGGGCGGGTTCAGCAGCATCATGCCCGGCTGCTCGCAGGGCGGCATGCGCTGCAAGGCATCACCGCCGCGCAGGCTGACGGTATCGGACACCCCTGCACGCTCGGCATTGCGCTGGGCAAAGTCCACCATGCGGAAGGCGATGTCAGAGCCGTAAATGCCCACCGGCGATTCGGGCAGGATCTGGCTCTCCGCCTCATCCAGCATGGCTTCCCATACATGGCGCTGAAAAGGCACGAGCTTCTCGAACGCAAAGCGACGCAGAATGCCGGCCGGAATCCTGCGCGCGATCTGCGCGGCCTCGATCACCAGGGTACCGCTGCCGCAGCAGGGGTCGTACAGCGGCTGGGGATTGTCTCCATGCGGGTTCCAGCCCGAGGCTGCAATCATGGCTGCGGCCAGGGTTTCCTTGAGCGGGGCATCGCCCTTGTCTTCGCGCCAGCCGCGCTTGAACAGTGCCTCGCCCGAGGTGTCGATATAGATGGTGGCACCGTCGGTCGTCAGGTGCAGGTGCACGCGCACATCGGGGTGATGGGTCTCGACGCTGGGGCGCACGCCGTTGCGCTTGGCGCGAAAACGGTCGGCAATCGCGTCCTTGACCTTGAGCGCCGCAAAGTTCAGGCTGGTCAGCGGGCTATGCTGGGCCGTGACTTCGATCTTGAAGGTTTCCTTGGGCGTGAACCAGATCTCCCAGGCCACCTCGCTGGCGGCACGGTAGAGATCGTTCTCGCTGCGGTACATGGTGTGCGACAGCTCGATCAGCACGCGCTGGGCCAGACGGCTGTGCAGATTGAGCAGCATGGCATCGCGCCACATGCCGCGCAGCATGACGCCGCCCCGGCCCACGAGCAGATCCTGCCCGCTGGCGCCGGTGATGGCGTGGACCTCGTCGGCCAGAAAGCCCTCGACGCCGGCGGCGCAGGGCAGAAACAAATGCAGTTGGTTCATAGAAATCAGTGCGCGCCAGCAACGGCGCAGGCGCCGGACGCTCACGGGAGCCTGTTGTGCGCTTTACAGGGCATAAGCATACGCGCTAGGCCTTTTCCGGTGCCCGCGCACGACAAGCGTTGCTCTACAGATGCACGCAGGGCCCAAGGCATGATGCCAGGCCAAGGAGCAATGACGACATGGAAGAAATCAGCTGGAACGACTTTATGAAGGTGGAGCTGCGCGTGGGCCGCGTGCTCCAGGCCGAGGTCTTTGCCGAGGCTCGCAAACCTGCCTACAAGCTGCTGGTGGACCTGGGCCCCGAGCTGGGCCAGCGCAAGTCCAGCGCACAGATCACCGAGCATTACCGGCCCGAGGACTTGATTGGCCGCCTGGTGGTGGCCGTGGTCAACTTTCCGAAGAAGCAGATTGGGCCTTTGATGAGCGAATGTCTTGTGACCGGTTTTCACGATGCCACGGGAGCCGTGGCCCTGTGCGTGCCCGACAGGGAGGTGCCGCTGGGCACACGCCTGCTGTGATCGGCATATTCAGAGGCAAAATGGCCACCAGCCATTCTCCTGCCTGCGGATACTGCTATGAATATCAGCTTCAACCCTCTGGTGCGCGTGCGCACCGTCACTGCCTTTGTCAACCTGAGCGCCGATGAGGCACATTGGCAGGCCGGCCTGACCCAGGCCAAGCAGCAATGCGATGCCGTGGCCGATGCCATCGAGGCCCGGGGCTATCAGGTGCAGTCCATCCGCATCGTGAGCAACCCGTTCGGCGAATACCTGAACGTCTGCGGCATAGACAGCGCCCTCGCCGGCCTGCAGCGCATTGCCGAAACGCTCAACACCATCAACACCGGCAAACGCCGCATCCGCTTTGCCGTGGGCGAAGCGCGCAATGCGCAGGAAGTGGCCCTGCTGCCGCAGCTGATTGCCGCCTATGGCGACCTGTGCAACGCCTGCGTGAACATCGATCTGGATGAACACGGCTTTCTGCAGACCGACTTGCTGGCCCACAGCGTGCAGGCGATTCAGCAAATCGCGCGCACCACGCCGCGCGGCGAAGGCAACTTCAACTTCACGGTCAACTTCAACTGCGCGCCCGGCATTCCCTATTTCCCGGCCAGCTACCACCGCGGCAAGCACCACGGCGCCCTGGTGCTGGGTCTGGAGACGCCAGACCTCATGGTGGCTGAACTGCAGCAGCTGCAGCAGCAGCGCCTGCAGCTCGATCACGCGGCGTGGTTCAGGCTCGCATTCGAGCGCCTGAGCCAGACCCTGAACGAGCATGCCACTGCCATCCAGCGCTGTGCCGACGGCGTGACGCTGGCCGAGGGCTGGCATATCGCGGGCATGGACACCTCGGCTGCGCCGTCCAAGTCCTGCGCCTCCATGGTCGATGTCTACCAACTGCTGGGCGTGCCCTGTTTCGGCGCCAGCGGCACGGTGGAAGCCTCGGCCCTGCTGACCCGCGTCTTCAAATCGGTCAGCGGCGTGACGCAGATCGGATTCAGCGGCCTGATGCTGGCCGTGACCGAGGACGAAGGCCTGGCCCAGGCCAGTCTGAATGACGAATTCGATATCCGCGCCCTGCTGACCTATAGCAGCGTCTGCGGCATCGGCCTCGATACCGTACCCGTGCCGGGCGACAGCAGCGCCGAGCAGATCGCTGCCGTCATGCGCGATACGGGCACCATGGCTTTTCGCCTCAACAAGCCGCTGACTGTGCGCCTGTTCCCCGTGCCGGGGCTCAAAGCGGGCGACAGAACGGCCTTCGAGAGCGCCGATCTGTGCAACTGCGCCGTACTGGCTCTGCCTTGAGCATCTAACAGGCGGGCTTCTGCGCCTGGCCGTCAAGCGCCGGCAGCTATTGCTTTTGATATTCCCCTACCCCGGTTCTGTTTGACCTGCCCCCATGGTGGCCGCCGGGGTGCCCCCGGTAAAATTGGCTCTTATGGCAAAAATTATCGTTCTGGCACTGGTGCTGCTTTTCTTTGGCTGCGGGCTGTACATGCATCTGCGCGGCAAGGTGCGCCACAAGGTGCTGCGCCAGCTGTTTGATCACTCCACGTTCACGGCGCCGTTCAACGTCTTCATGCTGATGTTCAGCAAGGTACCGCGCACGCCCTACCTGCCCACCAGCACCTTCCCCGAGCTGGCACCGCTGCAGGCCAACTGGCGTGAAATCCGCGAGGAAGCCGTCAATCTGCAAAAGAACATGCAGATCAAGGCCGCCGCCAACAACGACGACGCAGGCTTCAACTCCTTCTTCAAGACCGGCTGGAAGCGCTTCTACCTCAAATGGTACGGCGACGCCCACCCCTCGGCCATGGAGCTGTGCCCCAAGACCACGGCCCTGGTGAAGTCGATTCCCAGCGTCAAGGCTGCCATGTTTGCCGAGCTGCCGCCCGGCGCCAAGCTCAATCTGCACCGCGACCCCTATGCAGGCTCGCTGCGCTATCACCTGGCCGTGCTGGCCCCCAACGACGACCGCTGCATGATCGAGGTCGACGGCCAGCCCTATAGCTGGCGCGAAGGCGAAGGCGTGATCTTCGACGAGACCTTTATGCACTGGGCCGAGAACCGCAGCGAGGGCAACCGCATCGTGCTGTTCTGCGACGTGGAGCGTCCCATGACCAATGGCTTTGCCCAGTGGCTCAATCACTGGCTGGGCAAGAATGTGGTGGCCGCCGCCAGCTCGCCCAACAACGAAGGCGATCCGCGCGGCATGATCAGCAAGCTGTTCAAGATCTCGTTCTATGCGGGCAAGTACCGCCGCGCCTTCCGCAACTGGAATCCGACCTTCTACAAGATCCTCAAGTTCGGACTGATGATCGGCGTGCTGGTCTGGTTTATCTGGTGGCTGGTTTCTTGATAACCCCCTGAGGCGCTACGCGCCTTCCCCCTGGCCGGGCGCCCCCAAGGGGGACGGCGGCATCGCCGCAAGGGCGGCTCTTGCTCGCTGCCCCTGACTTGAGAAATGCCTTATCAAGGCTCCCGCCCTAAATGCAGAACAAGAAAGCCGCTGTGCGATGCATCAGCGGCTTTCTTGTTTCTGCGGTGCCCTACAGCGCCTTGCGCAGCGTGGTCGTCGGTATCTTGAGCTGCTCGCGGTATTTGGCGACGGTGCGGCGCGCGCACTCGATGCCCTGCTCTTTGAGCATATCGGCCAGCTTGGCGTCCGATAGCGGCTTCTTGGCATCTTCGGCATCGACGAACTGCTTGATCAGCGCACGCACGGCCGTGCTGGAGGCACTGCCGCCGGTTTCCGTACCCAGGCCCGAGCCGAAGAAATACTTGAGCTCGAAGGTGCCCTGGGGCGTGGCCATGTACTTGGCCGTGGTCACGCGGCTGATGGTGGACTCGTGCAGGCCCAGGGTGTCGGCGATATCGCGCAGCACCAGCGGGCGCATGGCCAGCTCACCATGCACAAAGAAGTTCTTCTGCCGCTCCACGATGGCTTCGGAAACACGCAAGATGGTGTCGAAGCGCTGCTGGATGTTCTTGATGAACCAGCGCGCCTCCTGCAGCTGCTGCTGCAGCGCCGCATGGCCGTCGCTGTTCTTGTGGCGGCGCAGCACACCGGCATAGATGTCGTGCACGCGCAGACGCGGCATGACCTCGGGGTTGAGCTGCACGGAAAAGTCCATCCGGCCGGCGCCGGCCCGCACCGGACGCACGATGACATCGGGCACCACGATATGGCGTTCCACATCGACAAAGCGACGCCCCGGACGCGGCTCCAGTCTGGCGATCAATGCCATGGCCTCGCGCAGTTGCTCCTCGCGCGCGCCGCACAGGCTGGTGAGCTTGCGCAGATCGCGCCGCGCCAGCAGGTCCATGGGCTGCGCACAGATGGCCTGCGCCAGCAGCAGCCGGTTCATATGCGCCTCGGTCGTGCCCTCGTCCTCGGCGGTGCGGATCAGGTCGCGCAGCTGCAGCTGCAGGCACTCGGCCAGATCACGCGCGCCCACGCCCACGGGCTCCAGGCTTTGCAGCAGCTTCAGAGCAATGACAAAGTGCTGCTCCAGCTCCTCGCGCTCTTCCAGGTCGTCGCCGGCTAGGCTCTGCGCCAGCTCCTGCAGGGAATCCTCGAGATAGCCGTCGTCGTTGAGCGACTCGATGAGAAAGCGCAGTGCCGCCATGTCCGCCGCGCCCAGATGCAGGCTCAGCGCCTGACGATGGAGAAAGTCGGTCAGGCTCTGGTGCTCGCGCGCCAGATCGATGGCATCGGTTTCGTCATCGCCATCGCGGTTGCGTGTGGAGCTGCTGGCCGAGGGCGTATCCCACTCGCTGCTGGATTCGCCGCCCCATTCCCCGTCCTGGCCGTCCATGCCGTCGGCCTCCCAGTTCAGCGTTTCCGGGGTCTCGGCACTTGGCGTCTCCGCTATTGTTTCAGCAGCTGCTTGCGTTTGCTTCGCATCATTTTCAGCATGAATACTGTCTGAAGTGTTGTATTCACTTGCGCTAGCAGCTACATCTACAGGAGCATCTCCCGTAGATTCGGCCTCATCGCCAGCACGTTCCAGAAAAGGGTTGTCGACCAGCATCTGCTCGACTTCCTGCGCCAGCTCCAGAGTGGAGAGCTGCAGCAGCTGAATGGATTGCTGCAGCTGCGGCGTCAGCGACAAATGCTGCGAAACGCGTAGCGAGAGACCTGGCTTCATCGAGGCGCGGCTCCCAGACAATCATTGCAAACGCGCACAGTGCCATGGGTTGGCAGCCGGGTCTCCCCAGGGCAAACCCCGGCGCAGCCGGTCAGGGTCCCTTCCGGGGGCAGCGACCACACAAAGTGAAGGAACGTGGGGGTCATCACATTCTGAAATGTTCGCCCAGATAGACGCGGCGCACATCGGCGTTCTCCACGATCTCCTCGGGCGTGCCTTCGGCCAGCACATGGCCGTCGCTGATGATGAAGGCGTGGTCGCAGATGCCCAGCGTCTCGCGCACATTGTGGTCGGTAATCAGCACGCCGATGCCGCGCTCCTTGAGGAAGCCGATGATGCGCTGGATCTCGATCACCGCAATCGGGTCGATGCCGGCAAACGGTTCGTCAAGCAGGATGAAGCGCGGTTGCGTGGCCAGGGCTCGGGCAATTTCCACGCGACGGCGCTCACCGCCGGACAGAGCCAGTGCCGGCGACTGGCGCAGATGCTCGACGCGCAGCTCCTGCAGCAAGCCGGTGAGGCGCTTTTCGATCTCGCCCTGCGTCAGCGTCTTGCCCTGCTCGTCCTTTTGCAGCTCCAGCACGGCGCGCACATTGTCTTCCACGCTGAGCTTGCGAAAGATGGAGGCTTCCTGGGGCAGATAGGACAGGCCCAGACGCGAGCGTTGGTGAATCGGCATGCCGCCCACCGGCTGGCCGTCGATGAAGATCTCGCCGCCGTCGCTGCGCACCAGGCCCACGATCATGTAGAACGATGTGGTCTTGCCCGCGCCGTTGGGGCCGAGCAGACCGACCACCTCGCCTTTTTGCACGGACAGGGACACATCCTTGACCACCTTGCGGCTGCCGTAGGACTTGGCCAGATGCTTGGCTTCCAGGCGGCTGTCGGACTCGCCGCTGCGGCTGCTGGAGAAAGTCGGTTCGCTCATTTCTTCTCGTCGGCTTTCTCGCCGCCCAGCGTCATGCTCTGGCGCAGCTGCGTGCCAGGTGTTGCAGGCTTGGGCTGGGCTCCCGGCGTGCCGTCCTTGGGCGCCATGATGGCGCGCACACGACCGCCCTGCCCCACGGAGGAGCTCGGCAGGCCGCCGCTGGTCTTCTGACCATCGACGGTATAGACGTCCGTGATGTTGTTGTAGACGATGATGGAGCCCGTGACCTGATCGCTGAGCTGACCGCCACGGTAGCGGCGCATCTCGCCACGACGGATGAACTTGACGATATCGGCCTTGCCGTCGTACTCGATGACTTCGCCTTCGCCCTCGATGAACTCCTCGGGCTGACCGGCCACGGTATCGCGCTTCTGACGGAAGAATGCTCGCTTGCCGGCCTCGGCCTTGATCACGCCGTACTGATAGCCCTCGGCATCCTGCCGCACATCGAGTTGGGCGCCGCGCAGCACGATGGAGCCCTTGGTCATCACCACATTGCCGGTAAAGACACTGGTCTGCTGCAGCTCGTCATGACGCAACGCATCCGCCTCGATATTCATGGGCTTGGCGCTGTCGGCTTTTTCGGCATGGACAATGCCGGTCGCTGCTGCCAGGGCGCAGGCCAGCGCAAGAGGTAGGAGTGTTTTTTTCATGGAAGGCACGTTTCTTGCATCCATTGTAGTCATTCCCTTTTTGCAACTTGCGTAAAAAACACCCACAAAAAAGCCCGCACGGCGGCGGGCTTGCTGGGCATCAAACGTCACTGGCGTCTGCTGCCTGATCTCAGGCCTTGCGGCTGGAGGCGATCAGCGCATTGACCACGCGCAGCACATTGTCCATATTGCCGGCCCTGGTGCCGTCCGTGTAGTAGCGGCCGGCCACACCCATGGCGGGCACGCCTTCCACGTCATACTCGTTTTGCAGCTGGGCGGCCTTGCGCGCCTGATTGGCCACGGTGAAGGAGTTGTAGACCTCCTTGAACTTGGCCAGATCCACGCCCTGCTTGCCGACCCAGTCAAAGATGGCGTCATCGGTCTTGAGCAGATTGCGATCCACGTGAATGGTACGGAACACCTTGGCGTGCAGCTGGGGCAGCAGGTTCATGCCCTCCAGAGCGTAGTAGAGCTTCTGCTGCGGCACGAAAGAGGCATTGAAAGCCACGGGCACGCGGCGAACCACCACATCGGCAGGCTGGCTCTTGGCCCAGGCTTCGAACTGGGGCTCGAAGACATTGCAATGCGGGCAGCTGTACCAGAAGAACTCGACCACCTCGACCTTGCCGGCCGGCGCGCTCACGCTGGCGGGCTTGCCGAGCTTGATGTAGTCCTTGCCTTCTTTGGGCGCAGCGCCCTGGGCCCAGCTGGAGGAGGCACCCAAAGTCAGGGCACCGGCAGCAGCTGCCGAGGCAGCCAGAGAGAATTCGCGACGTTTCATCTAAAAAAACTCCTGTATCAGGTCTGCAGTATCAGAGCCCAGCGGCCCCAAAAAGTTCAGCAAAGTCCTAAATCTCGCACCCGCTGTCTGGGACGCCTCGGGCCGCAGCCTGAGGGATCCGCAGAGAGAGGCTGCACAACGCCTCGCAGGGCCGATTATCGCGCTGCACGCACCAGGGTCGAGTCCACGCCCGCGCCATCGAGCTTGCCCTTGAGCTGCTCCGCGTCGTCACGCTTGCTGAACGGCCCCACGCGCACGCGAAAAACGGTGATGCCGTTCTGCTCACGCTCGCTGATGCGCGACTCCCAGCCCAGCATGGCCAGCTTGGCACGCTGCGCTTCCGCTTCGCTCTGGCCGCGGAAAGCACCGGCCTGCACAAAGTAGTTGAATGCAGAGTCCGAAGAGGATGCAGTCTGCGTGGCCGCCTTTTCCTTGTCTGCACGCGCCTTGTCTGCCTTGTCGGCGGCGGCGGAGCGTTCCTTGACCAGATCACCCAGCGGATCGCCCGATGCGGGCTTGGCCGTCTTGTCCGGCGTCGCTGGTGCCGGCGGCGTGGTGACTCCGCCGGTTGCAGTAGGCTGTACCGCAGGCGTGGGCGGCGAGACCGTCACGTCGCTCGGAGGAACTGGTGGTGTCACCGGGGGAGGCGCAGGCTGGCGGCTCTGCAGCGGTGCGTTGGGATCCCAGTTCTTGTTGCGCTCGGCCTCGGCCGCATCGCGCTGAGTGTTGTTTCCACCCTTGTTGAGGAAAGGCACCGGCACCTTGGTCACATAGATGGCCACGGCCAGAGCCGCAGCCAGACCGATGACCATGCCAAAGATAAGCCCCAGGATGGTTCCACCGCGTTGCTGGTTCTTCATATCAGTCGCTTAACGCTTTCTGCTTCAGTTATTCCATTCTCAGACCCATCGGCCACTGACAGGCAAGGCCGGCAAGGCGACCGATGGACAGGAAACTGGGATTACATGCGCTCGGGTGCGCTCACACCCAGCACCGCCAGCCCATTGTGCAACACCTGGGCCGTGGCAGCGACCAGGGCCAGACGTGCGAGCTTGACCTTTTCGTCGTCCACCAGAATGCGCTCGGCGTCGTAGTAGCTGTGATAGCTGGAGGCCAGATCGCGCAGATAGAAGGTCACGTCGTGCGGTGCATTGCCTTCGGCAGCAGCGGTCAGCATCTCGGGGTACTTGGCCAGCAGCAGCATCAGGGCCTGGGCCTGCGGGCCTTCCAGTGCGGACAGGTCCACATCCTTGAGTGCCGCCAGGCCGGCACCGCCGGCTTCCTGCCAGGCGCGCAGCACGGACTGGATCCGCGCATGGGCGTACTGCACGTAGTACACGGGGTTGTCGTTGTTCTGGGCCACGGCCAGGTCCACGTCGAAGGTGTACTCGGTGTCGGGCTTGCGCGAGAGCAGGAAGAAGCGCACTGCGTCCTTGCTGGTCCACTCGATCAGATCGCGCAGCGTGACGTAGGAGCCGGCGCGCTTGCTGATCTTGACCTCTTCGCCGTTGCGCACCACGCGCACCATGGTGTGCAGCACGTAGTCGGGGTAGCCCTCGGGAATGCCCACATCGGCAGCCTGCAGGCCGGCGCGCACGCGGGCGATGGTGCCGTGGTGGTCCGTACCCTGAATGTTCACCACCTTGGTGAAGCCGCGCTTGAACTTCTGGATGTGATAGGCCACATCGGGCACAAAGTAGGTGTAGCCGCCGTCGGTCTTGCGCATCACGCGGTCTTTGTCGTCGCCGTAGTCGGTGGACCTGAGCCACAGCGCGCCGTCCTGCTCATAGGTCTTGCCGTTGGCGATCAGGCGGTTCACGGTCGCTTCGACATGACCGTTTTCATAGAGGCTGGACTCGAGGTAGTACTCGTCGAACTTCAGGTTGAAGGCCTGCAGGTCCTTGTCCTGCTCGTTGCGCAGATAGGCCACGGCGAACTGGCGGATGTTGTCGTAATCCTCGACATCGCCGTTGGCGGTGAACTCGCGGTCATCGGCCTTGATGGTTTCCTTGGCCAGGAAAGCCTTGGCGATGTCGGCAATGTAGTCGCCGTTGTAGAAATTCTTGGCCAGCGGGTTTTCGCTGTCGGTGGGCCAGCATTCATCACCGGGCTTGAAGCCTTTGGCGCGCAGCTGGGTGCTCTTGGTCAGGGTGTCGATCTGCACGCCCGCGTCGTTGTAATAGAACTCGCGGTGAACCTTCCAGCCCTGGGTGGAATAGAGGTTGCTGATCGCATCGCCGATCGCAGCCTGGCGGCCATGGCCCACATGCAGAGGGCCGGTGGGGTTGGCGGAGACGAACTCGACGAGGATGTTCTCGCCGCGATCGGCCTGGTAGCCGAACTTCTGGGCTTGCGCCAGCACTTCGCGCACCACCTCCTGCTTGGCAGCAGGCTTGAGGCGGATGTTGAGAAAGCCCGGGCCCGCGATTTCAATCGCATCCACCCACTGCTGGAAGGCTGCGGTAGCCTCCAGCGCGGTCTTGAGCTGCTCGCCCAGGGCGCGCGGGTTGGCCTTCAGAGGCTTGGCCAGCTGCATGGCCGCCGTGCAGGCGAAATCGCCATGGGCTGCCACTTTGGGGTTTTCAAACGCAGCGCGTGCGCCAGCGCCGGGCGAGAGTGTTTCGAGCTCAGCAGCCAGGGCTGCGAGCAATTCCTGTTTGACGGAGAGCATCGCGGGATTTTACGTGCCGGATTCAAGTCCTGCCGAATCGCTGGCGCCACACCCTTGTTCCAGGGCCGGTTCACAGGCTGCAGGGCCGCATCCGCATGTCTCGCCGGCCATACACAGCCATCGCACAAATGAAAGTCATTCTCGTTTAAACACGGAATGCAGGCCACGCCCACGTTCAGCGGCGAGCTCAGCCGCAGCCGCAGCTGGAGCCTGAGCCTGTCTGCCGGCTACACCTTCAACCGCAACATCTACGAGCGCGACATCAACAACCAGGGCCTGGACTTCAATACCTACACGCCCAGGCACATATTGCGCCCCTGGATCACCTACCGGCTGCCCGGCGCCTGTAGTGCCGTGTGGAGCAGCTATGTGCGCTACCAGATCAACAGGCAATGGCAGGCCTCGCTGACACTTAACAATATGTTCGACAAGCGCTGCTACACCTTGATCGGCAACCTGGTCAACAGCAGCCACCATGGCAATCCACGCAAGGTGATGCTGACGCTGCGCGGCAGCTTCTGAATGCCGCAGACGTGAAAAAGGCCGCTTTGCAGCGGCCTTCGCCCTTCGCACGGCCCGGCACAGGCCTACATGCCGCGCGCCCAGAAGATGGCAACCACGGCGATCACCGGCACCACATGGCCCTGCCACATCACCCATTTGCGGGTCTGCTTGATCTCTTCGGGCGCCGGCAGCCGGCCGCTCGCATCCAGCGTCTTCTTCCAGCGGCGGAAGGTCAGCGTGGGCTTGAGCGAGAGCACAAAGGCGATGACGAACAGCGTCATCTTGAGGTGGAACAGCGGCGAGGCCGTATAGGCACCCATGCCCTTGACGCCCCAGACCAGGCGCGCGATGCCGGTCAGCAGCAGGATGACGGCGGCAATGCCGTAGATCATGTCCAGCCGCGCCAGACGCTGCACCACTGCGGCATTCATCCATTCCACACGGCACAGGGCGGCCTGGCTGGTCAGAAACACCACCAGGGTCAGGATCGCCAGCAGATGGGCGCTGGCAAGAACAGCTTCAAAGGTCATGGCTTCACAGTAGAAAAAAGGACGGGTTCAGCGGCCTGTATCAGGCCACGGCGACCAGTCCATTGTCTACCGTTTCAGGCCCGCTCAGAGATCCACGCCGAGACGAAAGAAGTCCGGCTGGTTGTAGTGGTGCTTGAGGTAGTCGATCCACATGCGCACGCGCAGCGGCATGTGCTTGCGCTGGGGGAAGACCACGAAGATACCGTTGGGAGGTGCGGCAAACTCTTCCAGCACGGGCACGAGGCGGCCAGCGGCGATCTCGGCCTCCACCTCCCAGGTGCTG
Source organism: Comamonas testosteroni (assembly GCF_014076415.1). Taxonomy (NCBI): domain Bacteria; kingdom Pseudomonadati; phylum Pseudomonadota; class Betaproteobacteria; order Burkholderiales; family Comamonadaceae; genus Comamonas; species Comamonas testosteroni. Next base: position 5,658,136 of record NZ_CP043568.1, read on the forward strand.
CGCCAGGCAATGCCCCAGCCTCCCAGGCACCAGTCGTGCAGCACCTGACCATCGGAGCAATCCAGCGGGCCACCCGGCTTGAAGTGCACGACTTCGCTGGTGCCGCTTTCGGGATGCGGGATGCGGAAGGCCCAGCCCCTCGTCTGCGAGGCGTCGGACGACAGCGTCAGGCAGTCATGCTGGGTCAGCTCGCTGGGATGCTTGGGCGTGCCGCGGCGCTCCAGATAGCCGGGCGTGGCCACGCACAGGCGGCGGTTGTCGGCAATGCGCACGCTGACCAGGGCCGAGTCCGGCAGATCACCCACGCGCACCGCGCAATCGAAGCCCTCTCCCGCCAGATCGACCACGCGGTCGCTGAGGTTCAGCGAAATGGTGACATCGGGATGCAGGTCGCGGAAACGCGGCACCAGCGGCGCCACATGGCGGCGCCCGAAACCGGCCGGCGCCGTGATGCGCAGATGGCCCGTGGCCTTGACTCCGCCGGCCGACACGCTGGCCTCGGCATTGCACACATCGGAGAGCAGGCGCTGGCAATCTTCCAGGAAGGCGCTGCCTTCATGCGTCAGCGAGATGCGGCGCGTGGTACGCACCATGAGCTTGACGCCCAGATGCTCTTCCAGAGCGTCCAGACGGCGCCCCATGATGGCGGGCGCCACACCTTCGGCCTTGGCTGCAGCCGTCAAGCTGCCCCTGGTCGCTACCGATACAAAAGACTCAAATGCCTTGAGTTTGTCCATGACCGCTGCTCCTGTCTGGTCCGTGTTGTCTCCTGCTGCGGTAGCGTGCACTATTAATACAAGAGCACATACCGCACAAGCAGTCTTGATTTCTCAAATGTTTTTATCGAAAGTTCTTTAAACAAGAGCGCTGAGTGCTATCACTATAAAAGTCATCAATCAGCGCTGCACGCCTGCCCCGCATGCGACTTCATTGCGATATATCTTACTTAGAAGTCACAAGTTGCCAGTGAATCTTTGATGTTTATATATGTTTATATCAAAATTTACCGTTTTCCCTGAGGCAGGAATATCGCTTATTCGCCAGCGCCATGAGCTATTGGGCACAGCCAGACGTTAAACCTATGATTTGCAAAACACATTTACAAATCCGCTGCCGCCTGCCGTCATGAGCTTTTCACCCGTTTCTGCCGCCCAACTGGCCGATCTGCTGGGCCGCTCCGGCCAGGGCTGCGCGCTCTGGAATGCCGAAGGGCTGCTGCTCATGGCCACTCCCGCCTGGTGCCAATGGCTGGATGTGCCCGAGGGCGCAAGCCCCATCGGCCAGCCGTTGCAGGGTCTGCTGCCTGCCCAGACCTGGCAAGTCCACGGCCCGCGCTTTACCGCCGCCGCCCGAGGCTTGCACCAGGAATATGACGATATACGGCCCGGTGACGCCGGTTCGCAGCACCACCGCCGCATCCAGCTCACGCCCGGCGCCGCCGATGCCCAGGGCCGGCACGAGGTGCTGATGCTGCTCAGCGACATAGGACGCGAATATGCGTGTGGCGAAGTCGTTGCACGCCAGCGCGAGCAGCTGCAGGCCTTGCACGAGCAACTGCGCAGCAGCCGCCAGGACGCGGGCGAGCTCGACAGGCTGCGTACCCTGCTGGACTGGCGCACGGCCATGCTGAGCGAACACAACGAGATGCTGCAACTGCTCTCCCATGAAATCCGCCAGCCGCTGAACAATGCCTCGGCTGCCATGCAGGCCACGCTCAAGGCCATCGAAGATCTGCATCTGGCCGATGCCGCGCCTGCCGCCAGGGCCTTGCTGCGCGCCGAGCATGTGCTGCAGCAGGTGATAGGCACACTGGACAACACCCTGACCGCCGGCACGATCTTGGCAGCGGGCGGCAAGGCCGGTGCCTCCAGCGAGACCGATCTGCCGACATTGATCAAGCTGGTGCTGCACGATATTGCAGCCGACCTGCGCCCGCGCATCGATGTGCAATGGCTGAGCATGGCACGCACCGTACAACTGCATCCGGCGCTGATGCGGCTGACGCTTCGCAATCTGCTCAACAACGCCCTGGCCTATGCGCCCGCAGATACCCGGGTGCAGCTGCGCATCTCCGAGTCCGACGAACCGCTGGCGCTGATTCTGGAAGTCATGGACCAAGGCCCCGGGATTTCCGAGGAGCTGCTCCCGCGTCTGTTCGAAAAAGGCTCGCGCGGCAACCACAGCCACAGCCGCCCTGGTGGCGGTCTGGGCCTGTTCATCGTGCATTCGGTCTTGCAGCTGCACCAAGGTACAGTACAAGCTCTGCCGCACAGCCCGCATGGCACGATCATGCGCCTGGTCATTCCCCAAGGTCTTGCCGAATGAGGTCCGCCGCCCATGCTGCCTGCCACTCTTGCCCTGGTCGACGACGACACCGAGTACTGCGAATTTCTGGCCCAGCATCTGCGCGGCCAGGGTGTGGAGGTCACGGCATACAGCGACAGCAGCGACCTGCTGGCCGACGATGCTCCCTATCGCTTTGATTTCTATGTACTGGATCTGATGCTGCCCGGGGTGGCAGGCACCGAGCTGCTGCGCATCATCCGCAAGCGCAGCCAGGCGGGCGTGCTGATCGTCTCGGGGCGCCTGGGGCCCGAAGTGTTTGCCGAGGTCATCAATGCTGGTGCCGATATGTATCTGACCAAGCCCGTGACCTTCGAGCAGGTGGAACTGGCCGTGCGCGCCGTGCACCGGCGCATCATGACCACGGCCCGCACGGCCACGGCCTGGAAGCTGGACAGCCGCCGCAGCCTGCTGACCGCTCCCGACGGCCAGAACGTGGAGCTGGGCGCCACCGACCTGATGCTGATGGAGTGCTTTTTGCAGGCCCAGGGCGAAACCGTAAGCCGCGACCATATCCGCAGCCTGCTGACCCATACCAGCGCAGCCGAGTCCGACAACAACCTGCACGCCACCATCTACCGCCTGCGGCGCCGCATCGAAAAGGCGACGCCCGTGGCCGTGCCGCTGCAGTCCCAGCAGAAAGTCGGTTACCAGTTCCGCGCCCCCTTGATAGCGGCCTGATCAATCCGGCGCGGCGCAGAAAGCAAGAACGGGCCTCCAGGCCCGTTGCGTGCCTTCAGACCGGCTGAATCACATGACGAACCTGGACTCCACGTCCGAGACCTTGCGCCTGGCCAGGGCCAGGTTGGCACGGCCGTTGTCCAGCACGTAGTAGATGAAGATGCCGTTGATCTTCTCGGCAGGGCGCAGGATGTGATACTGCTTGCCCAGGGTGATCAGAATGTCTTCGATGCTGTCGTTCAGACCCAGGGACTTCATGGTCTTCATCTTGGCGCGCACCACTTCGGTATTGCCCGCTGCGGCCAGCTCCAGGTCCACGCCGGAACCTATGCTGCCCAGCAGCATGCCGCTGTTGTAATCCACCACTGCCGCGCACATGGCGCCATCCAGGGTCATCAGATCTTGCAGGCTTTCGTTCAGATTCGCCATCAGGAGCTCCTTGGTAAAGATTGGCTGGCCGATATCGGAAGATGCTCAATTTGTTTCAAGATTAACAAATCATTTCTGAGCGCGGATATCGACTGATGACAGACAAAGCCTTGTCATTTGATGGCGCGCACTTACTTCAGAAACAAAGATCAGACACGTGAAAACACCGTCCAATCTGCCGCCAGCTCAGGCCTCGCAAGCGATTGAAGCTATTGCTTCGGGAGAGACCTCGCGCCGCCTCATCCGGTTTCTGCAAACCATTGCTGAGCCAGTCACCACCGCAGCCGCCGCGCATAGCGGTCAGAACTGACGAGCTCTGGCGCCTTTGCTACTTAAAAACGCATAAACCCCAGAGACTCCATATAAAAACATCATGAGTTCTGAACTATTTAGGCTATTTATGTACTCAAAAAATTCAAATACAGTCTCCACACATGCTGCCCATGATGGGCAACGACTCCTGAATCCTGAGACATCACAACCAGAGGTTTCCAATGACTGATCGCACCCAAGTCCACGGCCTGCAAGTCGCCACCGAGCTGTACAACTTTGTGAACACGCAAGTGCTGCCTGGCACGGGCGTGGACCAGGACACCTACTGGAAGGGCTTCGACGCCATCGTGGCCGATCTGGCGCCCAAGAACGCAGCCCTGCTGGCCGAGCGCGATCGCCTGCAGACAGAGCTCGATACCTGGCACAAGGCCAACCCCGGCCCCATCACCGACATGGTGGCCTACCGCAAGTTCCTGACGACCATCGGCTATCTGGTCGAGTCCCCCAAGGATGCCAAGGCCACGACAGAAAACGTGGATGCCGAGCTGGCCATCCAGGCCGGCCCCCAGCTGGTCGTCCCCATCCTGAACGCCCGCTACGCGCTGAACGCCGCCAACGCCCGCTGGGGTTCGCTGTACGACGCGCTGTATGGCACGGACGCCATCAGCGAAGAAGGCGGCGCTGAAAAAGGCAAGGGCTACAACCCCGTGCGCGGCGCCAAGGTCATCGAGTTCGCACGCAACTTCCTCGATCAGGCCGTCCCCCTGGCCTCGGGCTCGCACAAGGATTCCACCGGCTACGCCGTCGAAGGCGGCAAGCTGGTCGTGTCCCTGAAGGACGGCAGCAAGACCGGCCTCAAGGACGAAGCCAAGTTCATCGGCTACCAGGGCGATGCTGCGGCTCCCAAGTCGGTGCTGCTCAAGAACAACGGCATCCACATCGACATCATCGTCAACAAGTCCACCCCCATCGGCAGCACCGATGCTGCCGGCGTGGCCGACGTGGTGGTCGAGGCCGCCCTGTCCACCATTCTGGATCTGGAAGACTCCGTGGCCGCCGTGGATGCCGAAGACAAGGTCAACGGCTATGCCAACTGGCTGGGCATTCTGAAGGGCACGCTGACCGAGTCCTTTGAAAAGGGCGGAAAGGTCGTGACCCGTGGTCTGAACCCCGACCGCGAATACACCGGCGCCGATGGCAAGCCCGTGAAGCTGCACGGCCGCTCGCTGATGTTCGTGCGCAACGTGGGCCACCTGATGACCAACCCCGCCGTGCTGTGGGGCCCCGAGCAGAAGGAAATCCCCGAAGGCATCATGGACGCGCTGGTGACCACCGCCATCGCCATCCATGACCTCAAGGGCAACGGTGCCAACGGCATCAGGAACAGCCGCACCGGCAGCGTCTACATCGTCAAGCCCAAGATGCACGGCCCCGCCGAAGCCGCTTTTGCCAACGAGCTGTTCGGCCGCGTGGAAAAGGTTCTGGGCCTGCCCGAGAACACCGTCAAGCTCGGCATCATGGACGAAGAGCGCCGCACTTCGACCAATCTGAAGGCCGCCATTGCAGCCGCCCCGGCACGTGTTGCCTTCATCAACACCGGCTTCCTGGACCGCACCGGCGATGAAATGCACACCGCCATGCATGCCGGCCCCATGGTCCGCAAGGCCGACATGAAGACCTGCGCCTGGCTGCCCGCCTATGAAAAGAACAATGTGCTGGTCGGCCTGAACATGGGCCTGCGCGGCCGCGCCCAGATCGGCAAGGGCATGTGGGCCATGCCCGACCTGATGAAGGCCATGCTGGAGCAGAAGATTGCCCAGCCCAAGGCCGGTGCCAACACCGCCTGGGTGCCCTCGCCCACCGGTGCCACCCTGCACGCCCTGCACTATCACCAGATCAATGTGGCCGACGTGCAAAAGGGTCTGGAAAGCCCCAACGCCGACGCCGAGTGCGACGAGCTGCTCAACGCCATCCTGCAAGTGCCCGTGTCCACCAACCCCAACTGGAGCGATGCGGAAAAGCAGCAGGAAGTGGACAACAACGTGCAAGGCATCCTGGGCTATGTGGTGCGCTGGATCGACCAGGGCGTGGGCTGCTCCAAGGTACCCGACATCCACAACGTGGGCCTGATGGAAGACCGCGCCACGCTGCGTATCTCCAGCCAGCACATCGCCAACTGGCTGCAGCACGGCATCGTCACCGAAGCCATGGTGCGCGACAGCTATGCCCGCATGGCCAAGATCGTGGACGAGCAGAACGCCGGCGACGCCGCCTACAAGAGCCTGGTGGCCAACCCCGATGGCGCAGCTTATCAGGCGGCTCTGGATCTGGTGTTCAAGGGCAAGGAACAGCCTTCTGGCTACACCGAACCCCTGCTGCATGCCTGGCGCCTGAAGGTCAAGGCCGGCGCTTGATGGCCTGGCAAGGCTGCTCCTGAATAAGGAGTGGCTTTCGCTTGATATCAATAGATCTGGAAGGCATTTCTACATGATCCTATTGATTCAAGCGCGCAAGCAGCTATCCAAAAAATGCACTCCATGTCAGTACATCGAGTGCATTTTTCTTGGCCTCCCCACTAGCGCAGCGGTATGGCTTCTACACTGCTGCCATGCCCATCGATCCCCTCATAGACGCCAGCCGCTGCCCTCTGTGCGGCCAGCCCAACCAGTGCGCCATCAGCGCCGGCCTGCCGCCGCAGAGCTGCTGGTGCATGCAGACCCCGGTTTCCCGGGACGCGCTGGAGAAGCTGCCCGCAGACGCACGCGGCAAGGCCTGCATCTGCCCCGCCTGCGCGCGGCCGGTCGTCGACGATTCCAACCCCGCCTGATCCTGCGTTCACCGCTTTGCAGTTCGGGCATTCCACATCAGCAAGGAGACCTTGATGCCCACCTATCGCATTGAACTGTTTGAAGGCCGCAGCGTTGAACAAAAGCGCAAGCTGGCCGAAGAAATCACCCGCGTGACCACCGAGGTGCTGGGCAGCGCGCCCGAGTCCGTGGACATCATCATCACCGACGTGCCGCGCCACAACTGGGCCACCGGCGGCAAGCTCTGGTCGGAGCAAGGCTGACCAGCCCGGACGGCTCTTGACCCGCCCGGCCTTATGATGGACCTTTTTCCCCAACCCCAAGTCAGCAAGGAAACCTGCACATGCCCACCTACCATGTCGAAATGATGGAAGGCCGTACCGTCGAACAAAAGCGCAAGCTGGTCGAAGAAATCACCCGCGTCAGCGTTGAAGTGCTGGGCGGCTCGCCCGAATCGGTGGACATCATCATCACCGACATCAAGCGTCACGACTGGGCCACCGGCGGCAAGCTCTGGCTGGACCGCGAATAGGCCATCGCCGCCCTCTTGCACAAAGCAGCTTAGGCTGCTTTTTTCATGCCGGCCCGAGAGCGGTTGACGATCTCGGCCATACAGCACCATCATTGACGAGATCGTCCATAGATTCTTGGGCTATAAAGCTTTTTTGCTTGAAAGATATGACGAAGCCATGTGCCAGCTGCTTGGAATGAACTGCAACACGCCTACCGATGTGCGCTTTAGCTTCTCAGGCTTCACGCAGCGCGCAGGCAACACCGGCGACCACACCGACGGCTGGGGCATCGCCTTCTTCGAAGACAAGGGCCTGCGCCACTTCGTCGATCACGAACGCGCCGTCGACTCCCAGATCGCCAAGCTCATCCGCGAATACCCGATCAAGAGCACCAACGTCATAGCCCATATCCGCAAGGCCACCCAGGGCGTGGTCAGCCTGCAGAACTGCCACCCCTTCGTGCGCGAACTCTGGGGACGCAACTGGGTCTTCGCGCACAACGGCGATCTCAAGAACTTCGCCCCCAAGCTTCATGCCCACTTCCAGCCCATTGGCAACACGGACAGCGAACAGGCCTTCTGCTGGATCATGCAGGAGCTGTGGAAGTCCCATGCCGGCGTGCCCAGCATCGAAGAGCTGACCCACACCCTGCGCGAGCTGGCCGCGAAGATCGCTCCGCACGGCACCTTCAACTTCCTGCTCTCCAACGGTGAAGCGCTCTGGGCCCATGCCACAACCCACCTCTGCTACATCGAGCGCAGGCATCCCTTCTCCCAGGCACAGCTGTCCGACGAAGACCTCAGTGTGGACTTCTCCCGCGAAACCACGCCTCAGGACAAGGTAGCCATCATCGTCACCGCCCCTCTGACCCAGAACGAGCAATGGGTCCCCTTCCAGAACGGCGAGCTGAGAGTGTTCGTTCATGGCCAGGCGGCGCCTTATTGAAGTGCGCCAGGCCGGAATTGATAAATAAAAAGAGAGCGCCAGGCGCTCTCTTTTTATAGGCTTCCGGTATTTTTACGGCTGTAATGCTTTGCCAGCCTACGACAAGCGCTCCTCATTTTGAAGCGCCCAATAAAAAACCCCGTAATCTTTCGACTACGGGGTTTTCACTGTAAGAGCCTGACGATGACCTACTTTCACACGGGAACCCGCACTATCATCGGCGCTAAGTCGTTTCACTGTCCTGTTCGGGATGGGAAGGAGTGGTACCAACTTGCTATGGTCATCAGGCATAAACTTTTTGTCAGATTGACGGCGCCTCGATTAACTTCTTAATCTCGCTCACCCTCAGTCCAACGAATTCATAGAGTCTTCAATCAGCTTTTCGATTGCGCTTTTTCGGCATAACTAGAACTTGCGTTCTGTCTTTATTTTTCCAGGCTTACCCAAAGTTATAGGGTCAAGCCGCACGGGCAATTAGTACTGGTTAGCTTAACGCATTGCTGCGCTTCCACACCCAGCCTATCAACGTCGTGGTCTACAACGACCCTTCAGGGGGCTCAAGGCCCCGGCAGATCTCATCTTGAAACGAGTTTCCCGCTTAGATGCTTTCAGCGGTTATCTCTTCCACACTTAGCTACCCTGCGATGCCACTGGCGTGACAACAGGTACACCAGAGGTGTGTCCACTCCGGTCCTCTCGTACTAGGAGCAGGCTTCCTCAAATCTGCAGCGCCCACGGAAGATAGGGACCAAACTGTCTCACGACGTTTTAAACCCAGCTCACGTACCTCTTTAAATGGCGAACAGCCATACCCTTGGGACCGACTACAGCCCCAGGATGAGATGAGCCGACATCGAGGTGCCAAACACCGCCGTCGATATGAACTCTTGGGCGGTATCAGCCTGTTATCCCCAGAGTACCTTTTATCCGTTGAGCGATGGCCCTTCCATACAGAACCACCGGATCACTATGTCCTGCTTTCGCATCTGCTCGACTTGTCAGTCTCGCAGTTAAGCACGCTTATGCCATTGCACTATCGTCACGATGTCCGACCGTAACTAGCGTACCTTCGAACTCCTCCGTTACGCTTTGGGAGGAGACCGCCCCAGTCAAACTGCCTACCATGCACTGTCCCCGATCCAGATAATGGATCCAGGTTAGAACCTCAAACGCACCAGGGTGGTATTTCAACGTTGGCTCCATGCGATCTAGCGACCGCACTTCAAAGCCTCCCACCTATCCTACACAGATCCGTTCAAAGTCCAATACAAAGCTACAGTAAAGGTTCATGGGGTCTTTCCGTCTTTCCGCGGGGAGATTGCATCATCACAAACATTTCAACTTCGCTGAGTCTCAGGAGGAGACAGTGTGGCCATCGTTACGCCATTCGTGCAGGTCGGAACTTACCCGACAAGGAATTTCGCTACCTTAGGACCGTTATAGTTACGGCCGCCGTTTACTGGGACTTCAATCAAGAGCTTGCACCCCATCATTTAATCTTCCAGCACCGGGCAGGCGTCACACCCTATACGTCCACTTTCGTGTTTGCAGAGTGCTGTGTTTTTATTAAACAGTCGCAGCCACCAATTTTTTGCAACCCCTTTGAGCTCCGTTTGTACAACTTCACTTACTTGGGGTACACCTTCTCCCGAAGTTACGGTGTCAATTTGCCGAGTTCCTTCTCCTGAGTTCTCTCAAGCGCCTTAGAATACTCATCTCGCGCACCAGTGTCGGTTTGCGGTACGGTCGTCAATAGCTGAAGCTTAGTGGCTTTTCCTGGAAGCAGGGTATCACTCACTTCGTCTGCAAGCAGACTCGTTATCACCCCTCATCTAAGCCTGGCGGATTTGCCTACCAGGCACGACTACAGGCTTGAACCAACATATCCAACAGTTGGCTGAGCTAACCTTCTCCGTCCCCACATCGCACTATTGATCGGTACAGGAATATTGACCTGTTTCCCATCAGCTACGCATCTCTGCCTCGCCTTAGGGGCCGACTCACCCTACGCCGATGAACGTTGCGTAGGAAACCTTGCGCTTACGGCGAGGGGGCTTTTCACCCCCTTTAACGCTACTCATGTCAGCATTCGCACTTCTGATACCTCCAGCATCCGTTACCAGACACCTTCACAGGCTTACAGAACGCTCTCCTACCACTTGCAATAAATTGCAAATCCGCAGCTTCGGTAACTGGCTTAGCCCCGTTACATCTTCCGCGCAGGACGACTCGATCAGTGAGCTATTACGCTTTCTTTAAATGATGGCTGCTTCTAAGCCAACATCCTGACTGTTTTAGCCTTCCCACTTCGTTTCCCACTTAGCCAATTTTAGGGACCTTAGCTGGCGGTCTGGGTTGTTTCCCTCTTGAGTCCGGACGTTAGCACCCGGTGCTCTGTCTCCCAAGCTGTACTCGTCGGTATTCGGAGTTTGCATAGGTTTGGTAAGTCGCCATGACCCCCTAGCCTAAACAGTGCTCTACCCCCGACGGTAATACTTGAGGCACTACCTAAATAGTTTTCGGAGAGAACCAGCTATTTCCAAGTTTGTTTAGCCTTTCACCCCTATCCACAGCTCATCCCCTAATTTTGCAACATTAGTGGGTTCGGACCTCCAGTACCTGTTACGGCACCTTCATCCTGGCCATGGATAGATCACTTGGTTTCGGGTCTACACCCAGCGACTAGTCGCCCTATTCGGACTCGATTTCTCTTCGCCTCCCCTATTCGGTTAAGCTTGCCACTGAATGTAAGTCGCTGACCCATTATACAAAAGGTACGCCGTCACCCCTAAGGGCTCCGACTTTTTGTAAGCATACGGTTTCAGGATCTATTTCACTCCCCTCCCGGGGTTCTTTTCGCCTTTCCCTCACGGTACTGGTTCACTATCGGTCGATGATGAGTATTTAGCCTTGGAGGATGGTCCCCCCATATTCAGACAGGGTTTCTCGTGCCCCGCCCTACTTGTCTGCAGCCTAGTACCACCGATCGGTTTTCACATACGGGACTATCACCCACTATGGTCGGCCTTTCCATGCCGTTTTGTTAACTGATCGACTATCACTGCAAGGCTCTTCCGAATTCGCTCGCCACTACTATCGGAATCTCGGTTGATGTCTTTTCCTCTGGGTACTTAGATGTTTCAGTTCTCCAGGTTCGCTTCGTGCACCTATGTATTCAGTGCACGATACCTCTTGCGAGGTGGGTTCCCCCATTCAGAAATCTCCGGATCAAAGCTTATTTGCCAGCTCCCCGAAGCTTATCGCAGGCTATCACGTCTTTCGTCGCCTATCATCGCCAAGGCATCCACCATATGCTCTTAGTCACTTGACCCTATAACTTTGGACTCTCTCGTCGAGAATCAAAGCCTGGTGTTCAAAGACTGGTGAGGTCTTGCACCTCACGCGTTATGCCGTAATGTGAATATCTTTGGCTGCATCTTTCGATACAGCTTAGAGAATATTCGTCATTACTAGATACATTTGCATTCGCAAAATATCTGTTTTGACGCAATCAAAATGTTGCTGGCGGCACGGTGCACAAACCTTGGTTTGTGCTTTCCACCAGCAACGCTGATTTCGACTCTATGAATTTTTAAAGAACAGCCAATTGATCGACGTTTCGATCAATACAAAAGCAGTCTTTGCAAGACTGCTTTTGTATTGGGAAGCCTTCGATTATAGCACCATTAGCGCTATCATTTTTGGTGGAGGATGACGGGATCGAACCGACGACCCCCTGCTTGCAAAGCAGGTGCTCTCCCAGCTGAGCTAATCCCCCGGGATCCTCTGACCAGATATTGGAATCTTGGTGGGTCTAGTTGGGCTCGAACCAACGACCCCTGCGTTATCAACACAGTGCTCTAACCAGCTGAGCTACAGACCCATTCCATGCAGCCCGCCGTCACTCAGCAGGCCACCTGGCTTGTTCCAACAACCGATAAGTGTGGACGTTCAATTTGAAGCAGCATTTTTCCAGAAAGGAGGTGATCCAGCCGCACCTTCCGATACGGCTACCTTGTTACGACTTCACCCCAGTCACGAACCCCGCCGTGGTAAGCGCCCTCCTTGCGGTTAGGCTACCTACTTCTGGCGAGACCCGCTCCCATGGTGTGACGGGCGGTGTGTACAAGACCCGGGAACGTATTCACCGTGACATTCTGATCCACGATTACTAGCGATTCCGACTTCACGCAGTCGAGTTGCAGACTGCGATCCGGACTACGACTGGCTTTATGGGATTAGCTCCCCCTCGCGGGTTGGCAACCCTTTGTACCAGCCATTGTATGACGTGTGTAGCCCCACCTATAAGGGCCATGAGGACTTGACGTCATCCCCACCTTCCTCCGGTTTGTCACCGGCAGTCCCATTAGAGTGCTCAACTGAATGTAGCAACTAATGGCAAGGGTTGCGCTCGTTGCGGGACTTAACCCAACATCTCACGACACGAGCTGACGACAGCCATGCAGCACCTGTGTGCAGGTTCTCTTTCGAGCACCAAACCATCTCTGGTAAGTTCCTGCCATGTCAAAGGTGGGTAAGGTTTTTCGCGTTGCATCGAATTAAACCACATCATCCACCGCTTGTGCGGGTCCCCGTCAATTCCTTTGAGTTTCAACCTTGCGGCCGTACTCCCCAGGCGGTCAACTTCACGCGTTAGCTTCGTTACTGAGTCAGTTAAGACCCAACAACCAGTTGACATCGTTTAGGGCGTGGACTACCAGGGTATCTAATCCTGTTTGCTCCCCACGCTTTCGTGCATGAGCGTCAGTGCAGGCCCAGGGGATTGCCTTCGCCATCGGTGTTCCTCCGCATATCTACGCATTTCACTGCTACACGCGGAATTCCATCCCCCTCTGCCGCACTCTAGCCTTGCAGTCACAATGGCAGTTCCCAGGTTGAGCCCGGGGATTTCACCACTGTCTTACAAAACCGCCTGCGCACGCTTTACGCCCAGTAATTCCGATTAACGCTTGCACCCTACGTATTACCGCGGCTGCTGGCACGTAGTTAGCCGGTGCTTATTCTTACGGTACCGTCATGACCCGGGGATATTAGCCCCAGGCTTTTCGTTCCGTACAAAAGCAGTTTACAACCCGAGGGCCTTCATCCTGCACGCGGCATTGCTGGATCAGGCTTTCGCCCATTGTCCAAAATTCCCCACTGCTGCCTCCCGTAGGAGTCTGGGCCGTGTCTCAGTCCCAGTGTGGCTGGTCGTCCTCTCAGACCAGCTACAGATCGCAGGCTTGGTAAGCCTTTACCCCACCAACTACCTAATCTGCCATCAGCCGCTCTAGTAGCACAAGGCCCGAAGGTCCCCTGCTTTCATCCGTAGATCTCATGCGGTATTAGCTACTCTTTCGAGTAGTTATCCCCCACTACTAGGCACGTTCCGATGTATTACTCACCCGTTCGCCACTCGTCAGCATCCGAAGACCTGTTACCGTTCGACTTGCATGTGTAAAGCATGCCGCCAGCGTTCAATCTGAGCCAGGATCAAACTCTATAGTTCGATCTTGAATTTAAAGTCTTTCGACTGCTCACTCACTTGACGGAATCAAGAAGAATAAATTCTTCCTCATTACTGTTTTTGTGAGCGTTTGATAACTCCGAAGAGTTTGTTCCGAAGAACTGGCTGCTTGCCCTCAAACGCCCACGCTTATCGGCTGTATTTTTTTAAGGAACCGAGTACAAAATCAGAAGAACCGATCTTGAATCTCGTTGCTTGCTGCGATCAGCGAAGCCTTCTATTGTAGCACTGTTTTCACAGCACTTTTAAAACGTTTTTGCGTTTTCTTCTCGCCCCTTAGCACAAGGAGGGAGAAGAAAACGCCTGGCGTGAGCCAGGCGTTTTGGCGTAAGAGCCTGACGATGACCTACTTTCACACGGGAACCCGCACTATCATCGGCGCTAAGTCGTTTCACTGTCCTGTTCGGGATGGGAAGGAGTGGTACCAACTTGCTATGGTCATCAGGCATAAACTTTTTGTCAGATTGACGGCGCCTCGATTAACTTCTTAATCTCGCTCACCCTCAGTCCAACGAATTCATAGAGTCTTCAATCAGCTTTTCGATTGCGCTTTTTCGGCATAACTAGAACTTGCGTTCTGTCTTTATTTTTCCAGGCTTACCCAAAGTTATAGGGTCAAGCCGCACGGGCAATTAGTACTGGTTAGCTTAACGCATTGCTGCGCTTCCACACCCAGCCTATCAACGTCGTGGTCTACAACGACCCTTCAGGGGGCTCAAGGCCCCGGCAGATCTCATCTTGAAACGAGTTTCCCGCTTAGATGCTTTCAGCGGTTATCTCTTCCACACTTAGCTACCCTGCGATGCCACTGGCGTGACAACAGGTACACCAGAGGTGTGTCCACTCCGGTCCTCTCGTACTAGGAGCAGGCTTCCTCAAATCTGCAGCGCCCACGGAAGATAGGGACCAAACTGTCTCACGACGTTTTAAACCCAGCTCACGTACCTCTTTAAATGGCGAACAGCCATACCCTTGGGACCGACTACAGCCCCAGGATGAGATGAGCCGACATCGAGGTGCCAAACACCGCCGTCGATATGAACTCTTGGGCGGTATCAGCCTGTTATCCCCAGAGTACCTTTTATCCGTTGAGCGATGGCCCTTCCATACAGAACCACCGGATCACTATGTCCTGCTTTCGCATCTGCTCGACTTGTCAGTCTCGCAGTTAAGCACGCTTATGCCATTGCACTATCGTCACGATGTCCGACCGTAACTAGCGTACCTTCGAACTCCTCCGTTACGCTTTGGGAGGAGACCGCCCCAGTCAAACTGCCTACCATGCACTGTCCCCGATCCAGATAATGGATCCAGGTTAGAACCTCAAACGCACCAGGGTGGTATTTCAACGTTGGCTCCATGCGATCTAGCGACCGCACTTCAAAGCCTCCCACCTATCCTACACAGATCCGTTCAAAGTCCAATACAAAGCTACAGTAAAGGTTCATGGGGTCTTTCCGTCTTTCCGCGGGGAGATTGCATCATCACAAACATTTCAACTTCGCTGAGTCTCAGGAGGAGACAGTGTGGCCATCGTTACGCCATTCGTGCAGGTCGGAACTTACCCGACAAGGAATTTCGCTACCTTAGGACCGTTATAGTTACGGCCGCCGTTTACTGGGACTTCAATCAAGAGCTTGCACCCCATCATTTAATCTTCCAGCACCGGGCAGGCGTCACACCCTATACGTCCACTTTCGTGTTTGCAGAGTGCTGTGTTTTTATTAAACAGTCGCAGCCACCAATTTTTTGCAACCCCTTTGAGCTCCGTTTGTACAACTTCACTTACTTGGGGTACACCTTCTCCCGAAGTTACGGTGTCAATTTGCCGAGTTCCTTCTCCTGAGTTCTCTCAAGCGCCTTAGAATACTCATCTCGCGCACCAGTGTCGGTTTGCGGTACGGTCGTCAATAGCTGAAGCTTAGTGGCTTTTCCTGGAAGCAGGGTATCACTCACTTCGTCTGCAAGCAGACTCGTTATCACCCCTCATCTAAGCCTGGCGGATTTGCCTACCAGGCACGACTACAGGCTTGAACCAACATATCCAACAGTTGGCTGAGCTAACCTTCTCCGTCCCCACATCGCACTATTGATCGGTACAGGAATATTGACCTGTTTCCCATCAGCTACGCATCTCTGCCTCGCCTTAGGGGCCGACTCACCCTACGCCGATGAACGTTGCGTAGGAAACCTTGCGCTTACGGCGAGGGGGCTTTTCACCCCCTTTAACGCTACTCATGTCAGCATTCGCACTTCTGATACCTCCAGCATCCGTTACCAGACACCTTCACAGGCTTACAGAACGCTCTCCTACCACTTGCAATAAATTGCAAATCCGCAGCTTCGGTAACTGGCTTAGCCCCGTTACATCTTCCGCGCAGGACGACTCGATCAGTGAGCTATTACGCTTTCTTTAAATGATGGCTGCTTCTAAGCCAACATCCTGACTGTTTTAGCCTTCCCACTTCGTTTCCCACTTAGCCAATTTTAGGGACCTTAGCTGGCGGTCTGGGTTGTTTCCCTCTTGAGTCCGGACGTTAGCACCCGGTGCTCTGTCTCCCAAGCTGTACTCGTCGGTATTCGGAGTTTGCATAGGTTTGGTAAGTCGCCATGACCCCCTAGCCTAAACAGTGCTCTACCCCCGACGGTAATACTTGAGGCACTACCTAAATAGTTTTCGGAGAGAACCAGCTATTTCCAAGTTTGTTTAGCCTTTCACCCCTATCCACAGCTCATCCCCTAATTTTGCAACATTAGTGGGTTCGGACCTCCAGTACCTGTTACGGCACCTTCATCCTGGCCATGGATAGATCACTTGGTTTCGGGTCTACACCCAGCGACTAGTCGCCCTATTCGGACTCGATTTCTCTTCGCCTCCCCTATTCGGTTAAGCTTGCCACTGAATGTAAGTCGCTGACCCATTATACAAAAGGTACGCCGTCACCCCTAAGGGCTCCGACTTTTTGTAAGCATACGGTTTCAGGATCTATTTCACTCCCCTCCCGGGGTTCTTTTCGCCTTTCCCTCACGGTACTGGTTCACTATCGGTCGATGATGAGTATTTAGCCTTGGAGGATGGTCCCCCCATATTCAGACAGGGTTTCTCGTGCCCCGCCCTACTTGTCTGCAGCCTAGTACCACCGATCGGTTTTCACATACGGGACTATCACCCACTATGGTCGGCCTTTCCATGCCGTTTTGTTAACTGATCGACTATCACTGCAAGGCTCTTCCGAATTCGCTCGCCACTACTATCGGAATCTCGGTTGATGTCTTTTCCTCTGGGTACTTAGATGTTTCAGTTCTCCAGGTTCGCTTCGTGCACCTATGTATTCAGTGCACGATACCTCTTGCGAGGTGGGTTCCCCCATTCAGAAATCTCCGGATCAAAGCTTATTTGCCAGCTCCCCGAAGCTTATCGCAGGCTATCACGTCTTTCGTCGCCTATCATCGCCAAGGCATCCACCATATGCTCTTAGTCACTTGACCCTATAACTTTGGACTCTCTCGTCGAGAATCAAAGCCTGGTGTTCAAAGACTGGTGAGGTCTTGCACCTCACGCGTTATGCCGTAATGTGAATATCTTTGGCTGCATCTTTCGATACAGCTTAGAGAATATTCGTCATTACTAGATACATTTGCATTCGCAAAATATCTGTTTTGACGCAATCAAAATGTTGCTGGCGGCACGGTGCACAAACCTTGGTTTGTGCTTTCCACCAGCAACGCTGATTTCGACTCTATGAATTTTTAAAGAACAGCCAATTGATCGACGTTTCGATCAATACAAAAGCAGTCTTTGCAAGACTGCTTTTGTATTGGGAAGCCTTCGATTATAGCACCATTAGCGCTATCATTTTTGGTGGAGGATGACGGGATCGAACCGACGACCCCCTGCTTGCAAAGCAGGTGCTCTCCCAGCTGAGCTAATCCCCCGGGATCCTCTGACCAGATATTGGAATCTTGGTGGGTCTAGTTGGGCTCGAACCAACGACCCCTGCGTTATCAACACAGTGCTCTAACCAGCTGAGCTACAGACCCATTCCATGCAGCCCGCCGTCACTCAGCAGGCCACCTGGCTTGTTCCAACAACCGATAAGTGTGGACGTTCAATTTGAAGCAGCATTTTTCCAGAAAGGAGGTGATCCAGCCGCACCTTCCGATACGGCTACCTTGTTACGACTTCACCCCAGTCACGAACCCCGCCGTGGTAAGCGCCCTCCTTGCGGTTAGGCTACCTACTTCTGGCGAGACCCGCTCCCATGGTGTGACGGGCGGTGTGTACAAGACCCGGGAACGTATTCACCGTGACATTCTGATCCACGATTACTAGCGATTCCGACTTCACGCAGTCGAGTTGCAGACTGCGATCCGGACTACGACTGGCTTTATGGGATTAGCTCCCCCTCGCGGGTTGGCAACCCTTTGTACCAGCCATTGTATGACGTGTGTAGCCCCACCTATAAGGGCCATGAGGACTTGACGTCATCCCCACCTTCCTCCGGTTTGTCACCGGCAGTCCCATTAGAGTGCTCAACTGAATGTAGCAACTAATGGCAAGGGTTGCGCTCGTTGCGGGACTTAACCCAACATCTCACGACACGAGCTGACGACAGCCATGCAGCACCTGTGTGCAGGTTCTCTTTCGAGCACCAAACCATCTCTGGTAAGTTCCTGCCATGTCAAAGGTGGGTAAGGTTTTTCGCGTTGCATCGAATTAAACCACATCATCCACCGCTTGTGCGGGTCCCCGTCAATTCCTTTGAGTTTCAACCTTGCGGCCGTACTCCCCAGGCGGTCAACTTCACGCGTTAGCTTCGTTACTGAGTCAGTTAAGACCCAACAACCAGTTGACATCGTTTAGGGCGTGGACTACCAGGGTATCTAATCCTGTTTGCTCCCCACGCTTTCGTGCATGAGCGTCAGTGCAGGCCCAGGGGATTGCCTTCGCCATCGGTGTTCCTCCGCATATCTACGCATTTCACTGCTACACGCGGAATTCCATCCCCCTCTGCCGCACTCTAGCCTTGCAGTCACAATGGCAGTTCCCAGGTTGAGCCCGGGGATTTCACCACTGTCTTACAAAACCGCCTGCGCACGCTTTACGCCCAGTAATTCCGATTAACGCTTGCACCCTACGTATTACCGCGGCTGCTGGCACGTAGTTAGCCGGTGCTTATTCTTACGGTACCGTCATGACCCGGGGATATTAGCCCCAGGCTTTTCGTTCCGTACAAAAGCAGTTTACAACCCGAGGGCCTTCATCCTGCACGCGGCATTGCTGGATCAGGCTTTCGCCCATTGTCCAAAATTCCCCACTGCTGCCTCCCGTAGGAGTCTGGGCCGTGTCTCAGTCCCAGTGTGGCTGGTCGTCCTCTCAGACCAGCTACAGATCGCAGGCTTGGTAAGCCTTTACCCCACCAACTACCTAATCTGCCATCAGCCGCTCTAGTAGCACAAGGCCCGAAGGTCCCCTGCTTTCATCCGTAGATCTCATGCGGTATTAGCTACTCTTTCGAGTAGTTATCCCCCACTACTAGGCACGTTCCGATGTATTACTCACCCGTTCGCCACTCGTCAGCATCCGAAGACCTGTTACCGTTCGACTTGCATGTGTAAAGCATGCCGCCAGCGTTCAATCTGAGCCAGGATCAAACTCTATAGTTCGATCTTGAATTTAAAGTCTTTCGACTGCTCACTCACTTGACGGAATCAAGAAGAATAAATTCTTCCTCATTACTGTTTTTGTGAGCGTTTGATAACTCCGAAGAGTTTGTTCCGAAGAACTGGCTGCTTGCCCTCAAACGCCCACGCTTATCGGCTGTATTTTTTTAAGGAACCGAGTACAAAATCAGAAGAACCGATCTTGAATCTCGTTGCTTGCTGCGATCAGCGAAGCCTTCTATTGTAGCACTGTTTTCACAGCACTTTTAAAACGTTTTTGCGTTTTCTTCTCGCCCCTTAGCACAAGGAGGGAGAAGAAAACGCCTGGCGTGAGCCAGGCGTTTTGGCGTAAGAGCCTGACGATGACCTACTTTCACACGGGAACCCGCACTATCATCGGCGCTAAGTCGTTTCACTGTCCTGTTCGGGATGGGAAGGAGTGGTACCAACTTGCTATGGTCATCAGGCATAAACTTTTTGTCAGATTGACGGCGCCTCGATTAACTTCTTAATCTCGCTCACCCTCAGTCCAACGAATTCATAGAGTCTTCAATCAGCTTTTCGATTGCGCTTTTTCGGCATAACTAGAACTTGCGTTCTGTCTTTATTTTTCCAGGCTTACCCAAAGTTATAGGGTCAAGCCGCACGGGCAATTAGTACTGGTTAGCTTAACGCATTGCTGCGCTTCCACACCCAGCCTATCAACGTCGTGGTCTACAACGACCCTTCAGGGGGCTCAAGGCCCCGGCAGATCTCATCTTGAAACGAGTTTCCCGCTTAGATGCTTTCAGCGGTTATCTCTTCCACACTTAGCTACCCTGCGATGCCACTGGCGTGACAACAGGTACACCAGAGGTGTGTCCACTCCGGTCCTCTCGTACTAGGAGCAGGCTTCCTCAAATCTGCAGCGCCCACGGAAGATAGGGACCAAACTGTCTCACGACGTTTTAAACCCAGCTCACGTACCTCTTTAAATGGCGAACAGCCATACCCTTGGGACCGACTACAGCCCCAGGATGAGATGAGCCGACATCGAGGTGCCAAACACCGCCGTCGATATGAACTCTTGGGCGGTATCAGCCTGTTATCCCCAGAGTACCTTTTATCCGTTGAGCGATGGCCCTTCCATACAGAACCACCGGATCACTATGTCCTGCTTTCGCATCTGCTCGACTTGTCAGTCTCGCAGTTAAGCACGCTTATGCCATTGCACTATCGTCACGATGTCCGACCGTAACTAGCGTACCTTCGAACTCCTCCGTTACGCTTTGGGAGGAGACCGCCCCAGTCAAACTGCCTACCATGCACTGTCCCCGATCCAGATAATGGATCCAGGTTAGAACCTCAAACGCACCAGGGTGGTATTTCAACGTTGGCTCCATGCGATCTAGCGACCGCACTTCAAAGCCTCCCACCTATCCTACACAGATCCGTTCAAAGTCCAATACAAAGCTACAGTAAAGGTTCATGGGGTCTTTCCGTCTTTCCGCGGGGAGATTGCATCATCACAAACATTTCAACTTCGCTGAGTCTCAGGAGGAGACAGTGTGGCCATCGTTACGCCATTCGTGCAGGTCGGAACTTACCCGACAAGGAATTTCGCTACCTTAGGACCGTTATAGTTACGGCCGCCGTTTACTGGGACTTCAATCAAGAGCTTGCACCCCATCATTTAATCTTCCAGCACCGGGCAGGCGTCACACCCTATACGTCCACTTTCGTGTTTGCAGAGTGCTGTGTTTTTATTAAACAGTCGCAGCCACCAATTTTTTGCAACCCCTTTGAGCTCCGTTTGTACAACTTCACTTACTTGGGGTACACCTTCTCCCGAAGTTACGGTGTCAATTTGCCGAGTTCCTTCTCCTGAGTTCTCTCAAGCGCCTTAGAATACTCATCTCGCGCACCAGTGTCGGTTTGCGGTACGGTCGTCAATAGCTGAAGCTTAGTGGCTTTTCCTGGAAGCAGGGTATCACTCACTTCGTCTGCAAGCAGACTCGTTATCACCCCTCATCTAAGCCTGGCGGATTTGCCTACCAGGCACGACTACAGGCTTGAACCAACATATCCAACAGTTGGCTGAGCTAACCTTCTCCGTCCCCACATCGCACTATTGATCGGTACAGGAATATTGACCTGTTTCCCATCAGCTACGCATCTCTGCCTCGCCTTAGGGGCCGACTCACCCTACGCCGATGAACGTTGCGTAGGAAACCTTGCGCTTACGGCGAGGGGGCTTTTCACCCCCTTTAACGCTACTCATGTCAGCATTCGCACTTCTGATACCTCCAGCATCCGTTACCAGACACCTTCACAGGCTTACAGAACGCTCTCCTACCACTTGCAATAAATTGCAAATCCGCAGCTTCGGTAACTGGCTTAGCCCCGTTACATCTTCCGCGCAGGACGACTCGATCAGTGAGCTATTACGCTTTCTTTAAATGATGGCTGCTTCTAAGCCAACATCCTGACTGTTTTAGCCTTCCCACTTCGTTTCCCACTTAGCCAATTTTAGGGACCTTAGCTGGCGGTCTGGGTTGTTTCCCTCTTGAGTCCGGACGTTAGCACCCGGTGCTCTGTCTCCCAAGCTGTACTCGTCGGTATTCGGAGTTTGCATAGGTTTGGTAAGTCGCCATGACCCCCTAGCCTAAACAGTGCTCTACCCCCGACGGTAATACTTGAGGCACTACCTAAATAGTTTTCGGAGAGAACCAGCTATTTCCAAGTTTGTTTAGCCTTTCACCCCTATCCACAGCTCATCCCCTAATTTTGCAACATTAGTGGGTTCGGACCTCCAGTACCTGTTACGGCACCTTCATCCTGGCCATGGATAGATCACTTGGTTTCGGGTCTACACCCAGCGACTAGTCGCCCTATTCGGACTCGATTTCTCTTCGCCTCCCCTATTCGGTTAAGCTTGCCACTGAATGTAAGTCGCTGACCCATTATACAAAAGGTACGCCGTCACCCCTAAGGGCTCCGACTTTTTGTAAGCATACGGTTTCAGGATCTATTTCACTCCCCTCCCGGGGTTCTTTTCGCCTTTCCCTCACGGTACTGGTTCACTATCGGTCGATGATGAGTATTTAGCCTTGGAGGATGGTCCCCCCATATTCAGACAGGGTTTCTCGTGCCCCGCCCTACTTGTCTGCAGCCTAGTACCACCGATCGGTTTTCACATACGGGACTATCACCCACTATGGTCGGCCTTTCCATGCCGTTTTGTTAACTGATCGACTATCACTGCAAGGCTCTTCCGAATTCGCTCGCCACTACTATCGGAATCTCGGTTGATGTCTTTTCCTCTGGGTACTTAGATGTTTCAGTTCTCCAGGTTCGCTTCGTGCACCTATGTATTCAGTGCACGATACCTCTTGCGAGGTGGGTTCCCCCATTCAGAAATCTCCGGATCAAAGCTTATTTGCCAGCTCCCCGAAGCTTATCGCAGGCTATCACGTCTTTCGTCGCCTATCATCGCCAAGGCATCCACCATATGCTCTTAGTCACTTGACCCTATAACTTTGGACTCTCTCGTCGAGAATCAAAGCCTGGTGTTCAAAGACTGGTGAGGTCTTGCACCTCACGCGTTATGCCGTAATGTGAATATCTTTGGCTGCATCTTTCGATACAGCTTAGAGAATATTCGTCATTACTAGATACATTTGCATTCGCAAAATATCTGTTTTGACGCAATCAAAATGTTGCTGGCGGCACGGTGCACAAACCTTGGTTTGTGCTTTCCACCAGCAACGCTGATTTCGACTCTATGAATTTTTAAAGAACAGCCTATTGATCAAAGATCAATATAAAAGCAGTCTGACGCAGACTGCTTTTATATTGAATTTGGTTTTTGCTTCCGATCCGCTTGGCGCTTCACATCTGCTGAGCCAACGATTATAGCACCATTAGCGCTATCATTTTTGGTGGAGGATGACGGGATCGAACCGACGACCCCCTGCTTGCAAAGCAGGTGCTCTCCCAGCTGAGCTAATCCCCCGGGATCCTCTGACCAGATATTGGAATCTTGGTGGGTCTAGTTGGGCTCGAACCAACGACCCCTGCGTTATCAACACAGTGCTCTAACCAGCTGAGCTACAGACCCATTCCATGCAGCCCGCCGTCACTCAGCAGGCCACCTGGCTTGTTCCAACAACCGATAAGTGTGGACGTTCAATTTGAAGCAGCATTTTTCCAGAAAGGAGGTGATCCAGCCGCACCTTCCGATACGGCTACCTTGTTACGACTTCACCCCAGTCACGAACCCCGCCGTGGTAAGCGCCCTCCTTGCGGTTAGGCTACCTACTTCTGGCGAGACCCGCTCCCATGGTGTGACGGGCGGTGTGTACAAGACCCGGGAACGTATTCACCGTGACATTCTGATCCACGATTACTAGCGATTCCGACTTCACGCAGTCGAGTTGCAGACTGCGATCCGGACTACGACTGGCTTTATGGGATTAGCTCCCCCTCGCGGGTTGGCAACCCTTTGTACCAGCCATTGTATGACGTGTGTAGCCCCACCTATAAGGGCCATGAGGACTTGACGTCATCCCCACCTTCCTCCGGTTTGTCACCGGCAGTCCCATTAGAGTGCTCAACTGAATGTAGCAACTAATGGCAAGGGTTGCGCTCGTTGCGGGACTTAACCCAACATCTCACGACACGAGCTGACGACAGCCATGCAGCACCTGTGTGCAGGTTCTCTTTCGAGCACCAAACCATCTCTGGTAAGTTCCTGCCATGTCAAAGGTGGGTAAGGTTTTTCGCGTTGCATCGAATTAAACCACATCATCCACCGCTTGTGCGGGTCCCCGTCAATTCCTTTGAGTTTCAACCTTGCGGCCGTACTCCCCAGGCGGTCAACTTCACGCGTTAGCTTCGTTACTGAGTCAGTTAAGACCCAACAACCAGTTGACATCGTTTAGGGCGTGGACTACCAGGGTATCTAATCCTGTTTGCTCCCCACGCTTTCGTGCATGAGCGTCAGTGCAGGCCCAGGGGATTGCCTTCGCCATCGGTGTTCCTCCGCATATCTACGCATTTCACTGCTACACGCGGAATTCCATCCCCCTCTGCCGCACTCTAGCCTTGCAGTCACAATGGCAGTTCCCAGGTTGAGCCCGGGGATTTCACCACTGTCTTACAAAACCGCCTGCGCACGCTTTACGCCCAGTAATTCCGATTAACGCTTGCACCCTACGTATTACCGCGGCTGCTGGCACGTAGTTAGCCGGTGCTTATTCTTACGGTACCGTCATGACCCGGGGATATTAGCCCCAGGCTTTTCGTTCCGTACAAAAGCAGTTTACAACCCGAGGGCCTTCATCCTGCACGCGGCATTGCTGGATCAGGCTTTCGCCCATTGTCCAAAATTCCCCACTGCTGCCTCCCGTAGGAGTCTGGGCCGTGTCTCAGTCCCAGTGTGGCTGGTCGTCCTCTCAGACCAGCTACAGATCGCAGGCTTGGTAAGCCTTTACCCCACCAACTACCTAATCTGCCATCAGCCGCTCTAGTAGCACAAGGCCCGAAGGTCCCCTGCTTTCATCCGTAGATCTCATGCGGTATTAGCTACTCTTTCGAGTAGTTATCCCCCACTACTAGGCACGTTCCGATGTATTACTCACCCGTTCGCCACTCGTCAGCATCCGAAGACCTGTTACCGTTCGACTTGCATGTGTAAAGCATGCCGCCAGCGTTCAATCTGAGCCAGGATCAAACTCTATAGTTCGATCTTGAATTTAAAGTCTTTCGACTGCTCACTCACTTGACGGAATCAAGAAGAATAAATTCTTCCTCATTACTGTTTTTGTGAGCGTTTGATAACTCCGAAGAGTTTGTTCCGAAGAACTGGCTGCTTGCCCTCAAACGCCCACGCTTATCGGCTGTATTTTTTTAAGGAACCGAGTGCAAAATCAGAAGAACCGATTTTGAATCTCGTTGCTTGCTGCGATCAGCGAAGCCTTGAATTCTATCACAACTTTGCCGCCTGATTTCTTTCAGGTCGACCAGCAAAAAATTTGCATTTTGCTCAGTGAAGCCTTGCATTGTACACAGATTTTGGCAGGCCAGACAACATCCGCACGGACATCCAGACAAAGAACCCCGGCAGGCAAAGCCTGCCGGGGTTCTTTGTCGCTTCTCAGGTGCTAGAGGCCTGCTCCAGTGCATCAACAAACAGCGCCGCCACATCGCAGCCGGTCTGATCAAAGATCTCCTGGAAGCAGGTGGGGCTGGTCACATTGATTTCGGTGACGTTGTGACCGATGACATCCAGGCCAATCAATAGCAGGCCACGCTGCACCAGACGCTCTCCAATGAACTCGGCAATGGCCTTGTCCTGCTCCGCCAAAGGCTGGGCAACACCCTTGCCGCCGGCCGCCAGATTGCCGCGCACCTCATTGCCCTGCGGAATGCGGGCAAGGCAGAACGGCACGGGCTTGCCGCCGATGATGAGCACCCGCTTGTCACCATGAGCGATGTCGGGCAGGAATTTCTGCACCATGACACTGGTGGAGCCGCCCTGGTTCAGGGTTTCGATGATGCTGCCGAGATTGCGGCCGTCTTCGCCGACCCGAAAGATGCCCATGCCGCCCATGCCGTCCAGCGGCTTGAGAATGATGTCCTTGTGCTCTGCATGAAAAGCACGGATGTCCTGGGCGCTGCGCGTGACCAGGGTGGGCGAGATGAACTGCGCAAACTCCATGATGGCGAGCTTTTCGGGATGCTCGCGCAGTGCGCTGGGTTTGTTGAAGACCTTGGCGCCCTCACGCTCGGCCTGACCGAGCATGTGCGTGGCGTAGAAGAACTCGGAATCGAAGGGCGGATCCTTGCGCATGACGATGGCATCAAAGTCTGCCAGTGCCGTCAAAGCGCTTCGTGTCTCCTCGAACCAGCGGTCTTGCTCCCCGGTCAGGCTGATATGGCGCACCTGCGCCATGACCTTGCCGCCGCTTTGCCAGGAGATATGGCGGGGCTCGCAGGCCACGATCTGGTGACCTCGGCGCTGAGCCTCACGCATCATGGCAAAGGTGGAATCCTTGTAGATGGCAAAGGATTCCAGCGGATCGGCGACAAACAGTATTTGCATGGTGAAGAACTCTAGCGGTTGATACAGGCATCATGCCGAGCCGGACATAACACCACAATATGACGGCTGATACTCAGGCCTTGCGGGCTCGCAGGCTCTGGACAAGGAGGGCAAGGCTGCCCGCAACCACCCCCCAGAAGGCGGAGCCCACCCCTGCGATGACAACGCCGCTGAGCGTGACAAGAAAGGTGATGAGCGCGGCCTCTCTGTGCTTTTCTTCCTTGAAGGCCGTAGCCATGCCACCCCCTATGGAGCCCAGCAAGGCCAGTCCGGCGATACAGGCCACCAGCTCCTTGGGGAAGGCCGTCAGCAGACCCGTGACGACTGCACCAAAGATAGCTATCAATATATATAGCAGTCCGCACACGGCAGCAGCGGTGTAGCGCTTGTTTCTATCTTCATGCGCCTCATCTCCCATGCAGATCGCCGCCGTAATTGCACTGAGGTTGAGGGCATAGCCACCAAAAGGCGCCAGCAGCAAGGTCGCCACGCCCGTCATGCTGATGACCTTGGACACCGGTATCGGATAGCCCGTGGCACGAATCACCGCCACGCCTGGCAGATTCTGGGAAGCCATGGTCACGACAAACAGGGGCAAAGTCAGACTGATGAGAGCCTGCAGCGAGAACTCGGGTGCCGTATAGACCGGCATGGCCAGCCCGCCATGCACGGCCGACCACTGCATCTGCCCGCGCAGCGCCGCCCAGGCGGTTCCGGCCAGCAGGGTGATGATGACCGCATAGCGCGGAGCCATACGCCGCGAAAGCAGATAGGCGAGCAGCATGACCAGTACCAGCGACAGATTGGTCTCGGCCGCAGAAAAGGCCTGCATGCCGAACTTGGCCAGAACGCCGGCCAGCAGGGCCGACGCAATTTCCATGGGGATGCGGTTCATGATGCGCTCGAACCAGCCAGTCACCCCCACCAGAATGATGAGGGCCGCACTGACGATGAAGGCACCGATCGCCTCCCCCATGGAGAAACCACCCGCCAGCCCGGCGGTCGCCAGCACCGCCGCCCCTGGAGTGGACCATGCAACCATGACCGGCATGCGCAGAATCAGCGACGGGAGCAGCGAACACAGACCCATGCCCAGGCCCAGCGCCCAAATCCATGAAGTGATTTGCTCAGGCGAGGCATGAAATGCCTGCGCCGCCTGAAACACCAGGGCTACCGAACTGGTAAAGCCCACAAGCACGGCCACAAAGCCTGCGGCCACGGCGGCAGGACTCAAGTCTTTGAAAAAGCGCATCCGTGCATTCTGGCACCAGCCCCGCCAAAAAAGATGCACCCCGCGTGAGCGTGAATGATGAAGCCCATCATCACTTCTAAATCAATAGCTATCAGTGCTTACTGATAAATCACCAAGGCATGTTTGACTCAAAGTATTTACAGCTCGATCTTGGAGCCCAACTCCACCACCGAGTTGCTCGGCAGGTGCAGGAAATCAGCAACCCGGCTCGCATTCTTGTGCATCTGCGCAAACAGCTTTTCACGCCAGTGCGCCATCGAGTTGTTCATGCGCGGAATGATCACATCACGCGACAGGAAATAGCTGGTGGACATGGAGTCCAGCTTGCAGCCTTGAGTACGCAGCTGCGCTAGCGCAGCAGGCACATCGGGCTCGTTCTTGAAGCCGTAGTGAATGATGACTTCCCAGCAATCGCCCCCTAGCGACTCCGCCTCCACCCGCTTGTCCATCCCGACCCAGGGCACTTCGTGGTTGCGTACGGTCACAAAGAGATTGCGCTCATGCAGCACTTTGTTGTGCTTGAGGTTATGGAGAAGCGCATGCGGCACGGTGCCGGGCTCCCCCGAGAGGAAAACCGCCGTACCGGGCACGCGCGTGGGCGGATGGCGCCAGGTGGATTCCAGAAACTGACGCAGATCCAGCGCATCCGCCTGCAACTTCTGATGCAGCAGCTCGCGCCCGCGGCGCCAGGTCATCATCAGGGTAAAGACCGTGCCGCCGATCAGCAGCGGGAACCAGCCGCCTTCAAACAGCTTGAGCAGGTTCGAGGCGAAGAAAGCCAGATCCACCACGAAGAAGAAGCCCGTTGCCAGCAGGCACAAAGCCAGCGAGTAGTTCCAGCGATAGCGGATGACAAAGAAGGTCAGCATGGTGGTGATCAGCATGTCCAGCGTCACCGCAATACCGTAGGCCGCCGCCAGATTGCCGCTATTGCGAAACAGCAGAACAGCCAGCGCAATCGCCACAAACAGGCCCCAGTTGACCAGTGGCATATAGATCTGACCAGTCTCCTTCACACTGGTGTGGCGTACTTCAAAACGTGGGAAGTAGCCCAGCTGAATGACCTGACGCGTCACGCTGAAGGCTCCCGTGATCAGCGCCTGCGAGGCGATCACTGTGGCCATGGTGGCCATGATGACCAGCGGCAGCAGCGCCCAACTGGGTGCCATCATGAAAAATGGGTTCTTGACGGCCTCGGGATTGGCCAGCAGCAAGGCGCCCTGACCAAAGTAGTTCAATGTCAGCGCCGGCATGGCAATGCTGAACCAGGCCAGGCGGATCGGCTTCTTGCCGAAATGCCCCAGATCGGCATACAGCGCCTCGGCACCGGTCACACAAAGCACGACCGAGCCCAGAATGATGAAGCTGATGCCCGGGCTGTTCCAGATGAAGCGGACCGCGTAATGCGGGCTGAGCGCGGCCAGGATTTCCGGATGCCCCATGATCTGGTGCACGCCGAGCAGGGCAATACAGGCAAACCAGGTCACGGTGACAGGGCCAAAGAATTTGCCTATGCCTGCTGTTCCGCGCTTTTGCACAAAGAACAGCAGAAACAGAATCACCAGCGTCAACGGAATAACGGCCTTGGTGAAATGCGGCGAGATGACTTCCAGGCCCTCGACCGCCGAGAGCACGGAAATCGCCGGAGTGATAACGCCATCGCCATAGAAGAGCGAAGTGCCGAACATACCCACCAGAAACAACGTGCCGGACAGGCGCGGCTTGTCCTTGACCGTCTGCGAGGCCAGGGCCAGCATGGCCACCAGTCCGCCTTCGCCGTTGTTGTCGGCGCGCAGCACCAGGGTCACGTATTTGAGGGAGACGATGACCGTGAGCGTCCAGAACAGTACCGATAGCACGCCATAGACGTTGTCCGGCGTGAACGGCACATAGCCTGAGCCGAAAACCTCCTTGACCGAGTACAAAACACTGGTTCCGATGTCTCCGTAGACGACACCGATCGCGCCCAGGGTCAGGGCGCCTAGCGAGGATTTCGAATTTTGCACGGCTCAGGAAGCGACTCGTAAGGCAGTCACCAAGTGATGAATTGTCGGCATTGTGCGCTGTCCTCAGCGCCTGCGAAATCAGTCGTAGATTTCTGCGTCGGGATTAGTGGCTTCCAACTCGTAGCTGGCTGCCAACATGGCCAAACGTGCTATCACGCCATACATATAGAAGCGGTTGGGTGCGCTGGCGCCCGGACGTGCGCTGGCCTGAGGCAGGTGGTTGCTCTGCTGGAAAGCCAGGGGCACGTAGCCCGCACCGGGGGCATTGAGGTTCTCGTCCTCACCGCGTTCGGGGTGCATGCGGTAGAAACCTCCCACCACGTAACGATCCATCATGTAGACCACGGGCTCGGCCACGGCGTTGTGCATGCGCTCATAGGTCAGCACGCCCTCCTGCACGATGACGTCATGCACGGTCTGGCCATCCTTGATGACGCCCATCTTGTTGCGACTCTTGCGCGGCAGCGCAGCCAGTTCCTTGGCGTCGCGCACGGTCATCACGCCCATGCCATAAGTGCCGTTGTCGGCCTTGACCACGGCAAACGGCTTTTCCTTGATGCCATATTCCTTGTACTTGCGGCGCACCTTAGAGAGGATCACGTCCACCTGCTCGGCCAGGGCCTCCATGCCCGTGCCTTCGGCAAAGTCGATGTTCTCCACATGGCCGAACAAGGGGTTGATCAGCCAGGGGTCGATGCCCAGCAGCTTGCCGAAGCGCTTGCCGACTTCCTCATAACTCTGGAAGTGACGGCTCTTGCGGCGCACATTCCAGCCTGCATGCAGCGGCGGCAGCAGGTATTGCTCGTACAGCTCCTCGATGATGCCGGGCACGCCGGTGGAGAGGTCGTTGTTGAGCAAAATGGTGCAGGGGTCGAAATCCTTGAGGCCCAGACGGCGCTTGCTGCGGATCACCGGCTCCAGCTTGATCTCGTCGCCCAGCGGCAGCGTGATGGACAGCGTCTTCTTGATCTCGGGGCTGATGGAGCCGATACGCACATTGAGACCCGCCATGCTGAAGATGCGCTTGAGCTGCAGTACGCTGGCCAGATAGTGGGTGTTGCGCGTGTGGTTCTCGGGGATGATGAGCAGGTTGCGCGCCTCGGGACATATCTTTTCGATAGCAGCCATCGCAGCCTGCACAGCCAGTGGCAGCATTTCATCGGTCAGGTTGTTCCAGCCGCCTGGAAACAGGTTGGTATCCACCGGTGCCAGCTTGAAACCCGCATTACGAATATCCACCGAACAGTAGAACGGCGGCGTGTGCTCCATCCATTCCAGGCGGAACCAACGCTCAATGGCAGGCATGGAGTCAAGAATGCGCTGCTCAAGTTCGTTAATGGGGCCGGTCAAAGCCGTGACGAGATGTGGAACCATAAATACCCTCAGGAGACGATGGTGGGGGGCAATTGTAGAGATTGAAGCATGAGATAGGTGTTTTCCCCAGTCTTTGTTTCAACGACGCCAGAATGCCGGTGACAGCAAAGCCATGAAACTCAGTATCTCGAGCCGCCCCAACAGCATGCCCAGAGTACACACCCAGATCTGGAAATCCGTCAACACCGTGTAGTTGGATGATGGGCCAACCGCGCCCAACCCCGGCCCCGTGCAGTGCACGCTGGCCAGCACGGCAGAGAACGCGGTCAGAGGGTCGAGATCGGTCAGCAGCAGCACCATGCTCAGCACAATGACGGTGGCACCGTAAACCAGCATGTAGGCCAGCACCGAAAAAATCATCGGGTTATCTACCACCGCATCGCCCAGCCGCACCGGCTGCACGGCTCGCGGGTGCACCAGACGTGTCATCTCACGCCTGGCCTGCTTGACCAGAATCAGCATGCGCACCATCTTGATGCCGCCTCCGGTCGATCCCGCACTGGTGGCCACCCCCGACAGCAGCAACAGCAAAACAGGAATGAACACCGGCCAGGACAGATAGTCCGTGGTGGAAAAGCCCGTGGTCGTGGCTACCGAGACGGTGTGGAACATGCCGTTGCGCAAGGCATCGAGCGGGCCATAGACACCCTTGATCCAGAGCAGCAGCGCCACCAGCAGACCCGATCCCACCAGCACGCCCATCGTGGCGCGCATTTCGGGGTCGCGCATGAAGCTATCGATGCGCCCCTTGCGCATGGCCACGAAGTACAGCGCAAAGTTGCAACTGGCCAACAACATGAACAGCAAGGCTGCAGCCTCCAGCAGCGGCGAGTTGAAATAGGCGAAGCTGGCATCGTGCGACGACAGTCCACCCAGACTCACCGTGGCGAACATATGCATCAGCGCATCCAGCGGCTGCATGCCACAGACCCAGAAGGTCAGAAAACAGCCAATGGAAAACAGCGCATATACACCCCACAGGCCTTTGGCTGTCTCGGTAATACGGGGCGTGAGCTTGGTGTCCTTGACGGGGCCTGCGGCTTCCGCTCTGAAAAGCTGAGCGCCACCGACACCGAGCAGAGGCAGCACGGCCACGGCCAGAATCAGAATCCCCATGCCCCCCATCCACTGCAGGAAGGTGCGCCAGACGTTGATAGAAACCGGCAGTTGGTCCAGACCGCTGAGCACCGTGGCCCCGGTTGTCGTCAGGCCCGACACGGCCTCAAAGTAGGCATGGGTAAGGCTGATGGAGATGCCCACCCGGTTCAGCCCCATCATCAGCGGCACCATGGCGCATAGCGGCAGCACCACCCAGACCAAGGTCACCAGAATCACGCCATGACGCGCTTGCAGATCCTGCTTGTGACGGTGCAGCCCCCCCCACAGCAGCAGGCCCACGCCGACCGTCAGTCCGATCGACCATGGATAGATGCGCCAGATGCCGTCCTGCGTGAACCAGGAGATGCCAAAGGGCAGCAGCATGGCGCCGGCAAACATGATCATCAGCATGCCCAGCACACGCAGGACAGGGAGCAGGTCTTTCATGAGCTCAGCTTAGAAAAAGGTGGCACTGACGCGGAACAGGTTTTCCACGTTGCGCACCAGTCGCTTGTTGGGCAGGAAGAACACCACATGGTCGCCGGATTCAATCACGGTATGGCTGCGCGGAATGATGACCTCGGCCTCCTGTGCCGCGCCTGCCACTTCCTCGCAGGTCTTGCCTTCCGGAATACCGCGAACGATGAGACCGATATGAACTTCCTCGGGCAGGCGCAGCTCTTCCACCTTACGCCCCACCACACGCGAGCTTTTGCGGTCGCCGCGCGCCACGATCTCCAGTGCCTCGGCAACGCCGCGGCGCAGGCTGTGCACGGCTTGCACATCGCCGCGGCGCACGTAGGCCAGGAACTCGCCCAGCATGGCTTGCGCAGGCGATAGCGCAATATCGATCTGCGTGCCGTGCATCAGGTCGGCATAGGCACGGCGATTGATCAGCGACAGAACGCGGCGCGCGCCCATGCGCTTGGCCAGCAGGCTGGACATGATGTTGTCCTCGTCATCGTCCGTCAGCGCCAGGAACAGATCCACCTCTTCGATGCCCTCTTCCTCCAGCAAGGCCTCATCGGTGGCATCGCCTTCCAGCACCAGCACCTCGGCAGGCAGCACCGACGACAGGCCCAGGCATTGCTGGGCATTGGACTCGATGATCTTGACGTGAAAGCGCCCGGGCGTCTGCGCCAGCTTCTTGGCAAGTCGCAGGCTGACCTGACCGCCGCCCGCAATCATGATGCGGAACACCGGCCGGCTCGGGCGACCTTCCGGCAGGTTGATGACCTTGAGCGCCTCGGACACATGCTCGGTCGCAGCCAGCATGAAGACCTCATCGCCGGGTTCTATGCGCGTAGCCCCGTCGCAGCGCACAAACCGGTCGGGTTCATCCATGAAGCGTCGATAGATGGCCACGATGCGCATGGCCAGCTCCGGCATGCGCTCACGCACCTGGGCAATCTGCAGGCCCACGGCAGGCGCACCGGCGCGTGCTCGTACCGAGGCCAGTGCGGCCCGACCGCCCGCAAAGGCACGCACCTGCATGGCCTCCGGGTACTCGATGAGCTTGCGGATGTAATGGGTGACCGATTCCTCGGGACAGATGATGCGATCGACCGCAAAACCCTCCTTGCCCAGCACCGGGTCGTCCACTGCAAAGCTGGACGAGCGCACCCGTGCAATGCGGGTCGGAATCTCGAACACCGTCTGGGCAATCTTGCAGCACACCAGGTTCGTTTCGTCCATGGAGGCACAGGCAATCAGCAGGTCGGTATCCTTGGCGCCCGCTTCAGCCAGCACCTGGGGATCGATGCCGTTGCCGACCACGCCGCGCAGGTCGAAGCGAGACTCCAGCTCGCGCAATGCTCGCGCATCCGTGTCGATGACGGTGATTCCGTTTTGCTCGGATACCAGACTTTCGGCCACACTCTGGCCTACGCGCCCGGCACCCAGAATAATGATTTTCATGGTGTTATGGAAAGGGATCCAAGCTGCGGCATTGAGTCATATCCGGAAAAAGTCCGCGCCTGCGGCTTCTGCGGCAGACGAACTTCAGGAACGGACTTCGCCGTCGCCCAAGACCACGTATTTGAGCGAAGTCAGGCCCTCGATGCCCACCGGCCCACGCGCATGGAACTTGTCGGTGCTGATGCCGATCTCGGCGCCCAGTCCGAACTCGAAGCCATCGGCAAAGCGGGTGCTGGTATTGACCATGACGCTGGCCGAATCGACCTCGCGCAGGAATTTCTGTGCGTGCAGGTGATTGGTCGTCAGAATCGACTCCGTATGGTGGCTGGAGTACTTGTTGATGTGGGCGATGGCCTCGTCCACGCCGTCCACCAGCTTCACGCTGATGATGGGAGCCAGATATTCCTCGTACCAGTCCTGCTCCACCGCCTGGGCCAGCTTGGCATCCTTGACGGTCTGCAAAATGGCCAGTGCCTCGGCATCGCAACGCATCTCCACCCCCTTGGCCGCATAGACGGCACCGATTCTGGGCAGGAAGTCTGCAGCCACGGCACG
The DNA here is from genome assembly GCF_014076415.1 of Comamonas testosteroni. Classification (NCBI taxonomy): domain Bacteria; kingdom Pseudomonadati; phylum Pseudomonadota; class Betaproteobacteria; order Burkholderiales; family Comamonadaceae; genus Comamonas; species Comamonas testosteroni. The sequence goes on from NZ_CP043568.1 coordinate 5,692,603, forward strand.
TGCCACCAGCAGGCTTTCGCTGGCGTTGCAGGGGCTGTACTTGTTGGTCTTGGCGTTGTCGGCCACCTTCACGGCCATGGCGATGTCGCAGGGATCATCCACATAGGTGTGGCAATTGCCATCCAGATGCTTGATGACGGGCACCTTGGCCTCGCGGCTGATACGCTCGATCAGGCCCTTGCCGCCACGGGGGATGATGACGTCCACATAGTCGGGCATGGCGATGAGCTGGCCCACGGCGTCACGGTCGGTGGTCTCCACCAGCTTGACGCCGTCTTCAGGCAGGCCTGCCTCGGCCAGCGCCTGGGCCACCAGCCTGGCCAGCGCCTTGTTGGAGTCAATCGCCTCCGAGCCGCCGCGCAAGATGCAGGCGTTGCCGCTCTTGATCGAGAGGCTGGCCGCTTCGATGGTCACATTCGGGCGGCTTTCATAAATCATGCCGAACACGCCCAGGGGCACACGCATCTGGCCCACGCGAATACCGCTGGGCATTTGCTTGAGGCCGCTGATCTCGCCAATCACATCGGGCATGGCAGCCAGTTGCTCGCAACCTTCTGCACAGGTCTCCAGCACCTTGGGCGTCAGACGCAGTCTGTCGACCATGGGGGCCGACAGACCATTGGCCACGGCACGCTCCAGATCGCGGGCATTGTCGATCTGCAGCGGCTCGACGTTCTCGCGCAGCAGACGGGCCAGCGCCTTGAGTGCTTTGTTTTTAGTAGCTGCAGACGCACGCGCCATCAGTGCAGAGGCGGCTTTTGCCTGTACACCGAGGTTGTGCATGTATTCGACGGTATTGAGCGCGTTCATAGCGTGATTTTCGCCGAGATAAGCAAGTTGCGCAGACAAGCCCGACCATGAGGGGGTTTATGGCCCTGCTGACACCTACACTCGGCCTCTGAATCACAAGGAGACTTATGAGCCACAACACCACAGCGCTGCAGGAAAGCGCCCGCCAGCTCCAGCAGCTGCGCAGCGGATTCGAGCAGCTTGCCCATTCGCAGATCAGCGCCAGCGCCCTAGGCCAGCAGGTACGCGCCGCGACCACACTGCTTGAGGCACTGCCGCCACGCTATGGTGAGGTGCTGCTCAATCTGCTGGACCGGCTCGAATCCAGCGCGCTGTTCACCGAGGAAAGCTGCTCCTTCAGCCAGAAGGACCTGCTGGACAACCTCCGCGCCTGGGCGGACAAGGCGCAGATACAACTGGAGAAGGTGCACTGAGCCGAGCACAACGCCAAAAACCGACTCAGCTCTAGCGCGAGGGACACTGAGGAAGGGCCTGCGCCGGCCGCGCCGCAACAAAGGTGTCGTACCCCTCCCGAAAAGAGAGGGGAGATGGCGCGTTGCGCCTCAGGGGGTGTTCCCTATTGTCGCCAGCTGCATGGCCAGCTGATGCAGGGCCTGCCAGCTGTCGCGTGGCCAGCCCGCGCTGGGCAGGCCTTTGACAATGCCGTCCACGGCATGGGCAGCCTGCAGCAGCTCGGCTGCGCGTGCATCGCTGACACGTGGGAGCAGCCGCTCCATCAGCCTCTCCTTGGGGCCCCAGATGCGGTTTTCGCGCAGCGCCATGGGCAGAGGCTTGCCGCCCGCCATGGCATCCTTCACGCGCTTGATGTTGCGAATGTCCTCGGCCAGCGCCCAATGCACCAGCACCTCGGCCTCGCCTTCGGCCTGCAGGCCGTCGAGCATGCGCATGCTGCGCGCCACCTGCCCCGAGAGTACGGCCTCGGACAGCTTGAACACGTCATAGCGTGCCACATTGAGCACCGCCTGCTCCACCTGTGCCAGGCTCAGCTCGCCCTCGGGGTGCAGCAGGGCCAGCTTCTGGATTTCCTGGTGCGCGGCCAGCAGATTGCCTTCCACGCGGTCGGCAAAGAACTGCAGCGTGCGCTGGCCCTCTTCACCTGCGGCCACACGCTGGTTCTGCAGCGCCAGCCGCTGGGCAATCCAGTGCGGCAGCGCGCCACGCTCCACCGGGTCGACCTGGATGGAGACGCCATTGCCGTCCAGCGCCGCAAACCAGGCCCCGGTCTTGGTGGCCTTGTCCAGGCGCGGCAGACTGATCAGGGTCAGCGTGCTGTCGTTGCCCTGGGCGCTGCTGGCCAGCTGCTGCAGCGCAGCACTGCCATCCTTGCCGGGTTTGCCGCTAGGAATGCGAATTTCCAGAATCTGCTTATCCGCAAACAGGCTCAGGCTGCCGCCGGCCGCCAGCACGCCACTCCAGTCAAAGTGAGCGCCCATGACGGTATAGCTGCTGCGCTCGGTATAGCCCTGAGCACGCGCCGCTGCACGAATCGCGTCGGCCGCTTCCTGCTGCTGCAAGGGCTCGTCGCCATGCAGCACATAGAGCGAGCGCAAGCCCTTGGCCAGATGGGAGAGAAGCTGATTCAGCGCAAGCTGCATGGAGAAGAATTTTCTATAAAAAGCATCTGAAACGCCCTGAGATCAAGCGTCAGAAGCTATCAAATTTACCGAACCAGCACTGACAACTCGCAGGCCCGGGTGGAGCCGCTCAGCAACTCAGAGAGGGTTCAAGACACTTGCATGCTCTTGACTGCGGCCAGACGGCGAATGATCTGCTGCACGATGTCGTTGCGCATATCCTTGTTCAGCATTTCTTCTTCTACTGCCTTGGACAAGGCGTTGGTTTCGTTATAGGTCACGTTGCGGATCTGGCGAATCTCGACCGGCTCGATCAGCTCATCGCCGCCGGGGGTACGCAGCGAGAAGCGCACTATCAGGCGCAGCTCGATTTCACGCACCTGACCGGCCACGTTGGAGCCGATGATCACGCGCTGGGCCTGCTCGCTGATGATCTGGCAGATCACTTCGGCGGTATCGGGCGAAGCCGGGTCCTTGACCACGCTCAGTTGGTCGCTGCTCGATTCCAGACTGCGACGCAGCAAAGTGCCCACGGGCGCACCGCGCCCCGCCTGCACATAGATGGAGCGAAACACAAAATTAGGCGCTCCGCGCAGGCGAAAGCCGCAAGCCCCCAGCAAAGGCGTCAAGGCCATGGCGGCCAGCAGCGTACGTTTTTGCATCAACTGTCCTTTTATCTTCAACCCGAGCAGCGAATTCGCCGCCCTGCTGCGAGCACCGCCTCTTGCGCCAGGGATAGCAAGCAAGGGCAGCCCCGCAGCGAGGCTATCGTCCCCCTGGGGGGAAGGCGCGAAGCGCCTCAGGGGGAGTCATTTACACAACAATATTCACCAGGCGGCCCGGCACCACGATGATCTTCTTGGGTGCACGGCCTTCGGCAAACTTCTGGTACTCCTCATTGGCCAGCGCGGCCGCCTCGATGGCAGCCTTGTCGGCGGTGGCGGACACCAGGATCGCACCGCGCAGCTTGCCGTTGACCTGCAGCACCAGCGAGATCTCGTCCTGCACCAGGGCCTTGGGATCGACCTGCGGCCAGGGAGCATCGAGCAGATCGCCCAGGTGGTTGGCATAGCCCAGCTCGCTCCACAGCACATGCGCCAGGTGGGGGGTTGCAGGGTAGAGCACGCGCAGCAGAATGCCGAAGCCTTCGATCAGCGCCACCTTGGCACCGGCGTCATCCAGGGCCTTGAAGTCTTCCAGCGCATTGATCATCTTCATCGCGCCGGAAACCACGGTGTTGTACTGCATGCGCGAGTAGTCGTACTCGACCTGCTTGAGAACGTTGTGGATTTCCAGACGCAGGGCCTTGGCTGCCTTGCCGAATTCCACATCGTCCAGCGACTTGGCACCGGCCACGCCCTGCACGGCGGAAGCCATGTCCATGGCTGTCAGCTTGCTGCCGAAGTTGTAGACGCGGCGCAGGAAACGATAGCTGCCTTCCACGGCGGCGTCGTTCCACTCCAGCGTCAGCTCGGGGGGCGAGGTGAACATGGTGTACAGACGTGCGGTGTCGGCGCCGTACTTCTCGATCAGGTCCTGAGGGTCCACGCCGTTGTTCTTGGACTTGGACATGGTGCCTACGCCCTCGTAGTCGATGGCGGTGCCCACGGGCAGCAGGCCGTCGGCGCTGTCCACTTCGATCTTCAGCTTGGCGCCGATGATCTTGCCGGACTCGTCGAACACATGCTCCACATCCTTGGGCCAGAAGTATTCCTTGGCGCCCTTGGCCGTGCGACGGCTGTAGATATGGTTGAGCACCATGCCCTGGGTCAGCAGCTTGGTGAAGGGCTCGTCGATCTTGACCAGACCCAGGTCGCGCATGACCTTGGTCCAGAAGCGCGCATACAGCAGGTGCAGGATGGCGTGCTCCACGCCGCCGATGTACTGGTCCATGGGCATCCAGTAATCGGCGCCGTCGGCCACCATCTGCTCGCTGTTCTTGGCGTCGCAGTAGCGCATGAAGTACCAGGACGAATCCACAAAGGTGTCCATGGTGTCGGTTTCACGGCGGGCAGGCTTGCCGCAGCAGGGGCAGACCACGCCGGCATGGAAGGCCTCGGACTTGACCAGCGGATTGCCGGAGCCATCGGGCACCAGATCCTGGGGCAGGACCACGGGCAGGTCCTTCTCGGGCACGGGCTGAGGACCGCAATCGACGCAATGAATGATGGGAATGGGGGTGCCCCAGTAGCGCTGACGGCTGATGCCCCAGTCGCGCAGACGCCAGGTCGTCTTGAGCTCGCCCAGGCCCTTGTCGCCCACAATCTTGGCCACGGCCTGCACCGCATCCTTGTGGTTCAGGCCGTCGAGGTCGCCGGAGTTGATCAGTACGCCGCGCTCCTTGTCGCCATACCAGTCGCTCCACTGCTTGTCGTCATAAGCGGCCTGGCCTTCCACGGCGACCACCTGCTTGATGGGCAGACCGTACTTGTTGGCAAAGGCGAAGTCGCGCTCGTCGTGGGCGGGAACACCCATCACGGCGCCGTCGCCATAGCTCATCAGCACATAGTTGCCGATCCAGACTTCGACCTGCGCGCCGGTGATGGGGTGGGTGACGAACAGGCCCGTGGGCTTGCCTTCCTTTTCCTTGACGGCCAGCTCGGCCTCGGTCGTACCGCCCTTTTTGCACTCCTCGATGAAGGCTGCCAGCTCGGGGCTGGCGGCCGCAGCGTGCAGCGCCAGCGGGTGCTCGGGGGCAACCGCGCAGAAGGTCACGCCCATGATGGTGTCGGCACGCGTGGTGAAGACATACATCTTGCCATCGCCAATCAGTTCGCCTGCAGCGTTCTTGACCTCATGCGTGAACGCAAAGCGCACGCCGGCGGACTTGCCGATCCAGTTCTCCTGCATCAGGCGCACCTTGTCGGGCCAGCCATTCAATGTGGCCTTCTCGTTGCCGACCTGCACATGGTCCAGCAGCTCCTGCGCGTAATGGGTGATGCCCAGGTAGTAGCCTGGAATCTCGCGCTTTTCCACCAGCGCGCCGGTACGCCAGCCGCGGCCGTCGATGACCTGCTCGTTGGCCAGCACGGTCTGATCCACCGGGTCCCAGTTCACCACCTGCGTCTTGCGGTAGGCAATGCCTTTTTCCAGCATCTTGAGGAACAGCCACTGGTTCCACTTGTAGTACTCGGGGTCACAGGTGGCGACCTCGCGGCTCCAGTCGATGGCCAGGCCCATGGCCTGCATCTGCTTCTTCATGTACGCGATGTTCTCGTACGTCCACTTGGCAGGCGGCACCTTGTTCTTCAGCGCAGCGTTCTCAGCTGGCAGGCCGAAGGCATCCCAGCCCATGGGCATGAGGACGTTGTAGCCCTTCATGCGCAGCTGGCGCGTGAGCATGTCGTTGATGGTGTAGTTGCGCACATGGCCCATGTGCAGCTTGCCGCTGGGGTAGGGCAGCATGGAGCAGGCGTAGTACTTGGGCTTGCTGCCGTCTTCACTGACGCGGTAGGCGTCCTTGGCTTGCCAGTGGTCCTGCGCGGCGCGCTCGACCTCGATGTGGTTGAATTTTTCTTGCATGGTGCAGTGCAGTGGCCGCCAGCCCCACTTGGGACCCGGCAAGGTAGAAATCTGAAATCAGCAGGGATTTTAGGCTGCCCGACCGCTTGCGCCGTTTTAGCCCTGCATGACCGCAGAACCCGCTGCGCCATCCCTGCGGCCTTCCTGCACGCCACGCTGGGAAATACGGCTTTGCGTAAGCTAGTGGTTGTTCACAAATTGCTGAACTTTTTGCACGGCTGGCAATCTGACTGGCCTGTTTCCGTGCCCGACGCCATCGCCTGCCTTCTGCCCGAAGTTGCCAGACTTGCGCTCCTGCCCCGGTCCATTCTTCTGAGGAGCTGCTCTTGCTTTCCCGCTGGTCTTTTGTTTCTGACTGGAACCCCGCCATGCAAATGCTGGCCTCGCTCTGCGTCCTGGCCCTGACCGCCCTCGTGGCCGGCTGGCTGACCCAGTGGCTGGGGCTCAAGGTCTTTCGCCGTATGCGCGACACCCTCAGGACAGGCTGGGCCCAGATCCTCATGCACGACAAGGTGCTGCGCCGCCTGGCCAAGGTCGCGCCCTCGCTGATCGTGCAATTCGGCGTGCAGGGCGTACCCCATCTGGAGCCGCGCTGGACCACGCTGATCACCAATGTGGCGGTGGCCTTCACGCTCTACCACCTGGCGCGGGCGCTGTGCGATCTGCTCAACGCCATGAACGAGGCCCATGAACGCGACGAGGCACGCAAGGCCGCCGTTCAGACCCACTCCATCAAAAGCTATGTGCAGCTGGGCAAGCTGCTGGTCTGCAGCTTTGCCGTGGTGCTCATCGTGGCCACGCTGATGGACCGCTCGCCGCTGCTGCTGCTCTCGGGCCTGGGCGCCATGTCGGCCGTGCTGATGCTGGTCTTCAAGGACACCATCCTCTCCTTTGTCGCGGGCGTTCAGCTCGGCAGCAACGACATGCTGCGCGTGGGCGATTGGATAGAGATGCCCCAGGTCGGCGCCGACGGCTTTGTGACCGATATCGCGCTCAATACCGTCAAAGTGCAGAACTGGGACAAGACCATCACCACCATTCCCACCTGGCGGTTGATGACGGACAGCTTCAAGAACTGGCGCGGCATGTTCGACTCGGGCGGACGGCGCATCATGCGCTCGCTGAACCTGGATGCCAACACCGTGCATCTGCTCTCGCCCGAGGAACGCGCAGGCATGGGCCATATCGCACTGCTGCAACCCTACTGGAGCGAGCGCGACGGCCTGCAGGCCATGCCCGGCGCGGCCGAGGCCGCCATGCCAACCCAGGCCATCGCTGCACACCAGGTGACGAATCTGGCTGCCTTCAAGGCCTATGCCTACGCCTATCTGATGGGCCATCCGCGCATTGGCAAAGGCCCGGGCATGTTCCTCATGGTGCGCACCATGGAGACATCGCCCACGGGACTGCCGCTGCAGCTGTTCTGCTACACCAACACCACCGTCTGGGTGGAGTACGAAGGCATACAGGGCGAAATCTTCGACCATCTGATCGGCGTGCTGCCGCAGTTCGGGCTGACGCTGTACCAGCGCTCGTCGGACTACGGCACCCACTATCCGCCCGCCCGCCCCGATGTAGTAGCCCGTTAATACCTACAGCGCGCCCTGACTGCCCACAATGGCCTGACCCAACCACAAGGAGACAGACCATGGCAGGCAAGAAGATTTTGATGATTTGCGGCGACTACTGCGAGGACTATGAAACCATGGTCCCGTTCCAGGCACTGCTGGCCGTGGGCCATACCGTGCACGCGGTCTGCCCGGACAAAAAGGCCGGCGACCAGATCAAGACCGCCATCCACGACTTTGAAGGCGCACAGACCTATAGCGAAAAGCCCGGCCACAACTTCACGCTCAACGCCACGTTTGCCGATGTAAAGCCCGAGCAGTACGACGCGCTGGTCATCCCCGGCGGCCGCGGCCCCGAGTATCTGCGCGGCTATGAAAGCGTGCGCGCGGCCGTACGTCACTTCTTCGACACCAACAAGCCCGTGGCCGCCGTCTGCCACGGCGCGCAGTTGCTGGCCGGGGCCGGCGTGCTCAAGGGCCGCACCTGCTCGGCCTACCCCGCCTGCCGCGCCGAGGTGGAACTGGCCGGAGGCAGCTATGCCGATATTCCCGTCGACCAGGCCCATACCGAAGGCAATCTGGTCAGCGCCCCGGCCTGGCCTGCCCATCCGGCCTGGATCGCCCAGTTTCTCGCGCTGCTGGGCACGAAGATTTCACACTGAAATCGGCCTCCAGCGCTTTCCCATCAAGCGCAGAAAGCTATCAATTCAAGAGTTCTCCTCTTGACGCCGCAGTCACCGGGCCACACCATGGCCCGGTTTTGTTTTGGAGAGTCGCGCCATGTGCCAGGTCTTTATCAGCGCCGATCCCCAGCTCTGGGCCCACCGGGCCCGCTCCATCCGGCTGCATGGAGTGGCGACCAGCATCCGGCTGGAAAACCTGTTCTGGCAGGTCCTCGAAGAGATTGCCACGCGAGACGGCTATACCGTGCCCCAGCTCTGCACCAAGCTCTACGACGAACTGCTGGCCGAGCGCGGAGCGGTGGACAACTTCAGCTCTTTTCTGCGCGTGTGCAGCACCCGCTACCTGGCGCTGCAGCTGTCGGGCGAGATTCCGCAGGACATGGGCATACCGATCCGCTCGCTGGGCAATGCCTCGTCACTCAAGTCCTCCAGCCCGCAACTCACGCACTGAGGCTCAGCGCAGATACACGGCCTCGAGTCGCAGCAGCACACGCCCCTCGGCATCGCTGAGCACCAGTTTCTGCCCCTGCACGGCGTAGCTGCTGACCTGGGCCAGGGTTGCCACCAGCAGTTGCTCCCGGCGCATGCCCTGCACACAGGCCATGCGGGTGCCGCCCACGACCGAAAAACGCAGCCAGCGCCCGTCCAGGCCGTAGCTGCCGCGCAGGCGATTGCAGCCGCCCGCGCCATGAAAACGGCCGCTGCCGGTCTCCAGCACCAGATGTGGCTCGGGCTGGTTGTCATAGACACTGACATGCGGGCCGTCACCCAGCTGCACCAGCTTCCAGTAGGTATCGAGCAGCGGTGCCGGCACGGCGGCCATGGCTTCGCCCTCGGACGCTTCGGGCGCTGCATCCGTAGCGCCGACTGCCAGGCTCCCCAACATCAAGAGTGCGCTCAGTGCCGGACGAAGAAAGGTGCGCAGGCTCGGGAAAGCAGTCATCACAAACACCTTTGCGGCCTTCAACGCGTACAGAAAAAACGCTTGCAGCTCATTTTTCAGGAGTCTCAGACACTTGCGCAAGCATCTGTTCACCGCGCACAAAGCTGCAGGCCACCGCATTGGTACAGCGCCAGATGGCCTGCCCCGCCAGTGGCCCGCGCTGCATCAGCAACTTGCGCAGCGGCCATTCGCATTGCGGGCAGACCGGCACAGCATCGACCCGCCCGGGCCGCACCGGCTCTGCAGCCTCTGCCGCAGTGTCAACCAACCTGGCAGGAGCCGCAACGGCTGGCCGGGTGGGCTGAGCCTGCGCCGACAGATCCCTCTCGACTGCGGCCGAAGGCGGCGCCGGCATGACAGGCTCCAGCAGAATATCCACGGTCTCGGGCGCGGGCGGCTTGACCAGCTGGGCTGCGGCTTCCGCTACCGGCTCCAGCCTGGGTTTGCGCGCCTTGCTGGCCGCCTGCAACTGCCGGACATGTGCCACATGCCGCCTGTCGGTGGCACGGCCGGGCTGCAGCCGCAGTTCTTCAAGCTTGTCCAGCAGCGCCTGCATTTGCTCGGGGCTCCACACAGGCTGGGCAAAGCTCTGGATATGGCCGACAAAACCAAGGCCGCGCGTGACGTGAGCCGGCATCTCGGTCTTGAATTCGCAGTCGCCCACAAAGGCGATCACCGAGTGCAGATGCTCGGGCGCAATGTCCAGCAGCGACTGCAATGTCTTGATGTGCTTGTAGTTCTGGCGCAGCGGGTTCTGGAAGCGGCTGCGTTTCCTGAAAATCTGCTGCGTCCATTCACGCTGCTTTTCAGTGCCGAAAATCCAGCCCTGGAAGTTCTTGGTTTCCAGCACGAACAGGCCATAGGGCGAGAAGATCAGATGGTCGATCTGCGTGCTGCCGCCATCCGCCGTGGGCAGGGTAACGTTGTGCATGTCCACATAAATCAGCGGATTGAGCCGTCGGCGGATCGCTGCCTGCACGGCCCGCTCGCCACGCCAGCCCTTGAAGCGCGGCGAGCGCAGCACGCCCACCAGCACCGCGAATGCCAGCGCCAGCCCCAGATAAACAAAGAGGCCCTGAAAGGCCACTGAAAAGATCTGATCCATCGCGAGTCTCATTCAACGCAAGCAGCAAAAACTGGCGTGCCCCAAGGCAAGGGACAGCGAGCAATGCCTGGGCGGCCCCCGCCACCGCGCAGCGAAGCTGTCGTCCCCCTCCCATAGCGCGAAGCGCGTAGAGAGAGGGGGAAGGCGCAAGCGCCTCAGGGGGAGCCTTCAATTCAACGCCATGCTCAGCTTGCGGCGATAGCTGTTGACCAGCGCCGTCGCCTCGTCCTGCTCGGCGCTGCTCTTGCCCAGCAGCTCGATGCCGCCACTGGTCTTGCCGGGCACGGCGTCCTGCTTCTTGGGCTTGGGCGGGGTCAGCAGCTCCAGCACGCCGACGATGAGCTTGCGCGCCGCCTGCTCGTTCCAGGTCTTGTCGCGCATGATGATTTCCAGCAGTTCGTCCATGGCGTCGGTCCACTGGCTGTGTGCCAGCAGGGCGCGCGCCCGGCCAAAGCGGGCGTCGAAGTCGCGCTTGTTGGCGGCGATGGCGGCATCATATTTGGCCAGGTCAGCATTGTCGTCCTGCACCGCGAACTCCAGCGCCTTGAGCCACTGGTTCAGCGCTTCGAAGCGCAGCGGCTGGGGAATGCGCTTGATGGGCTCGGCCAGCAGGGCCGCAGCTTCCTCGAAGCTGCCGGTGGCGATCAGCAGGCGCACATAGTCAAAGCGCGCATCGTCGTTGGCCGGGTCGGCCGCCAGCGCATCGGCCAGCTTCTGCAGCGCCGCCTGGGTGTCGCCGGACTCCAGCAGGGCCTGGGCTTCGTCGGCATCGGCCTCGGCCGTCAGTTCGCCTTCGGAGGGCAGATGCTTGTCCAGGAACTCGCGCAGCTTGCCTTCGGGCTGGGCGCCCATGAAGCCGTCCACGGGCTTGCCGCCGATCATCAGCACGCAGGTCGGGATGGATCGAATGCCGAACATGCTGGCCAGCTGCTGCTCCTGATCGGAGTCGATCTTGACCAGTTTGAAGCGACCTTCATAAGCGACTTCCAGCTTCTCCAGCACCGGGCCCAGCGTCTTGCAGGGGCCGCACCAGGGCGCCCAGAAGTCCACCAGCACGGGCACGGCCATGGAGGCGGCTACGACTTCGGCTTCAAAATTCTCGAGGGTGACGTCAATCATGTGATTCCCAATGCTGCTTGTGCGCTGCCACGCGGGCAGCGGCGCTGAAAAGTCTGCGAACCGGCCACTCCAGCAGAGTGCCCACCGCACGATGCTGCGATTCTCCACGCAAATGCGCGAGCGCAAGCCATAGACCAGAACGGAGCGGGTCTTTGCTACTCAGATGGGAGCAGCTTGCGCATGTTTCAAGGTCGATTCAAGGTGTTTTATGTCGACAATCAATGAACGGCATGCGCAAGCAGCTACGGTTTAAAGAGTGACCGCCACCACGGTGCCTCACGCCCCTGGGCTATATTGTTCGCGAACCAAGGAGCGCAGACTTGATTGAAGTTTCACAACTGGTGTTTGAATATCCGGGCCACCGCGCCCTTGACGGCGTGAGCCTGTCCATCGCTGCGGGCAGCGTGACGGCACTCGTCGGCCCCAACGGCGCCGGCAAATCCACACTGATGCGCTGCATTGCCGGACTGGAGCAGCCGCTGTCTGGCCATATCCGCGTCAAAGGCCTGTCGGTCGAGGAACAGCCGCGCGAGGTGCACCGCCACCTGGGCTATCTATCGGACTTCTATGGCCTGTACGACCGACTCAGCGTGATGCGCTGCCTGCAGTACTCGGCCCTGTCCATGGGCGTTGCACCCGGTGACGTGGATGCCCGCGTACGGCAGGTGGCCGCCCAGCTGGGCCTGACGGAGCTGCTGCACCGCCACCCGACCGAGCTCTCGCGCGGCCAGCGCCAGCGCGTGGCGATCGGCCAGGCCATCGTCCACCAGCCCGGCGTACTGCTGCTCGACGAGCCGGCCAGCGGCCTGGATCCCGATGCGCGCAGCAGCCTCTCCACGCTGTTTCGCCAGCTTCAGGCCCAGGGCATGACGCTGATCGTCTCCAGCCACATCCTCAGCGAGCTGGACGAGTACTGCACCCATATCCTGAGCATCCGCGACGGTCGCATCGAAAGCCATGAGGCACTGCAGAACGCCCACGGCCCGGGCCAGCCCGCCGCAGTGGGTCAGCAGCCCCAGCTCTATGCGCTGGAAGTGGCCATGGAGCAAAGCGAAGGCCTTGAGGCCCGCCTGCGTCAGGCACTGCTGAGCACTTCGGTGCAGGACTTCGACACCACGGGCCGCCGCCCGATCCAGCTCTGGCTGCCGGCCGCCGCCAATGCTCGCGCCCAATGGCTGGCCCAGCTGGTGCAGGCCGGCATTCCGGTCGCCGCACTGTACCCGGTGCGCGAGCGGCTGCAGGACCGCTATGCCCGCACGGCTCAGGCCCGCGATACCGAAAGTCAGGAGCAAGCATGAGCCAACGCAATCCCGAATTCCAGCGCCAGCTCTGGCTGAACTGGCGCCCCTCGCTGCTGGCCTGGAGCCTGGGCCTGAGCCTGCTCATCCTGGCCCTGCCCTTCGCCCTGTCCTCTGCCAAGGGGCTGCCCGGCATGCTGAGCATGACCGCCATCGCCGGCCTGTACCTGGCCGCCATCATCTATGGCAGCGTGCTGGCCGGGCGCAGCCTGGCCGAGGAAGCCAGCCAGAACACCTGGGACTGGCAACGCCTGTCCGTGCTCACGCCCTGGCAGATGGCCTGGGGCAAGCTGCTGGGCGCCACCTTGCCTGCCTGGCTCTATGTGCTGTGGTTTGCGCTGGCCGTGGCGGGTGTGAGCCACTTCTGGGCGCTGGAGCCCCTGAAGCTGCAGCACACGATTGGCCTGGCCGTGATCTGGGGCCTGGGTCTGCAGACCTGGGCCATGAATTCCGTGCTCATGAGCTGGGGACTGAGGGACAGGCCCATCAATCGCCGGCGCGCGGCACTGCTGCCTTTGCTGATCCTGTTCTTCGCACCCGGCCCCTTTATCGACCATGTCTACAAAGGCATGATGGACGTCGACGTCGAGCCCGTCTTCTGGTGGGGCCTGAATGTGGGCGGCCTGGGCCTTGCCTATCTGGCCGGAACCCTGGTGCTGGGCCTGGGGCTGCTGGCCCTGTGGCGCCAGCTGTGCACCCGGCTCGATGTACGCACGCTGCCCTGGGCCTGGCCTCTGGGCCTGGCACTGGCGGGATTCTTCGCCGCCGGCTCGCTCAATCTGGGCATTGCCGAATTTTTCAGCAGCACCGCCTGGATCGCGCTGATCGGCACCGCCTATGTCGCCCTGCAGCATATGGACCAGCATCTGCGCGCCTGGCGCCAGGTGCAATGGTCGGCCAGCCGCCAGCGCTGGCGCGAGGCGCTGGAGGCGCTGCCGCTGTGGCCGGTCAGCCTGCTGCTGGGCTTTGCCATGGCCTTGCTGCTGCTGTTCGCCCCCCAGTCACTTGAGGCGGCCATCAGCGGCAAGCTCAACAGCTTTACCTTCTATCTGTGCCTGCATCTGCTGCGCGACTGCCTGCTGCTGACCGGCTTTGCCCTGCTGGCGGGCAGACTCAAGTCCCCCCTGGCCTCGTTTGTCGTCACCTGGCTGATCCTCAACATCGCCGCACCGCTGCTGGCCTATGGCATGGGCGGCCATACGGGCGCCATGTTTGTTCAGCCCGTGGTGGCCATGTGGATGAGCTCGCCGGACGACATAGAACAAGTCGGCGCCTGGGTCAGCTATGTGCCCTGGGCTTCTCTGAGCCTGCAGATCCTGGTCACGCTGGCCTGGGTCATCCATGTCTTCAGGGACCGCGTGCTGGGCTTTGCACGCGATAACGCGGCGGCCCACATCCGGGGGTCATAGTTGCTTTGCCCGGACGGCTATGCCCCACAGTCGGCCGGCAATGCAGCGAAACCGTAAAATCAGGGGTTCCACTAGGCCGGGCGGCAGCGCCCTGAAGAACATGAACCCCATCCAAGTTGGCGTGGTCATGGGTTCCAGCAGCGACTGGGACACCATGCAACACGCAGTTGCCATCCTCCAGCAATTCGGTATCGCTTTTGAAGCACAGGTCGTATCGGCCCACCGCATGCCGGACGACATGTTCCGCTTCGCCGAAGCTGCGGCCGACCGAGGCCTCAAGGCCATCATTGCCGGCGCCGGCGGTGCTGCCCACCTGCCCGGCATGATTGCCGCCAAGACCACCGTGCCGGTGCTGGGCGTGCCTGTGGCCAGCCGTCACCTGCAGGGTGTGGATTCGCTGCATTCCATCGTGCAGATGCCCAAGGGCGTGCCCGTGGCCACCTTTGCCATCGGCAATGCCGGTGCGGCCAATGCGGCCCTGTTTGCCGTGGCCCTGCTGGCCAATGAAGATGCCGAGCTGCGCAAAAAGCTCGAAGCCTTCCGCGCCGAGCAGACCGAAGCGGCCCGCAATATGACGCTGCCGGTGAACGCATGAGCAAAGACACCGATGTGATCCTGCCCGGCGCGACGCTGGGCGTGCTGGGCGGCGGTCAGCTGGGCCGCATGTTCGCCCATGCCGCTCAGGCCATGGGCTATTTCACCGCCGTGCTGGACAAGGACGAGACCAGCCCCGCCGGTCTGGTCAGCCACCAGCATGTGCGCACCGGCTACGAAGACGCCAAGGGCCTGGCCGAGCTGGCCGGACTCTGCGCGGCCGTGACCACCGAATTCGAAAACGTGCCCGCCGGCTCGCTGAACAAGCTGGCCGAGAGCCTGCCCGTATCGCCCGCCGGCTCGGCCGTGGCGATCGCCCAGGACCGCGCTGCCGAAAAAGCCCACTTCGTGAAGTGCGGCGTGCCCTGCGCCCCCTACGCAGTGATCGAGACGGCCGAGCAGCTGGCGGCCGTCAACGACGCACTGCTGCCCGGCATCCTCAAGACCGCACGCATGGGCTATGACGGCAAGGGCCAGATCCGCGTCAAGACCCGCGACGAGCTGATCAAGGCCTGGGACGAGCTCAAGCAGGTGGCCTGCGTGCTCGAAAAAATGCTGCCGCTGGCGCATGAATGCTCGGTCATCGTGGCCCGCGGCCGCAATGGCGACATCGTCAACCTGCCCGTGCAGCGCAATCTGCATCGCGACGGCATTCTGGCCGTGACCGAGGTCTACGAAGGCAACGTGCCCGCAGCGCAGGCAGAGCAAGCGATTGCCGCCGCAAAATCCGTAGCTATCGGCCTCGACTACGTGGGCGTGCTCTGCGTCGAATTCTTTGTGCTGGACAACGGTCAGCTGGTGGTCAACGAGATTGCCCCGCGCCCGCACAACAGCGGCCACTACAGCCAGAACGCGATGGATGTGTCGCAGTTCGAGCTGCAAGTGCGCTGCATGACCAATTTGCCCCTGGTGCAGCCGCGCCAGCACAGCGCCACCGTCATGCTCAACCTGCTGGGCGATCTGTGGTTCAGGAACGGCGACAGTGCGCAGGCTCCGGCCTGGGACCAGGTCCTGGCACTGCCAGGCGCCCACCTGCATCTGTACGGCAAGGTCGATGCCAAGCCGGCCCGCAAGATGGGCCACTTGAACATCACCGCGGCCAGCCCCGAAAAAGCGCGCGAAACCGCTTTGAAGGCGGCCGAGATCCTGGGCATTGAAGCGTTCTGATAACACCCCCTGAGCGGCTTTGCCTAGGCGGCCCCGCCGCTTCCCCCTAGCCGGGCGCCCCTCTCTCGCTACGCGGGAGGGGGACGACGCCCTGAGCGTAAGGGGCGGCCCTTGCTCGGCGTCCTTCGCTGATGCTCTGCAAGCGCAAAAGCACCGCACATACGGCGGCGCAGTGCATGAAAGAGGAATTGAAATGATCTTGGATGGAATGCTGGAAGCCTCGGTGCAAGCCGCTGCGGTTGCGCTGCAGCAAGGCCGGCTGCTGGGCCTGCCCACCGAGACGGTCTACGGCCTGGCCGCGGACAGCGACAACGACGCCGCCGTGGCGCAGATCTTTGCCGCCAAGGGCCGCCCGGCCAACCATCCGCTGATCGTGCATGTGGCCGACGCCGCCGCCATCACCCGCTATGCCAGGGAAGTACCGGTCTTTGCCCAGCAACTGATCGATGCATTCTGGCCCGGCCCGCTGACCCTGATCCTGCCGCGCCTGCCGCATGCCGCCAGGGCATCGACCGGCGGCCAGGACAGCGTGGGTCTGCGCTGCCCCTCGCACCCTGTGGCCCATGCGGTGCTGCAGGCCTGCCAGCAGCTCGATCCGCCGGTCTGGGGCGTCTCGGCCCCCAGCGCCAACAAGTTCGGCCGCGTCAGCCCCACCACGGCCGAACATGTGGCCACCGAGTTTGGCGAAGAACTGCTGGTGCTCGATGGCGGTGCCTGCGAAGTGGGCATTGAATCCACCATCGTCGACTGCACGCGGGGCGTGCCCGTGCTGCTGCGCCCCGGCGCCATCACACGTGACGATATCGAGCGTGCCTGCGGCCTGCGGCCGCTCTCGAAAGAAGAGCTGACTGCGGATACCCCACGTGCCTCGGGAACGCTCTTGGCGCATTACGCGCCCAACGCCAAGGTGCGGCTCATGGATGCCAGGCAGCTGCAATCGGCGCTGGACATCCTGGGCAGGGATGGCAGGAATATTGCCATCTATCACCGCAGCCCCCTCAATGTCACAACGGCCCAGCTGCTGCTGCGCCGCATGTCCGACGAGCCGCGCGACGTGGCCCGCGAGCTGTTTGGCATGCTGCGCAATTTCGACGACTGGGGCGCCAAGCTGATCTGGATCGAAACCCCGCCCGACACCGCCGACTGGGAAGGTGTGCGCGACCGCCTGCAGCGTGCGGCGGCTGCGGGCTGAGCGGCCGCTTAGCTGATTTTCAAGTAAAGATACAAATTTTTATTCGTTTTCTTTATTAGAAACCCTCTCTAACCTTGCTTGCTTCAAAGCAACTTCAAAGGTTAGAACCATGGGAACCCGTCGCGACGCGCTTGGCAAGCTTCTGTCCATCAGTGCTGCATCCCTGGGCTTGGCGGCTTGCTCGCGCTCCGACAACCAGGCCAGCAGCGAAACGACCCGCACGGCACAAAATGGCAAGGTCGTTCCCTTCAACTACCCCGACAATCCCTCTTTCGACCTGATCTATCTGGCCGACAGACTGGGCTACTTCGACGGGACCTCCACCCGCCCCAACTACGTGGGCAAGATTGCCGCCCCCCAGATCATTCCGCTGGTCGGCACGGGCGACATCCATTTCGGCTCGCGCATGGTGCCGCTGGTGATTTCGGCCATTGCGGCCGGGGCCGACATGAAGGTGATTGCCGCCGGCAGCAAGACGCTGCAGGAGGCGCCGCATATGAAGTACTTCGTGCGCAAGGATTCGGGTATCCGCACGCCCAGGGATCTGGAAGGCAAGACCATAGGCTTCAACAGCTTCGGCGCCTGCGCCGAGTTTGTCTCCAAGACCTATTTCCGCGAGCACGGCGCCGATGTCAACAAGATCAACTTCCTGGTCGTTCCCGACAACCAGGGCGAACAGGCCGTGATCGGCCGCAATGTGGATCTGGCCATCATCCACCCACCCCATTCCGGCGGTGCCGAGGCCAACCCCGAGCTGCAGCGCCTGTGGACCGACTACGACCTGGACCGCGGCCTGGGCGGCATGGCTCCCTACAGCGTCAATGGCAAGTTTGCGCGCGAGAACCCACAGGCCGTGCGCGATGTGGTCACCGCCATCGCCAAGGCCGGCAACTGGGTCAACGCCAACACCGACGAAGCGCGCCGCTACACGGCCGAGCGTCTGGGCATGGAGCTCAGGCATGTGGAGCGCTATGCCTATGTGGACGACCAGGTCATCACCGAGCCGCCCATCCAGTACTACATCGACGTGCTGGAGCGTGAAGGCAAGCTGCAGCCGGGCAAGGTGGCAGTCAAGGATGTGTACACCAACGAGTTCAACCCCTTTGCCAAGGGAGCAGCGACATGAGCACGGCCCGCTCCGCCATCAAGATCCGGGCACGCGATGTGCGCATGGACTTCGCGATTGCCGACGAGCACGGCCGCAAGCAGCAGATCGCCGCCCTGGAGGACTTCAATCTCGATATCCGTGAAGGCGAGTTCTTCACCCTCCTCGGGCCCTCGGGCTGCGGCAAGTCCACGTTTCTCAACGTGCTCGCCGGGCTGGCGCGCAAGACCGGCGGCAGCATCAGCATCGACGGCCAGCCGGCCAGCGGCATCAACCGCGAGCAGGGCGTGGTGTTCCAGGGCTATGCGCTGTTTCCGTGGCGCAGCGTGCTGGAGAACATCGAGGTCGGGCTGGAGATCCGCAAGATTCCCAAACGCGAGCGCCGGGAGACTGCCGAGCAGTTTCTGCACCTGGTGGGCCTGGCCGGCTTCGGCCAGCGCTACCCGCACGAACTCTCGGGCGGCATGCGTCAGCGCGTGGCCATCGCCCGCTCCCTGGCCTATTCGCCCAGCCTGCTGCTGATGGACGAACCGTTTGCCGCCCTGGATGCCCAGACACGCGAAATCCTGCAGTCCGAGCTGCTGCGCATCTGGGAACAGCGCAAGACCACCATCGTCTTCATCACCCACAGCCTCGATGAAGCCATCTACCTGTCGGACCGCATCGCCGTCATGACGCACCGCCCCGGTCGCATCAAATCCGTTCTGGACATAGCACTGCCGCGTCCGCGCCCCGCCGAGATACGCCACGCCCCGGCCTTTGTGCAGCTGCGCGAACAGGCCTGGGATGTGCTGCGCGACGAAGTCGCCTTTGCCAGCGGCCACCGCCAGCAACCGCTGGCACCGCTGCTGCCCACCGCCCCTGATTTCAGCCTGGCCTTGCGAGGATTTGCCATATGAGCCAACTGGCCGCCTCCCCATCCCGGCGCCCCGGCAAGCCGGTATCGCTGCCTTCCTCCCGGCAACTCGGGCTCCAGTGGCTGGAGCGCTCGGCCTGCGTGCTGCTGTTCTTTGGCATCTGGGAATTCCTGCCGCGCGCGGGACTGGTCAATTCGGCCTTTCTCAGCCCACCATCCGCAGTTCTGGCGGCCATCGTCCAGCTGGCGCAGAGCGGCCAGTTGGGCAAGCATGTGGCGGCCAGCCTGCAGCGCTCGCTGGCAGGGCTGATTCTGGCCGTCGTGGCAGGCGTGGCGCTGGGCCTGCTGATGGGCGTGGTGCGCCGCTTCGAGGCCTTTGTCGACCCCTTGCTGCAGCTGTTCCGTCAGGTCTCTGCCCTGGCGCTGTTTCCGGTCTTTCTGCTGTTCTTCGGCATCGGCGAGGCCTCCAAGATCGCCATCATCTTCTGGGCCGCCTTCTGGCCGGTGCTGCTCAACTCCATCAGCGGCGTCAAGCAGGTGGAAAAGCTGCTGATTCATTCGGCGCTGTCCATGGGGGCCTCGCGCGGCTTCATCTTCTTCAAGGTCATCCTGCCGGCGGCAGCACCGTCCATCTTCACCGGCATCCGGCTGGCGGGCGCCTATTCCATCACCGCGCTGGTCGCCGCCGAGATGATCGGCTCGCATGCAGGCCTGGGCTTTCTCACGCTGAACTCCCAGGAGATCTTCCAGATCCCCAGCATGTACGCCGGCATCGTGCTGCTGGCCGTTCTGGGCCTGGCTCTCAACTATGGGCTGGCCTTGCTGGAAAAGCGCCTGACGCGCTGGCGCAGCGGACTGGAATTTCATGAGTAGCGCCACGCAATCCTGGCTGCGTCTGGTCCTGGCCGGCACTGCGCTGGCAGCCGCTGCCGCCGGCGCTGGCGTGCTGTGGCCGGCACTGCCGGATCTCGGCGGCACGGAGGCTGCAGGCCCGGTGCTGCAGCAGGCCCGGCGCCAGGGCATGCTCCATGTGGCCCTGCGCAGCTACGCACGCCCCTCCCTGCCCGGCGCACCCCTGCCGCCAGAGCCCGATGTCTACGACCTGGCCCTGGCGGACTGGCTGGGCCGGCAACTGGGCACCAGCGTCAGAATCACCCCCGCAAGCGATGCCGACCTGGTGCTCGAAGGCGTGGCGTCACAGGACGGCCCGGTCGCTGCCGATCGACAGACCGGCGGCAGCTATATGCCGCAGAGCCTGCAACTGCTGGTGCTCAAGCAGCAGGCCTCCCTCTGGAGCCGCCATGCTCCCGGTCACTGGAGCTCCTGGCTGCCGCATGTGAGGCAGAAGGCCGCCCCTGGACCAACGGCCTGCGTCGCCATCGGTCAGGCCTCTGCCAGCACCTTGCAGGCCCAGGGCCTGCAGCCTCTTTTCGCGCCCTCCAGCATTCATGCGGTCAGCGATTTCCTGGCCGGCAAATGCCATGTTCTGGCCGAGTCGCCCGATGTCATCACGCGCCTGCTGCAACAGGACAGCTGGCGCTTCTACACCCGTCTCGGCAACCGCTTTCGCACCACGGATCAGGCCCATATCCGTCTGGCCAGGGCCGATGCGCAGTCGGCCCGCTGGCTGCAGCAGGCTGTCCAGCAGTGGCAGCGCAGCGGCCTGCTGCAACGCGCGCAGGACAACCGCGTCAGCACGATTGCGCTGGAAGCTTCCTTGCTGGAAGACGGAGCCATCTGCCACTGAGCGTCCGCCTCTTTTCCGCTACCCACCTTCTTCACCATGTTCTCCAGTCACTTCAACGATGTACTAGTCGCCCTGGAAAAAACCGCCGTCGCACGCGACCGCCAGGGCGGCCATGCGGCAGCGGAAAAAGCCTTGCTGCGCGATGCCGGCCTGCTGCGCCTGGCGATCCCCCGCGAGCATGGCGGCGATGCGCTGAGCTGGCCCGACATCTACCGCCATGTCCGGGCCCTGGCCGCAGTCGACAGCGCCCTGGCCCATGTGCTGGCGTTTCACCAGCTCCAGGTCGCCACCGTGCTGATCTATGGCTCGCGCCAGCAGCAGCGCCTCTGGCTGCGCCGCACCATCGACGAGCACGGCTGGTGGGGCAATGCACTGAACCCGCGCGACACGCGCCTGCAGGCCCTGCCCCGCAGCTCGGAGCCGGCCGGCGGCTATGTGCTCGACGGTCTGAAAGGCTTTTGCTCGGGCACACGCGGCTCTCACTACCTGACGGTATCGGCCAGCGTGGCAGGCCATGCGCAGCCCGTTCTGGGCCTGCTTGAGACCGCCTCGCCCGGCATTGCCGTCAAGGACGACTGGAACCCCATGGGCCAGCGCCAGACCGACAGCGGCTCGGTACAGTTCAATCGCGTCCAGCTTCCCGCCAGCGCCGTCATGCGCGACGAGACTGCCGAAGTCACGGCCTTTCATACGCTGCGCAACTGCCTGGCCCAACTGGTGCTGGTCAACCTGTTTGTCGGCGTGGCCCAGGGCGCACGCCGGCAGGCTCGCGACTATGCGCGCGAACATGGCCGCCCCTGGCTGGGGTCGGCAGTGGAGCGCGCCACCGACGACCCCTATCTGCTGCGCCGCATGGGCGAGATGCAGGCCCAGATTTCGGGAGCCGCCCTGATGGCCGATCACGGCGCAGAGCTGCTGCAAAAAGCCTGGCAGCGCGGCCCTGGGCTGAGCGCAGCGGAACGCGCCGAGGTCGCCATCGCCGTCTTCGAAGCCAAGGCCATGGCGCATCGCTGCACCCTGTTCGCGACCCAGGAAATGTTCGATGTGGTGGGCTCACGCGGCACCCATGCCGACCTCGGCTTCGACCGTTTCTGGCGCAATGTGCGCACCCATACCCTGCACGATCCGCTGGACTACAAGCTACAGGCCCTGGGCCGCTGGGCCGTGCATGGCGAGGAGCCCTCGGCCCAGCACTACAACTGAGCCGCGACACAAAAAAATCCGGGACCAGCCCGGATTTCATGTTTCGGCCTTGCCGCCTCAGAAGCGGTAGCCGATGGCCAGGTTAAACACATCGGGATTGAGCCTGACGCTGATGCTCTGGCCCGAAGACAGATGGATCTTGGTCTTCAGAAAGCTCTTGGCGTAGGACGCATCCACGAACCAGCGTTCGTTGAACTGGTAGACAAAGCCCAGTTGCGCCAGGGCACCAAACTTGTCATCCAACTTGGCGGTGGTCGGATTCGCCTGGGTGCCCCCTGTCAGGCCGTTGAGCGTGGCCGTGGTCTTCTCGCCATAGAAATGGGCATAGGTCACGCCCAGGCCCACATAGGGACGAAATGGAGCATTGGCTTCATTGAAGCGGTACTGCAACATCAAGGTCGCGGGAACGGCCTTGGTGCTACCCAGCTTGCCCACGCCGGCAATCGAGCCGGCTCCCGACAGGTCATGCTTGAAGGGCGTTGCCAGCGGCACGTCCAGCGCCAGATTGTCGGTCACCATATAGGTGATTCCGCCGCCCAGCTGGGTGTTGCTGCCGGCGTCGACCTTGGTGTTGGGAAACGATGGCGCCGACAGATTGCCGCTGCTCACATCGGGCGCCAGATGGGTCACGCCCACACGCGCCATCCAGCTTCCGGCCGATTGGGCGCTGGCCAGACCGCAGGCCGCCAGCGCAGCAGCGGCTGCAATGATCCGCACAGAAATTTTCATGGTTTTGTCTCCTTGTTATTGAGGTGCGGACGGATTTACAGCCAGCCCTTCTGGGCCAGAGAGCGGGAAACCAGCTGGCTCATTTGCTGATGGCCGTAAGGCGTGGGATGGAAACTGTCGGCAAAGACATGGTGCTGCCACCAGTCAGGGCTGGATTTGCCGGGTGTGGCACTCAAGGCCGCTGCCGTGCAGGTGGGGAAGGTATAGGTGGGCAGGCCGCTTTGGTCCACGCCGGTGATCGGGCAGACCGGGTCCTTCACGTTGTCGAAGTCGTACTGAGCCGGGTTGCTGATCTGGCTCTTGAACTCGGTGTAGAAATCGACCACGACCACCTGGGACTGGCCTGCCAGACTGGCTGCCAGCTGGTTGTTGAAGACCTGTACCAGGGCATCGAATGACGCTTCCTGCTTGGCGGCCGCAGCAGCCCCCTGATCCCCGCCGCCTGCGGCCTGGGCAATGCTGGCCAGGACCATCTGGAAGCGCGGTGTCTTGGTGATGGCGGGAACATTCAGCACGGCCACACGCGTGGCGCCCTTGGCGACCACATTCTGCGCAATGGAGCCGGCCAGAGTCTTGGCCAGGGTCTGCAGATAGGCACCCGCCGCCAGGCCGGCAAACTTGGAGGCATCGCCTCCGGCCTGGGTCATCAGGGCCGTGGACGTGCCCGGAGCCTTGGAATCCAGCCAGGCCACCATGGCGTTCAGCGGCTGCGAATTGCCCTTGGCCGCGGCAATCAGCGCCCCGATCACGTCGGCTGCATCGTTGGCGCCGCCATCGATGACGACGAGATCATCAGCAGTGAAACCGGCCTTGGATGCGGCCTGGATCTGAACCAGAACCGACTTGGGCGATGTCGGCGCATCCAGCGGGTTCACGCGGCCACCACCGACTGCGTAGTTGGTGCAGGTGGCGACTTCCTGATAAGTCGTGAGATTCTCGTCACCGGCACGAAAGTGTGCGCACAGGCTCTGGCTGAACTGGTCGGCAATGCGCTCAGGCCAGATCATGGTCGAGCCGGCACCGGTGGGCGCCGAGCCCTGTACCGTGAACTTGAAGCCGAAGGTGCCGCTGTCCGAGAGGCTGTCGCCCATGACCTTGACCGAGGTGACCTTGGCCTTGGGGGTGGTATCGGCGCCGCCTCCGCCACCGCAGGCCGCCAACAGGCCCACCGTTGCCATTGCAGCCGCCAAGAGTTTGAGTTTGCTTGCCAAGATGATGTTCTCCTGAGGTGTTGTGAATCGCACGGTCGTGCTTTTTTCCTCAGCGTCATCCTAGCGACACTCATCCCCGCGTTGTTATCGGGCAATTACCGATGGTCGGACAAAAATCCAACGCCCAATAACCTGATCAGCAGGCTGTCACGCAACAAAAAACCGGACCAGGGTCCGGTTTGTCGAGGCTGGCAGAGAACTGGGATTGAGCGGCGATTGAGCAGGGATAGAGCGTCCGCCCTCCTGGCGACTACTGGGCCGCCGTCCAGTCCACCAGAGCATCCCAGGCCGTGCGCGCCGCGGCCGCATTGGCATGGTTGGCCATGGCCACCAGCACATAGCGCTGGCCGCTGGCACCGTCGACATAGCCGGCCAGCGCCGCCGAGTCGCGCAGGCTGCCGGTCTTGAGGTGGGCCGCGCCCGCAAAGCGGCTCTTGCTGCGGCGCAGCGTGCCGTCCACGCCGACGATGGGCATGGAGGAGACGAACTCCGGCATCACGGGCGAGACCCAGGCGTTCTGCAGCATCTGCCCCAGTCCGCTGGCCGTGATGCTGGCATTGCGGCTCAGGCCTGCGCCGTTGTCCACCACAGGCTGCTCGGCATTGCCCCAGCGCGCGGCCCACCACTGGGCCAGCGACTGCCTGGCGGAGTCGAAGCTGGCCACGCCGGTGCGCTGCATGCCCAGGGTGAGCAGCACATGCTGGGCCATGATGTTGTTGCTGTATTTGTTGATGTCGCGCACCACTTCGGACAGTGCCGGAGACTCCAGCTGGAATGCCGGCTGCAGGCCCTGGGGCACGCTGCCGTCGCGCACGGCGCCGGTGAGCTTGCCGCCCAGCTCACGCCACATGCCTTCTATGGCCTTGGCTGCAAAGCGCTCGGGCTGCGCCGGTGCGATGGACCAGCTCTTGTCGCCGCAGCTTGCCGGATAGCTGCCATTGAAGGCGATGCGCTGCGGATTGTTCATGTCCAGCTGCATCTTGCTGCGCCAGTCGCCGCAATCAGAAGTAGGAGCAGCCAGCGCAACTGTCTGCTGGTTTTCCATACCGAACATCGGTGGATCGTATTGAATACGAGCGACACCAGCTCCTGTATCAGGAGCAATATTCAGCGCCACGGCCTTGTAGTTGATCAGCAGCGCATCGGGCGAGGCGTTGTAGGGCCGCCAGGGCTCGTTGTCGAAGACCGCCGCATCATGCGCGGGCAGCTGAAAGGCACTGCGGTCCAGCACGATATCGCCCACGATGACCTTGATGCCCATGCCTTGCAGGCGGCGCAGCATCAGCCACAGGCGCTCCAGCACCAGCTTGGGGTCGCCCTGGCCCTGGATGTAGAGGTTGCCGCGCAGGGCGCCATCGACCACCGGGCCGCCCAGGTAGACGGGCGTGCGCCAGACATAGGCCGGACCCAGCTGGTCGAGCGCCGCATAGGTGGTGACCAGCTTCATGACCGAGGCCGGATTCATGGCCTGGTGCGTGCGCCAGGCCAGGCTCGGTGGCGATCTGCCATCCACATTCATCACCAGCAGCGATACGGCCTCGCGCGGAATCTTGGCGCGTTGCAGCGCCGCGTCCACGGCGGCGGGAATGCGGGTGTCGGCAGGCAGGGACTGCGCCAGCGCGGGCTGGGCCAGCAGCGCCAGCAACGATGCGCCCAGCGCACTCAGGGTCTTGCGAAGAAAGAAGGGGGTCTGCAGCATGGGGCCAGAGTCTACGCCGGGCTTCGCCCATGCCGGGCATTGGCAGCGCCCGCGGCAAGCTGGCGGCGGGCGTCCGATAATGCAGGGCTACGCTGCCCTCTTCTGCAGCCCAGTGCAGTCCAGTGCAGCCCTTATTGCGCTCCAGCCCGCCCGCGGCTGACGCCCCGCCGAACATGAATCTTCTCGCCATCGACACCAGTACCGATACCTTGTTTGTTGCCGTCCAGCGTGGCGATGCCATCTGGCAGCACAGCGGGCCGGGTGCGCAGCAGTCGTCGGCCCAGTTGCTGCCAGCCATCCGCCAGCTCATGAAGGAGGCAGGGCTGAGCTTTGCGCAGCTGGACGCCATTGCCTTCGGGCGCGGTCCCGGCTCCTTCACGGGCCTGCGCACGGCCTGCGCCATCACCCAGGGTCTGGCGTTTGCCGCCAAGGTTCCCGTGCTGCCCGTGGACTCGCTGCTCACCGTGGCCGAAGAGGCCCGTCATCTGCATGACTGCACCGAGGTCGAGGCCGTGCTCGATGCGCGCATGCACGAGGTCTATCACGCCGCGTTCCGCTATGTGGACGGCCAGTGGATCGAGCCCGAGGACTTCGGCCTGTGCGCCCCCGAGGCGCTGCAGGCCGCAGCCGGCCATGCCGTGGCGGGCAATGCCCAGCCCGTCTACCCCGAGCTGCTGGCACCCGCCGCCCGCCATGTGCACGCCATGCCCACGGCCACGGCCATGCTGCGCCTGGCACCGGCACTGTTGGCAAAAGGCTGCGCGGTGCCGGCCGAAGAGGCGCTGCCGCGCTATATCCGCGATAAAGTGGCAAAAACCACGGCCGAACGCGAAGCCGAGAAGGCCGCCGCTGCCACTGCCTCCGACGCCGCCTCCCGATAAGCACCTCATGACCTTGCCCAGCAGCTCCACACTCGCCACCGACGCCAGCACCCAGGATGCGGCATCCCTGGTGCATTTCGAGCCGCTGTCCGCGCTCTGGCTGGACACCCTGCTCCCAATCGAGGAGCAGGCCTATGTCCATCCATGGACGCGCGGCAACTTCCAGGATGCCATGGTGGCCGGCTACCAGATACAGCTGCTGGTCGATGCCGATCACCAGTTGCTGGGCTACTTTGTCGCCATGCAGGCGCTGGACGAGGTGCATCTGCTCAATATCACCGTCAACCCGGCATGCCAGCGCCAGGGCTGGGCGCGCGTGCTGCTCGATGCGCTGGCGCTGTGGTCGCGCCAGCAGAATGCCCAATGGATCTGGCTGGAAGTGCGCGAAAGCAATGCCCGCGCCCGCGAGGTCTATCTCAGGCACGGCTTTGCCGAAGTCGGCCTGCGCAAGAACTACTACCCCAACCCCAACGGCCCGCGCGAACATGCGGTGCTCATGAGTCTGAAACTATGGCCCTGAACCTGGACGCCCGCCAGCGGGCCATGCTGGAAGCCATGGGCATCACCGTCTGGTTGCCCGAGCCCGTGGAACCCGTGGCAGTGGCTGCTGTCACTGCAGTCGCCGCCGCACCGTCACCGGTCGTCGAGCCCCTGCCCGTCGCGGCACCGGCAATGCGCGTGGCGTCGCCCGCCCCCGTGAGCCCACCCGTGGTGCAGGCCGCCGCGCCCGCAGCCGAGGCAGCACCGGCCCAGCCGACCAGACCTGCCAGTCCGCCGCCCCAGAATCTGTCCGGCCACCGGGCGCACGAACCGCGTCAGTTTGTGCAGCAACCCGCCGCAGGCCCGGCAGGCGAGCCCGGCCTGGGCTGGACCATCAGTCCCGCCCAGCTGGTCTACCCCCATGCGCCTCAGCATGTGCACAGCGCCGGGCAAGGCGGCTGGCTGATCCTGCTGGAGCCTGCCGCCAACCCGCCCCTGCTGAGCCCGGCGCAAAGGCCTGCGGCCGACTGCGCCCAGACGGCTCTGCAGGGCGATGCCGCCAGGCTGCTGGACAATATGCTGCGCGCCCTCGGACTGCAGGAAAAACCGCGCGTCTTCAGCGCTGCGCTGCACCGCGCGCCGCCCGATGCCGATCTCAGCCATGCCCAGGCACTGCAACCCGCGCTGGAAACGCTGCTGCGCGAGCTGCGCCCCGACTGCGTGCTGGTCCTGGGCCTGGCCAGTGCACGCGCCGTGCTGGGCCGTCATGATGCGCTGGGACGGCTGCGGGCCGAACCGCACCACATAGCGGGCGTGCCCACGGTGGTGACCTACGACCCCAACTATCTGCTGCGTGCGCCGCAGGCCAAGGCCGGAGCCTGGGCCGACCTGGTGCAGGCCGACGCGTTTACCAAGGGGCTGTGACAGGCGGGCGACAAGCCCCGCTTACCCACTCTCCCAACTATGACGCACGCGACATGCTGCAGTGCAACGTAGCATAATCACTCGCTTCGAATTATTGAAAGACATCCGTGGAAACCTACCCTAGTTGGTAGCTTTCAGCTCCCGGTGAAGACTGTGGGGGTTGAAAGCGCCCTGATCCCTGCAGAACCTCAAGAACAACCGGGAGTGAGCTGATGCTCAACATCTTTACGCTAGCCAATGGTCGACTCGTTCAGGAAGAAATCGAGTCCCTGGCAGACCTTGAACGCTTTCGCCCCGTCTGGGTCGACCTGGAATCGCCAACCCTCGAAGAAAAGCGCTGGATCAAGCAGCACTACGAGCTGTCCATCCCCGAAGATGCGATGGACGACGATATCGAGGAGTCGGCGCGTTTTTACGAAGAAGACAATGGCGAGCTGCATATCCGCAGCGACTTTCTGATCGACGACGACGAAGACCCCCGCTCGGTGCGCGTGGCCTTCATCGTCAACCAGCACAACGCAGCGCTGCGCAGCCATGGCGTGCTGTTCTCCATCCATGACGAGGATGTGCCTGTCTTTCGCCTGCTGCGCATGCGGGCGCGCCGTGCGCCCGGCTTGATCGACGATGCCAAGGATGTGCTGCTCAAGCTGTTTGACGCCGACGCCGAATACTCGGCCGATACGCTGGAGCGCATTTACGACGACCTGGAAAAAGCCAGCAAGATGGTGCTGTCCGGCGATGTGACCGACGAGATGGCCAAGGAAGTGCTGGGCGCGATCGCCCGCCAGGAAGACTTGAACGGCCGCATCCGCCGCAACGTCATGGACACGCGCCGCGCCGTGAGCTTTCTGATGCGCTCCAAGATGCTCAATGCCGAGCAGTTCGAGGAGGCGCGCCAGATCCTGCGCGACATCGAGTCGCTGGACAGTCACACCGCCTTTCTGTTCGACAAGATCAACTTCCTGATGGACGCCACGGTCGGCTTCATCAACATCAATCAGAACAAGATCATCAAGATCTTCTCGGTGGCCAGCGTGGCCTTGCTGCCGCCCACGCTGATTGCCAGCGTCTACGGCATGAACTTCAAGTTCATGCCCGAGCTGGAATGGGAATTCGGCTACGGCTACGTGGTCGCCCTGATGATTCTCAGCGCCGTCGGCCCCATGCTGTACTTCCGCAAACGCGGCTGGTTGAAATAGCCCCCTGTGGCGCTACGCGCCTTTCCGTTGCACGGCGCCCCACAAGGGGGACGACACATTTGCTGGGGCAGCCTTTGCTGGGGCAGCCCTTGCTGGGGCAGCCCTTGCTCGGTGTCTACTCAGATGCGCCGCACCAGGTTCAAGGCGTTTCCCGTCAAAAAAGGAGCTGTTTACGCCTGACTGACGGTCATCTCAGACTCCAAAGATGCTGAAACCCATAAAAAATGAGCGCCAGGCGCTCCTTTTTTGCAAGCGCATCACGATGACTGCGCTTCGGCGCTGCGCTCGCGCACCCAGAGCACGATGCCGCACAGCATCACGATCACCTGCGTGCCTATCAGCGCAGCAAAGCCCGCGAAGAATCCCGCACCCACGCCGCCGCGGGCCGACAGCGCGCCTATCACCGCACCCATGATGGCCGGCATGAAGCCCGCGACCAGGCTGCCCGCGCCGTTGACCACGCCATAGGCACTGGCCACATGCTCGGGCCGCGCGCAATGCTGCACGGTGCTCGGAATGGCCGGGCTCATCAGCCCCCAGCAGAAGTTGGCGGCAATCAGGCAATAGGCTGCCGCATAGCGGTCTTCCATATGGATGGCCAGCCACACGGCAATCGCCACGCCGAGGCTGCCGAAGACAAAGATCAGCGGCACCTGCCGGCGCGCGATGCGGTCGATGATCATGCCGCCGACGAAGACCGCCGCCACGCTCGCGTATTGCGGCAGCGAAGCCAGCCAGCCCATCTCGCGCATGGAAAAGCCGCGCGACTCCTTGAGATAGGCGGGCAGCCAGTTGCTGCTGCCCCAGAGATAGGACAGAAAAGCCGCCGTGAGAATGGTGATCAGCCACAGATAGCGCGTATGCATGGCACCGCGCACGATCTGGCCGACCTGGCCCACGGCCTCGCCCAGCGACTGGGGCTTGGGCATGCCGGTGTCCACCTTGGGCATGCGCACAAAGGCCCAGACCAGCGGAACGCCCAGCAGCACGTTGATCAGGCCCAGCACATGGAAGGAGGTTTCCCAGTTGTGGCCCACGACCAGGTAGCCGACGAAGGGATAGCCCACCGCCAGGCCCAGTCCGGTGCCCATATTGACCAGGGAGTTGGGTTTGCCGTTCTCGCGGCTCTCGAAATGCGCCTTGATGTAGCTGCCGGCCAGCGAGAACAGCGGCCCCTCGGACACACCCAGCAGAATGCGCGATGCCAGCAGCAGCCCGTAGCTGTTCATGGCCGGCGACAGAAAGGTCACCACACCCCATAGCAGCAAACCGGCAAACAGGCTGCGGCGCACGCCGAACAGCGCCGCACAGAACGGCGTGAGCACAAAGGACGAAACACCGTAGCCGACCATGAAGGCCGTGGCCAGCAGGCCCTGACGCGTTCGGTCGTCGGGCGTGAGGCCGATATGCGACAGAAAGTCGTGATCGGTGATGAGGACCGAG
The DNA here is from genome assembly GCF_014076415.1 of Comamonas testosteroni. Classification (NCBI taxonomy): domain Bacteria; kingdom Pseudomonadati; phylum Pseudomonadota; class Betaproteobacteria; order Burkholderiales; family Comamonadaceae; genus Comamonas; species Comamonas testosteroni. The sequence goes on from NZ_CP043568.1 coordinate 5,723,064, forward strand.
ATATTGATCCGATCCACGTAGGAAATGGCGACGATCACGAACAGCGTGACCACGCCCCACCAGCGCAACGAGCGTGAGTCTTTCATGAGAGGAGTCCGGCTAGCGTTGAGAGAGAAAAAAGCCGGGACCGGCACCCGCCGGCCCCGCCAGGGCGCACGTCCTGGCGGGCGCGCGGTACGGCAGCCCTGCTGCTGCCGAAACCCCGTGGCCGGCCCATGCCGGCCCTGCGGGGCAGGATCAGAAGAAGTGGCGGATGCCCAGTTCCAGGCCGTTCGCGTTGCCGCCCGGCGTGGTGCCTGGAGCGCTCAGCCCCTGCACGCCGATGGACTTCGCCGCCGAGCCCTTGTTCTTCAGGAAGGCATAAGTGCCGTAGACCTGGGTGCGCTTGGAGAGGTTGTAGCCATAGCCCACGCTGATCTTGTTCCAGTCCGCATTGCTGCCGGACAGGTTGTAGTGGCCGAAGGAGGCTCGGGCCTCGCCATTGCCCACGGGAGCGGTCACGCCCAATTGCACGGCCGTGATCTTGGTGCCGCCGCGCTTTTCCGAGGCCCACAACAGCATGGGCTTGGCGACCCCGAAGTCGTAGGACAGGCCTACATTGTTCGCCGTCAGATTGGTGTCGCTGGTGTTGCCATAGAGGCGGCCCGTGGCCAGCGCGCCGTTGAAAGCGCCCTGGCGATAACCCAGGCGCAGGCCACGGTAGTCACCCTCGCGCTTGTTGGGGGCGCCGCTGGGCTGCTCGCCGAATGCCAGCTGAGCCTGGCCGTAGAAGCCACCCAGGTTCTGGGGCAGGAAATAGCTCACTGCATTGCTGATCTGTATGGGCGCACCGCCGGTCGAGGGAACGCCCGGAATACCCAGCATGGTGAAGGCACCGGTGCCGCCCACGCCGTTGGTCAGGAAGGGATCGAAGATCAGCGTGTTCAGAAAGGTCGCCGAATCATCGCGCCCCAGGCGCACCTCGCCCCAGTCTCCCATCAGGCTGACTGTGGAGCGACGGTTGAAGCTCAGACCGCCGCCCGAGGCCTTGCCGGCGCCGCTGTCCACATCCAGGCCGGCCTCCAGCCAGAATCCCGCCTTCAGGCCCCCGCCCAGATCCTCTGTGCCTCGAAAGCCCAGGCGGCTGATGTTGGCACCGCCTGTGGAAAGGCCGGTCTTGGAGGCTCCAGAGCCGCCCAGATGGGCAACGCCGACGTCGACGACTCCGAAAAGCTCGACCTTGGACTGCGCAAAAGCCGCGCCGGGCAAAGACGCCAGGCAGGCTAGCGCCACGCCGAGGGCCGGCGTATGGATGGATTTCATGGTTTGTCTCCTCTAGGGGTGGTGGTTTGTCTTCAGTTGCTAGCCCAGGGCCTTGCTCGTCAATCCAGCAAGGTCCAACTCAGGGACACCGATGAGGGCGCGGGCCTGCCGCGCAGCCCCGCGCCGAGGGTGCCGTCCCCCTCTCCCGCAAAGCAGATATAGAGAGGGAGAAAGCGCGAAGCGACTCAGGGGGCGTCATATGTCCAGGACCAGGCGCTCGCTCTTGCAGCCGGAGACGCAGACCATCATGACCTTGTTGGCGGCGCGCTCCTTGGGGCTGAGCACCGAGTCGCGGTGGTCGGGCACCCCTTCGAGCACGCGGGTCTCGCAGGAGCCGCAGACGCCTTCGCAGCAGCTGTGGTCCACATCGATACCAGCGTCCAGCAACGTGTCCAGCAAGGACTTGTCGGGCGTGATCTCGATGAAGCGGCCGCTGCGCTTGAGCTCCACCGTGTAGTTGCTGCGCGCATCGGACGATGCCTTGACCTCCACCGGCGTGAAGCGCTCGATGTGGGCGTTGGCGTGACCGAGCTCGGCGCAGAACTTCTCGAAGGCGTCGAGCATGGGCGTCGGACCGCAGGAGTAGTGGTGCAGGCCCGCATCGGGTGCGCGCTGCGCCAGCAATGCCCGCAGATCGGGCGGGCCGCCCGCTTCCGCATCGAAATGCAGCTGCAGCGGCATGCCCAATGCCTGCAGTTCCTCCAGAAAGGCCGCGCTCTTGCGCTCGCGCGCAAAGTACAGCATCTCGAACGAATGCCCCAGGCTCTTCAAGCGGCGTGCCATGCACAGCATGGGCGTGATACCGATGCCGCCGGCCACCAGCACCGAATGCGTCGCCGTCTCGTCGAGCGCGAAGTGGTTGCGCGGCTCGGAGATGGTGATGGGCATGCCCACGCGCAGCGACTCGTGCACGCAGCGCGAGCCACCGCGGCTGGCGCGGTCACGCAGCACACCGACCACGTAGCGGTGGCGCTCGCTGCTGTCGTTGGACAGGGAATAGCTGCGCACCAGCCCGTTGGGCAGGTGCAGATCGATGTGCGAGCCGGCCGTGAAAGCCGGAAACTCGCCGCCATCGACCGGGCGCAGCTCCACGCTGATGGTGTCCTGGGCCTCGAAGCGCAGCGTGTGCACAAAGGCCTGCAAGCTGTTGCTCATGATGCGATGCCTTCGTCAATCTGTTCCTGGGCCTGGCGGCGCAGGTGACGGCGCAGGCGCACCAGGCCGATGTCGTGCTGGTAGAGGTTCTCGCGCTCGTTGGCGTCGGCTTCCATCTGCTCCATCATGATGCGGTCCTGCTCCAGCACGGCCCAGTGGCGCGCCTCGAGGCGGTTGCGGTAGAGGAAGCGCCAGGTGTCGCGCATCCAGCCCTGCACCTTGCGCGCACGCCAGAAGAACACTGCGCACAGATCGGCGCTGATGGGCGTGACGCAGGCGACGATGGCGAAGTTGCCGCCGGGGCCGCCGGTCTTGGGATAGGGAATCTCCAGGCGCATCCACTGCACGCCGGTTTCGCCGTATTCGGTCCAGTCGAAGTTCACGCCGCGCTGGCCGACCTTCTCGAACACAAAGCCGTGATCGGTGTCACGCACCTGGAAGCTGGCCTTGCTGTCGCCCTCGGCCATGGAGTGCGACTGCTTGTGCAGGAAGGTTCCGTGCATGGGATCCATGACGTTGTCCAGTGCATAGCGGTAGTCGCTGCGCCACTCGGCATAGCACAGGAAGTTCGAGTACTCGGCAGAGCTCAGCTCCTCGGGCAGGCTGAACTCGGGAGCCTCGTCCACATGCTTGTCGCTGTTGTAGAGAAAGATTGCGCCATGCATCTCGCGCACATGGAAGGCCAGCGCTGCGCGCGAGCCTTCGAGCTTGCAGCCGGGGCTGCCGGGCACCTTGGTCACCGTGCCGTCGCAGCGCACTTCCACGCCGTGGTAGGGGCAGGCCAGGCGGTCGCCCAGGATCACGCCCTGGGACAGCGGCGCGCCGCGGTGCGGGCAGTGGTCTTCCAGTGCATGGACCTGGCCGGCGGCATCGCGCCACAGCGCGATCTTGCGGCCGAAGCGGCGCAAGGAGACGGGCTCGGTCTTGACGAAATCCGAAGGGCAGACTGCATACCAGAGGTTCTTCAGACCCGTGTTGAGCAGACGGTCCACCGGATCGATGGTGATGGTTTGTACGTTCATGGAGTACTCCTGTCCTGTTCTGTCTCAATAGCCCAGACGTGCCATCAGGGCCTGGAAGCTGTCTTCGGTCCAGGGCTCGCCGTTCTCGCCGGCGGGGCCGCTGCGGTTGATGTAGGCCACCAGTTCGGGCAGCGTCTGCACGCCCTCGCCAAAGGCACGCTCAATGGAGTCGCCCAGCAGGTCCTCAAACAGGGTGGAGGCGCGCTCGCGCGCCTGATGCGGCTCGAGATATCGATCAGCGGCCATGGTTCTCTCCTTCGAAAACTGTCTTGAATCGTGGTTCGGTTTCATTGCCCGGAGCGCAGCGCGTCAAACTGCCACAGCCCGACCCCAGTGACACCGAGGAAGGGTCCGGGTCAGCTGCACCGCGCCACACCGAGGGTGTCGTCCCCCTTGGGGGCGCCGTGCAACGGGAAGGCGCGAAGCGACTCAGGGGGTAGGTCATTCAATCAGCCCGGATATCCAGGTCCTTGATCAGCTTGCCGAAGCGGTTGTAGTCGGCAGCGTTGGTCTTTTCCAGACGTGCCGGCTCGCCGCCTGCAGGCAAAGCGCCGAAGGCCGCCATCTTGCTGACCACATCGGGCATCTTCAGAATTTCATTGAGATGGGTGTTCAGCAGCTTGACGGTCTCGGGCTTCATGCCCTTGGGACCGAACAGGCCTTGCCAGGCCGACACTTCCACGTCCTTGACGCCCTGCTCGGCCAGCGTGGGCACATTCGGTGCCAGCGGACTGCGCTGTGCATCGGCCACGGCCAGCACATTGACCTTGCCGCCTGCGTAGGGCGCGATGGGGCCCCAGGTCATGAAGGTCGTGGGCACATGGCCGCCGATCAGGTCGTTGACTGCGGGCGCCACGCCCTTGTAGGGAATGTGGGACAGCTTGGTGCCTGCGGCCTTGTTGAACATCTCGCCCAGGATGTGCATGGGCGAGCCGCTGCCGGGGCTGGCATAGGTCAGGCCGTCGCGCTTGCCCTGGCTCGCCAGGGTCTTGATGTCCTTGATGCCCGAGCCCTGGCTGGCGGCCACGAACATGGGCTGCACGCTGGTCTGCACGATGGGCGTGAAGCCGCCGAGCACGTCGTAGCTCGAACCCGCATTGGTCTTGAGCACGAACTGGGCGATGGCAAAGGTATTGGGTGCCAGCAGCAAGGTGTAGCCGTCGGGCGCGGCCTTGGCCACATGCACGGTGCCGATGGTGCCGCTGGCACCGGGCCGGTTGTCCACCACCACGGGCTGGCCCAGTCGCTGGCCCAGCTTCTCGGCATACAGGCGTGCCATGGCATCGGTATCGCCGCCGGCCGGATAGGCCACGACGATGGTGATGGGCTTGCTCGGATAGGCTTGCGCCAGCGCGGAACCGGACATCTGGGCTGCAGCCAGCAATGCAGCAGCGATAACTACCTGGCGACGAATGTTTTTCATGAAATAGCCCGTGGGGTTGTGGTTAAGCCTCTAGCCAGCCAGAGGATCTGGAGAATTCGCTCACATCAGAGACACCGAGCAAGGGCCTGAGCCGGCCGCACCGCCCCGCAGCGAGGGTGTTGTCCCCCTCCCGCGAAGCGAGAGAGGGCGCCGTGCACACGGGGGAAGGCGCGAAGCGACTCAGAGGGTGTTTCATTTCTTGTCTGTCAGGAACTTGCCGTCGGCAGCGCCCACGCCCTTCTGGCGCCGGGTGTTGCCGTCCAGGCCGCCGTCGATGGCCCATTCGGCGAACACTGTCGGACCGGGTTCAAACTCGCGCGGCTGCCATTCGGCCGTGAGCTGGTCCTCGTCGGCGTAGTACTCGACCAGGGCACCGGCCGGATTCTTGAAGTACCAGAAATAGGCCGAGGACACGGGGTGGCGACCCGGGCCGAGCTGGGTGTCCCAGCCGCAGCGCGAGATGTGCATGCCGCCGCCGAAGACCTCGTGGATGTCTCGCACCGTGAAGGCCACGTGGTTCAGACCGGCATGCTTGTCCGGGCGCTGCAGCAGGAAGATGTCGTGGTGGCCGCCATCGGGCGCGGTGCGCAGAAAGGCGCCGCGCTCGGGGTAGCGGTCCGAGGCCGCGAAGCCGAAGTTCTCCACATAGAAGCGCTCGCAGGCCTGCACATCCTTGACGAAGAACACCACATGGCCGACCTCGATAGGCTGGGCGCGTTCATAGGCCGGGCTGGCCTGGTTGATTCGGCCCTTGCGGTCCCAGGTGTTGTACTCGGCGCTTTGCATCTGCACATCGCGCTTTTGCGTGAGCTGCAGGCGCACGGCCAGGCCGTTGGGGTCGGTGCAGCCGATACGTCCGCCGTTCGGGCCACCCTGCTTCACAAAGCCCGGCAGCTGCGCAATACGGGCTTCGTAAAGCGCCAGGTCGGCTTCGCTTTCCACTCCCCAGACCACTTCGCGCAGCGTGGGGCCGGGCTCGATGGCGGGCGGCAGATCGGGATGCTCGGTGGCGGCCACGATCACACGGCAGCCGTTCAGTGTCTCGAACACCAGCCGGTCGGCCTGCTCCTCGGCCAGGCTCAGGCCCCAGTCGAGAAAGAACTGGCGGCAGGCCGCCAGGTCGTCGGCGCCGTAGCTGATTTCGTCAATGCCCAGTACGCTCATGTCGTGCTCCTTCAATTCGCCCAAGCGATGGGGCTCTCGTTCAAACCCCAGTACATGCTTTTCTGCTCCATGTACTGCTGTATTCCCAACCGCCCCTTCTCGCGCCCCAGGCCGCTGTCGCGCCAGCCGCCGAAGGGCGTGGAGATGGAGAACTGCTTGTAGGTGTTGATCCACACGGTGCCGGCCTGCACCGCGCGGCCTATGCGCCATGCGGCCTTGTAGTCGCGCGTCCAGATGCCGGCGGCCAGCGCGTAGACGCTGTCGTTGGCCTGCTCGAGCAAGGCCTCTTCGTCATCGAAGGGCATGGCCACCAGCACAGGGCCGAAGATTTCCTGCTGGCAGATCTGGTCGGTGTTGCTTACGCCTTCAAGGATGGTCGGGCGGTAGTAGTAGCCGCGCTCGTACAGCGCGCCCTCGGGGCGGTGGCCGCCGGTGCGCAGCCTGCCGCCTTCGGACAGGCCCAGCTGCACATAGCTCTCGATGGATTCGCGGTGCTTGGCGGTGATCAGCGGCCCCATCTGGGTGCGCTCGTCGGCCGGATCGCCCACGCGTAGCGCGGCGGCCTTGGCCGTGAGGCGCTCCATGAAGTCGCCATAGAGCTTGCGTGCCACGAACAGGCGCGAACCGGCAATGCAGGATTCGCCCGAGGAGCTGAAGATGCCGTAGAGCACGCCGTTGACGGCATGGTCGAGGTCGGCGTCTTCCAGCACCATGGTGGCCGACTTGCCGCCCAGCTCCAGAGAGACGGGCATCATCTTGTCGGCAGCGATGCGGGCGATGTGCTTGCCCGTGGAGGTGCCGCCCGTGAAGGACACGCGCTTGACCAGCGGGTGCTTGGTGATGGCGTCGCCAATCACCGAACCGCGGCCGGGCAGCACGCTGACGATGCCCTTCGGAACACCCGCTTCCTCGCAGATCCGGGCCAGCTCCAGCGCCAGCAGCGGCGTGGCTTCGGCGGGCTTGACGACCACGGCATTGCCGGCCGCCAGCGCGGGAGCGAGCTTTTGCGCCTCGCTGGCGATGGGCGAGTTCCACGGCGTGATGGCCGCGACCACGCCCATGGGCTCATAGACGCTCATGGTCATGAAGTCGCCACGCGACGGCGTGATGGTCTCTTCCATGGTCTCGCAGGCCGCGGCGAAGAACTGGAAGGTGCCGGCAGCGCTGGCTACCAGCGCACGCGTCTCGCTGATGGGCTTGCCGTTGTCCAGGCGCTGCAGCTGGGCCAGCGGCTCGGCACGCTCGCGGATCAGCTGGGCCACGCGATGCAGCACGGCGGCGCGCTCATGGGGCTTCTTCTGGGCCCAGCCGCTGGTTCGGAAGGCATGGTCGGCCTTCTCGATGGCCTCTTGCACATCGGCCAGGCTGGGGGCGCGCAGGCGGCCCACCACCTCGCCGGTCGCGGGGTAGAGCGTGGCGGACTCGTCGCCGCCGCCAAGACGCCATTCGCCGCCGATATTGATGGGGAGCAGTTCTAGGTTCGACATCGTGAAGCTCTTTCGTTCTTGCTGGTCGTGCTGGCTCACTGAGCCTTGGTGGTGGCCGGGATCTGGTCCAGCTTGTTCACCGGAGGGCCCGAGAACGTGGTCTTGAAGCTGCCGATGGCGCGCATGTCGATCTCGAGCAGGAAGGGCCCCTTCTTGCCCCAGGCGTCTTCCAGCACCGCGGGCAGCTCGTCGAGATGGCTCACGCGGGCATGGGGCAGCTTGATGGACGCGCACAGCTGGGCGTAGTCGGGCGTATGCAGCTCCACATAGCAGCGGCGGCCGCCGTAAGAGGCGTCCTGGATGTTCTGGATCACGCCATAGCGCTGGTCGTTCATCAGCACGATCATGGTGTCGCACTCTTCCTGCACCAGGGTGGCAAGCTCGCCCAGGTTCAGGATGAAGCCGCCGTCGCCGGCCAGGCCCAGGGTCTTGCGACCCGAGCCGCTTTCGGCCGCGCCGATGGCCGCACCGATGGCCATGGGCATGCCCATGCCGATGCCGCCGCCCGTGGCGTGCACGCCGGCGTTGGGAGCGAAGAAGCGCAGTTCGCGGTTGCCCCAGGTGCTGTTGGAGACGGTCACGTCGCGCACCCAGTTGAAGTTGCGGCCCACGGCCTGCTGCAGCTGCTGCACCAGGGCGCTGTAAGGGCCCAGGCCGTCGCGCATGGTGGCCACGACTTCGTCGTGCACCTGGCGCAGGTCGGCCAGCAGCTCGGGGTCGGCCTTGTAACCGCGCGCTTCCAGGCGGTCGGCCAGGCCGCTCAGGGCCAGCGCCGAGTCGCCGCAGACAAAGCCGTCATCCATATAGCAGCGGCCTTGCTGGGCGGCGTCCACATCGATGCGCAGCAGCGGGCGCGGCAGCTTGAGTTCGTACTTCAGCGTCTCGTTGCTGCGCAGGCGCGTGCCCACGGCCAGCATGGCGTCGCAGCGCTGGTAGAAGGCTTCGACGGGCTTCTGGATGTTGTAGGCGCCCAGGGATGCGGGGTCGTCTTCGGGCACGATGCCACGGCCCTGGCCGGTGCTCACGATGCCGAAGCCCAGGGCCTTCAGACGCTGCACGGCAGCGCCGGCATGGCGGGCGCCGCCGCCCAGCCACAGCAGCGGGCGCCTGGCCTTGGCCAGTTGGTCGGCCAGCGCGTCGAGCGCGGCCTCGCCGGGAGCCAGCACGGCCACCGGCAGGGGCGACAGATCGGCGGGCATGGCTATCAGCGCCTGCTGGATGTCGATAGGAATCTCCACACTGACCGGGCCCGTGGGAGCGGTCATCGCGGTCTGCACCGCGGCCTTGAGCGTGGACAGGCAGGTCTCGGCGCTCAGCACGCGGAAAGCGGCCTTGGAGACGGACTTCAGCATGGTCAGCTGGTCCGGCGCCTCGTGGATGTACGACAGCTTCTTGTCCAGGTACTGGGTCTCGATCTGGCCCGTGATGTGCAAGAGCGGCGTGCCGGCCGTATAGGCCTCCACCAGGCTGCCGGCGATATTGCCCGAAGCCGGCCCGGTGCTGGTGATGCACACGCCCAGACTGGAGGTGGAGCGCGCGCAGGCATCGGCCATATTGCCGGCGCCGGCCTCGCCGCGCGCCATCACGAAGCGCACCTTGCCGCGGGCAAACATCGCGTCGAGGATGGGCATGTTGTGGATGGAGATCACCCCGAAGGCGGCCTTCACGTCGCAGTGCTCGAGGAATTCGGCAACGACGGCGCCGACGGTGATTTGGTTTGCGGTGGATGTCATGTTCTGGTCTGAATTTCGTTAGTGGTCGAAGCCGGCGCGCCTCATGCACGGGAGGCCAAGCAAGGGCCTAGGCGGCCCCGCCGCCCCGCAGCGAGGGCGTCGCCGGCTGCCCGTACGCCCCCCTCCCGCGTAGCGAGAGAGGGGGAAGCGGCGCAAGCCGCACAGGGGGTGCTACGCATATCTCGAAAGGCCACCGGAGACATCGATATGGCTGCCGGTCGTGTATGACGACAAGGGCGTGGCGAGGTAGAAAATGGCGCGGGCGGCTTCAGCGGGTGAGCCCAGGCGACCCAGTGGAATGGACTTCTTGCGGGCCAGATCGGCGCTCCACTGCTCCCAGGTCTGGCTGCGGTCCTCGCGGGCATCGAAGCGGCGGCGCCACTGGCCGGACTCGATCAGGCCGACCAGGATGCCGTTGACGCGCACACCCTTGGGGGCGAACTCGGTGGCCATGGAGCGCACCAGGTTCTTGAGGCCGGCGCGCGCCGCCGAGGTCGCAACCATATGCGGCTCCGGCTGGGAGGCCAGCAGCGAGTTCACGCAGACAATCGCAGACTCCGTGCCGCGCTCAAGCTGGGGCAGAAAGGCGCGCGTGGGATGCAGCACCGAGAAGAACTTCAGGTGCAGCTCCTCGGTCCAGGCTTCATCACTGGTGTTCTCGAAGGTGGAAACGCGGCCCTGACCGGCGTTGTTGATGAGAATGGAAGCCGGGCCCAGAGCCGCTTCGCTGGCGCGGGCGAACTGCTGCACCTGCCCGGCATCGAGCACGTCGCAGGCCTGGGCGAACAGGCGCTCGCGAGCCTCGGGGTGGCGCTCCAGCAGCTGCTTGACGGCCTGCTCCAGACGCTCGGGGTTGCGGCCGCACAGGGCCACGCGGGCTCCCTGGGCCAGCAACAGCTCCACGGTGGCCAGGCCTATGCCCGAAGAACCGCCGGTGACGACGGCCGTGGCGTCGAGTTTGAAATCATGCATGGCCGCCTCCTGCGCGCCTTGAAGTGATGGACAGAACCTGCGCGCTGGACTGCGGCCGGTAGTTGAGCAGCTCCGACAGTTCGTCGGCCGCCGCGCAGACGCGCGGCACCAGCTCCGTCTGGCGCCCGGGGTCGATCTGGGCCGAGGCCAGAGTCACACCCAGGGCCGCGATGACGCGGCCGCTGTGGTCGCGCACGGGCGCGGCGATGGTGGAGATCGAGCTTTCGTAGAAGCCCGCACCGGCCACATGGCCACGCTCGCGATCGGACTGAACCAGGTCGAAGAGCTCGATCACGGTCTTGGGCGTATTGGGCGAATGGCCTTCCAGCTGCTCTTCGGGATAGAGGGCTCGCAGCTCTGGCAGCGACAGATCAGCCAGCAGAATGCGACCCAGCAGCGTGGCATGGGCGGGCAACCGCGTGCCCACGCGCACCGAACTGGTCAGCGGTGTCGGCGGTGTGACCTTGGCCACATAGACAATGGAGCGGCCGTCGCGCACCACGATGTTGCAGGGGAAGCGGATTTCCTCGCACAAGCGCGCAATCACGGGCTGGCCCAGCTCGGTCAGGTCCATGGAGGACAGGAACTCGAAGCCCAGGCGCAACACTGACAGGCCCAGCCGGTAATCGTTGCCGCCCTCGGCGCGCTGCAAAAAGCCCATGCTCTCCAGCGTGTTGAGCATGCGGAAAACCGTGGCGCGCGGCAGCTGCAGGCGACGCGCCAGCTCGGGCGCGCCCAGCGTGGCGTTGTCGCGGCCGAACTCCTGCAGCAGGCGCAGACCGCGCTCCAGCGCCGGCACCATGTACTTGTCGGAGCCGCCGTCCGGCGCGCCACCCGCATCTTCAGGAATAGTGGAAGCAGACATATCCAACTTTCGGTTCATTCCAGCTTGTTGCACCCAAGCTTGAAGCGCCCCCGCTGCATGCACCGTTTCCGTCGCCAGAGACAGCAAGCAAGGGCCGCCCCGCAGCGAGGCTGTCGTCCCCCTGGGGGGAAGGCGCGCAGCGACTCAGGGGGCAATTCATATCAATTCATGACGAAGCCGCCGTTGACGGGCAGGACCTGCCCCGTCACAAAGCGCGCACCGTCCGACAACAGATAGGAAACGGCACCCGACACATCCTCGGGGCCCTGCTCGCGCTGCAGCGCGCGCTGGTCGATGTAGAGGCGATGGCGATGCTCGGGCACGTACTCGGTGGCCTCGACCAGCACCAGGCCCGGCGCCACGGCATTGATGGTGATGGCATCCGCGCCCAGCTCGCGAGCCATGGAACGCGTCATGGCCATCACGGCGCCCTTGCTGGCCACATAGGCCATCAGGTTGGGAGCGCCCCACATGGCGGTGTCGGAAGCCAGATTGACGATGGCACCGCGCCCGCTGTCCTTGAGCGCCGCACGGCAGGCACGGGTCATCAGCCAGACGCCGCGCACATTGACGTTCATCACCTGATCCCACTTTTCCAGGGCGATGTCGTCCATGCCCTTGCCGCCGGAGTCCGTCACGGCCGCGTTGTTGACCAGGCCATCCAGACCGCCAAGGGTCTGCACGGCCTGCTGTGCGCACTGCTCGATGGAATCCGGGTTGCTTGCATCAAAGGCGACGCCGTGAGCCTCGAAGCCCATGGCGCGCAGCTTGGCAACGGCTTCGCTCAGCAACTCGGCGCGCAGATCGGCCATCACAAGCTGCGCCCCCTGCTGGCACAGCGTCTGCGCAAAAGCAAAACCCAGGCCGCGCGCAGCGCCGGTCACAAGAATCCGGCGCCCAGCGAGCTGACCGGTGGAAGGCATGGTGTTGAGGGTCATCTTAAACCTTGTTTGTTTCAAATATGAAATGACACTTTTTTCTTGAAACAAGCCTGCAGTTTAGTGAGCCTTGTTTTAAGTCAATACCCGGAGAAACCCGTAGTCCCCACCCCACAGCGACACATGGGCGTAAAAAAACCGCGACAAGCGCGGTTGAAAGGAAAACGAGGCAACAAAAGGTATCCAGTCTGCAACTGTGTGCAGGCCAGATCGAAGTTCATCAACATTGATAGCTTCTAGCGCATGTCAATAACAGAACTTAGATTTGAAACATCATGAAAGCCATGCTTAACAAGCGGTAAAAGCTATCAATAAGCTAGCAAACAACTCTTTCCTTCGCAGGCGTCAGGCGCAGAAAGTCCAGCACCACGCACTGCGCGTAGCGGCTTGCCACCGTGCGCACAAAATCCGAAAAATCCACATGCGCACTGTCGTCCGCCCGGTCCGAGATGGTGCGCATCGCGGCAAAAGGCGTGCCGTAATCCAGGCAGGTCTGGGCCACGGCAGCGCCCTCCATCTCCACGGCCAGCACGGCGTGGCCGGCGGCCTCCAGATCGGTTCTCAGCTGCGCGCTGGCCTGGCGCGAACTGACAAACTGATCGCCGCTGGCAATCAGTCCCTGATGCACGCGGGCCGAAGCATACGAAGCCGCGATGCCGGAACGAACCGCCGAGTCGGCGGCCTGCGCCAGCCGGTCCGTCGCCGCCTCGTCGCAGGCCAGGGTGCTGCGGCCATAGCCGGGCAATTGCCAGCGCGGAAAGATCGGCGAGGCATCCATGTCATGCTGCACAAAGCTCCGGGCGATCACCACATCGCCCACGTTCACATCCGCGCCGATGCCGCCCGCCACGCCGGTGAACAGAATGCCGCGCACGCCGAAGCGCTCGATCAGCGCGGCGGTAGTGGTGGCAGCGGCCACCTTGCCTATGCCCGACAGCGCGCACACCACCTCATGGCCATGCAGTCGGCCTAGCCAGAAGTCGCGCCCGGCATGGCGCAGGCATTGCATGTCCTGCATGGCGTCGACCAGGCCGTGTTGTTCTTCGGCAAGAGCGCTGAGTATGGCAAGCGTCATGAATGGGGTTCTCCGGAACATGGGCCGGGCGGCCCTGGTGAAAGCACAAAAGAAAGTACAAGGAAAGCACAAAAGCGGCACCAGGCCGCTTTTGGGGGATGCGCAAGAGGCGCGATTAGAGCACGAGGGCTTACTGCGCCTCGATCTCATGACTTTTGATGATGGGCGCCCAAAGCCCTGTTTCCTTGCGGATCAGCTCGCCGAAAGCCTCGCCCTTGACCACCCAGGGCGTCATGCCCTGTGCCTTGAGCTGATTGAGGGCTGCCGGGGTCTTGAGAATCTTGTCGATATCCTCGCCCAGCTGCCTGACCACCTCGGCAGGCGTGTTCTTCGGAGCCAGCACGCCATACCAGGAGGAAATGGCAATCCCCGGCACGCCGGCTTCGGCCAGAGTCGGCACATTGGGCAAAAAGCCCGAGCGCGCGCCGTCGGTCACCGCCAGCGCGCGCAGCTTGCCCGACTGCACATGGGGCAGCACGGTGGGCAGATTGGCCACGATCATGGGAATGGTGCCGCCCAGCACATCGGTCACGCCCTGGGCAGAGCCCTTGTAGGCCACATGCATGATGTCCGCGCCCGACTTGTCCTTGAACAGCTCGCCCGCCAGGTGCAGGCTGGAGCCCACGCCGGGCGAGGCGTAGCTGATGGAGTTGGGCTTGGCCTTGGACAGCGCCACCAGTTCCTGAACCGACTTGGCCGGCACCTGCGGATTGACAGCAATGACATTGGCCGTGCGCCCCATGGAAGCCACGGGCACAAAGTCGCCAAACACGCTGTAGGGCAGCTTGGGCATCAGCGTCGGGTTGATGGTCAGATTGCCTTGCGGCACGACCAGCAGCGTATGGCCGTCGGGCTTGGCACGCTTGACCATATCGATACCGATATTGCCGCTGGCGCCGGGGCGGTTGTCGACGATGGCGGCCTGCTTGTAATGCTCGGTCAGGCCGGTCGCCAGAATTCGCGCCAGGATGTCCACAGGACCACCTGCAGGGAAAGGCGCAATGACGGTGAACTGCCCGGCGGAAAGCTGCTCGGCGGCAGTCGCCGCATGGGCGACGGGCAGGGCCAGGACGCTGGCCAGCGCCAGGCAGGATTTGAGAAAGTCGGAGCGTTGCATGAGGGTTCCAGAGGGTGGGGATGCCAGGCCGGCCGAGCTTCAATGCGCGCCCTGTTTGACGATGCGCAAGGAAATATTCGCCCAACCGTGACACCATGCTGAAGTGGGAAAGTCTGTTTGCAGGCTTGCAACAACAAGCAAGAGAGGTGCCAAGCCCATGGCGTGCATGACGCCAATGACCTGACGCCGGATCAGATGGCCAGTGGTGCCACGTTGTTGAGTACCGAGCGCACGACGCTGTACACCGTCAGCGCCGATGTCTTGGGGTTGGCCGCCAGAGGCTTGCCGCGCATGGTCAACTCCATGGCGCCGAAAGCACCCCGCGCCTCGACCTGGTGCACGTTTTCGTGGACGCCAGGGTCGGCAAACAGACGCACCATGGTCTTGTCCAGCCCCAGTCCGGCCAGCGACAAGGTGGCCGCCACATTGGCATTCTTGGGATAGAGCTGTGCGGCCTCGCGCGCCGAGCCTTCAAAAATGCAGAAGGCCTCGGTCAAGCCGTCCAGATCGCAGACTTGCTCGGCCGGGGTACCGCTCCAGGCCTTTGGCGGCTTGCGGCCTGTGTAGACCACCGTCTCCAGTCCGCCCACGCGCGCCGCCGCCAGCGCATCAATGCCGCCGATGGCGCCCGACAACAGCTGGGCCTGCGTCCTGCCAGCCTCGGCCGCAGCCTGTACCCGCTCGGCCATGCCCGGGGCACTCAAGGCGCCTATGGATGCGATGACCGCCGGAATGCCGCGCGCCAGGGCCGGCAGCACATGCTCCTCTATGGCTGCATGACCCGCGCATTCCACCAGCAGATCCGGCACCGCGTCGCCGGGCAAGGCCTGCAGCAGCTGCGCCTGTGGCGCCAGGCGGGCAGCCGTCTCGCGCACGGCTGGCGTGATCTCGGGAACCAGTACCCAGCCCACCTGCAGCCGGGTATCTCCGCTCAAAAGCTCCAGCACACTGGAGCCAATCGCGCCGCAGCCAATCAAAGCAATATTTTTCATCTCTAGCCTCCTGAAAAATGCGCTGGCCCGGCGTGATCGGGGTCAGCGCAAATGGTCCGGGTGCTGCTGGCGCAAATGAGCGGACAAAGTCTCTGCCGCCTGCTGCACCTTCTGCACCCAGAGCTGGGTTTTTTCGGGCCCCAGCTCGGTAAACGGAATGGCCATGGCCAGCCCCGCAACCACCCGCCCGTCTGCGGCGCGCACCGGCGCTGCAATACTGGAAACGCCAGGCTCGTAAAAGCCCTCGCCCATGGCATAGCCGCGCTCGCGATCCTCGGCCAGCAGGCGCAGCAGCTCGTCGACGTTGCGCGGCGTGCTCTCGGAGAACTGGGGCAGTTCCTCGCCGCCAAACACCGAGCGCAGCTGCGCGCCATCCATGTCATGCAGCAGGGCCCGCCCCAGCACCGTCGCATGCGCCGGCAGACGCGAGCCCACGCGCACCGCGCCCTGGAATGCCCCGGACGGAGTGACGCGTGCCACATAGACCACGGAAGTGCCGTCGCGCAATGCAAGATTGCTGGTCATGCCCAGCTCATCGCACAAGGCCTGCAGCACAGGCTCGGCCAGTTGCGCCAGCGGCTGGGTGGACAGATAGTCATAGCCCAGGCGCAGCACGGCCAGACCGAGCCGGTATTCGGTACCGCTGCGCTGCAGATACCCCGAGTTTTCAAGCGTGGTCAACATGCGAAACACCGTGGAGCGCGGCAGCTCGAGGCTGCGCGCCAGCTCGGGCGCACTCCAGACCGGCTGCTCCGGACCAAAGCAGGCCAGCAGGCGCAGTCCTCGATCCAGGGCTGGCACGGTGTAACGATCTTGTTCGTTGGTTGAAATCTCAGGGGTTTCGCTCATAGCAATCAGCTGGTATTGGGGCAATAGCTTTGGTTCAACAAAGATGCCAGCCTATGCGCGACCTCCATTGGTTGTTCCACGGGTGAAGCATGACCGGCAGCCGCAAGCGTACCGTAGTGCGCGCCCAGCAGTTCGGACCAGGACTTGCAGGCTGCAGGTGTGGTCACCACATCGTGCTCGCCGACCCAAACCTCGACCGGCATGCCCAGCCTGCCCTGTGCCTGTGCCAGATCGCTGCCGCATAGCAGCTCGACCGCCTGCGCATAGCCCTGCGGCTGCATGCGTGCCGTATTCCAGCGCACCCATGCACGCACGGCTTCAGGAGCCTCGGAGGACACCAGGCGCTGATCGATGACGGCCGCCAGACCCGCGACCCCCTTCTCGGCCAGTGAAGCCAGACGACCCTCGCGCACCTTGGCCTGCTGCTCGGCCTTGGCCGTCGCGCCGTAGCCGCCCGCCGGGCTGATGAGCACCAGTTGCTCGACCAGTCCCGGCGCGGCCATGGCAGCCAGCCTGGCTGCCATCAGGGCGCCCAGCGAGTGCCCGACCAGGATGCAACGCCGAACGCCCAGCACCAGCAGCGACTGAGCCAGCGCCTGTGCATAGTCGGCATCGGCAGGCGCCGATTGGGCCAGCGGCGTCGAGACGCCATAGCCAGGTGCATCCCAGGCCAGAACGCGCACTTTGTCAGCCAGCTGCAGCGCCACATCCAGCCAGGATGCTGCCCCGGAGCTGATGCCATGCAGCAGCACCACCGCAAAGTCGGAGCTGGCGTCGCCTGCCTCGCGCCAGGCGACCTGAGCCTTCTGCGGAAGCTTCACCAGCCGCTCGGGAAAACCGGTCTGCAGCAGCTGCAGTTTCAGCGACAGCAAATCTTCATGCATGGCGAAGCTCAGCGCTTGATCTTGGCCAGAGGATGCTCGGGCGGATAAGTCGGGGTGACGGGCTTTTTGGCGCCCAGCATCACGCACATCAGCGCATCCTCATCACCGACATTGATCTCTTCGCGGTAGACGCCGGGCGGCACCGAAACCACATCGCGATCGGTCAGGATGGTCTCGAAACGCTCGCCGTCCTTTTCCAGCACCAGCTTGAGCTTGCCGCGCATCACGAAAAACACTTCTTCCACATCGGTGTGCAGATGCGAAGGGCCTTCATGGCCGGCGGGAATCACCATGGTGGAGAAGGTGAAGTTTTCCGACGGAATGGTGTTGCTGTCGGAGGCCACGCCCGTGCCGCCCGTGCCGATGTAACGCATCTGGCCGCGGCGGTATTTGGGGTCAAAGTCGGCCTGGAACTTCAGGGCATCGAAGTCGTACTTGCGCGTGGCAAAGCGCGCAATGCGTGTGCTCATCCAGTCTTCAAAGCTGGAACCCTCGGGGCGATCCCAAGTACGGGCGCTGTTGTCTTGTGCGATCTCGCTCATATGTCTCTCCTGAAACCGTTGGTGAACACAAAAAGCGATTTGCTTTTTGTTTTACTAATAAAACCAGGTTCATTTGGCGAAACAATTATAAGAAGACTTGCCCGATATCAACAAGCACATTTCCTTGTTGCTGCGGTGGAGACAGGTATCGGTGTGGCGTTTTGCCCCCGCCCACACAGGCACCGGCCTGAAAACGGGCATAAAAAAAGGAGCGCCAAGCGCTCCTGTGAACTCGCCTTGAAGGACAAGATGAAAAACTCTCAGGCGTCGCGCAGCTCCCTGCGCAGGATCTTGCCCACGGGAGTCTTTGGCAGATCGGTGCGAAAGACGATGTGGCGCGGACGCTTGTAGCCAGTCAGATTGGCATGGCAGTAGTCGCGGATGGCCTGCTCCGTCAATGCCGGGTCTTTTTTGACGACGACGAGCTTGATGGCCTCGCCGGACTTTTCGTCGGGTACGCCGACCACCGCGCACTCCAGCACGCCGGGGCAGTTGGAGACCACGTCCTCGACCTCGTTGGGATAGACATTGAAGCCGCTGACGATGACCATGTCCTTCTTGCGATCCACGATCTTCACAAAGCCGCGCTCGTCCATGGTGCCGATGTCACCGGTCAGGAAGTAGCCGTCGGCCGTCATGACCTTGGCGGTTTCGTCGGGGCGCTGCCAGTAACCGGCCATGACCTGCGGGCCCAGCACGGCGACTTCGCCGGGCAGACCCGGCTCGCTCACGTCCTGGCCGTCGTCGCCGACCAGCTTCACATAGGTGCTGGGCAGGGGCACGCCGATGGTGCCCGAGTAAGCCGTGGCCGTGACCGGGTTGCAGGTCACCGAAGGACTGGTTTCCGATAGGCCATAGCCCTCGCAGATGGGGCAGCCGGTCTTCTTGAGCCACAGCTCGGCCACGGCGCTCTGCACGGCCATGCCGCCGCCCACCGAGACCTTGAGATGGCTCCAGTCCACGGTGCCGAAGTCGGGGTGGTTGGCCAGTCCGTTGAACAAGGTGTTCACGGCCGGAAAGCTGTGGAAACGGTGCCTGGACAGCTCCTTGAGCGTGGCCTTGAGATCGCGCGGATTGGGGATCAGCACGGTCTTGCCGCCGGTACGCATGGCCAGCATCATGTTCACCGTGAACGCGAAGATGTGATAGAGCGGCAGCGCACAGATGCTGGTGGGCTGTTCACCGGCCGGCACCTTCTTCATGGCGGGCTCGTTCCAGGCTTCGGACTGCAGCACGTTGGCGATGATGTTCCTGTGCAGCAGCACGGCACCCTTGCTCACGCCCGTGGTGCCGCCCGTGTATTGCAGCAGCGCCATGTCGTCGGCCTTGAGCACCGGCGCGTTCAAGGTCGCACCGCGACCCTTGGCCAGTGCGTCCTTGAAGCGCACGGCACCGGGCAGGCTGAAGGGCGGCACCAGCTTCTTGACGGAGCGCACCACGTAATTGACCAGCATGCCCTTCAGAAGCCCCAGCTCGTCGCCCATGGCGCAGAGCACGATGTGCTGCACGGCGCTGCCATGCATGCCGTCCTGCAGCGTCTTGGCGAAGTTCTCGATGATGACGATGGCCTTGGCGCCCGAATCCTTGAGCTGATGCTCGAGCTCGCGCGCCGTGTAGAGCGGGTTGACGTTGACCAGCACATAGCCGGCACGCAGCACCCCGGCCACGGCCACCGGATACTGGGGAATATTGGGCATCATCAGCGCAACACGGTCGCCGCGCTGCAGCCCCAGGCTTTGCAGATAGGCGGCAAAGAGCTTGCTCTGCGCATCGACCTGGGCGAAGGTCAACTCCTTGCCCATGAAGGAATAGGCCACCTTGTCGGCATGCTTGGCAAATGCCTCCTCCATCAAGGCCACCAGCGATGGATACTGGGACGCATCGATGTCCGCAGGAACTCCCTCTGGATATGCTTTCAGCCAAGGACGGTCACTCATTCTTCTGTCTCCGTGTCTTATCGTCTGATCCGGCCATTGTGATAAAAAGCACGGTCGTTCGATACTGTAGTAACCCTAGGAAACAAGCCGGGTCACCTTGGTAACAGAAGTCATAAGCCATGAAAAAAGCCCGCAGGCAACAGGCTGCGGGCTTTGAATGTTTTCTGCCTCAAGCGCTTACTGGTAAAGCGCTGACAGCTATCAAACTTGAGTTTACTTGACCAGCTGGGCCAGATCGCCGGCGGCGTATTTCTTGGCCATTTGCTCCAGGCTGTAGCCCTTGATCTTGGCGCCCTGGCCTTCGCAGCCGAACTCGATGTAGCGGGCCTTGCAGACTTGCTTGGCCGCTTCGCGGGCAGGCTTGAGCCATTCGCGGGCGTCGAACTTGTCGGGGTTCTCGGCCAGGAACTTGCGCACCGCGCCGGTCATCGCCAGACGGATATCTGTGTCGATATTGATCTTGCGCACGCCGTACTTGATGGCTTCCTGGATCTCTTCCACGGGCACGCCGTAGGTTTCCTTCATCTTGCCACCGTACTGGTTGATGATGGCCAGCAGCTCCTGGGGCACGGAGGAGGAGCCATGCATCACCAGGTGGGTGTTGGGGATGCGGGCATGGATTTCCTTGACGCGGGAAATCGCCAGGATGTCGCCTGTGGGCTTGCGGCTGAACTTGTAGGCGCCATGGCTGGTACCGATGGCGATCGCCAGCGCGTCCAGCTGGGTGGCCTTGACGAACACGGCAGCTTCTTCGGGGTCGGTCAGCATCTGGCTGTGGTCCAGCTTGCCCTCGGCACCGATGCCGTCTTCTTCGCCGGCTTCGCCGGTTTCCAGGTTGCCCAGGCAGCCCAGCTCGCCTTCCACGGTGGCGCCGATCTGGTGGGCCATGGCCACCACCTTCTGGGTCACGTCCACGTTGTAGTCGAAGGACGAAGGCGTCTTGCCGTCGGCCATCAGCGAGCCGTCCATCATCACAGAGCCGAAGCCCAGGTTCAGCGCGCCCTGGCAGACTTCAGGCGTGGTGCCATGGTCCTGGTGCATCACCAGGGGGATGTGGGGATACATCTCGGCAGCAGCCTGGATCAGGTGCTTGATGAAGGGCTCGCCGGCGTATTTGCGGGCGCCAGCGCTGGCCTGCAGGATCACGGGCGCACCGACTTCGTCAGCCGCCGACATCACGGCCTGGACCTGTTCCAGATTGTTCACGTTGAAGGCGGGGATGCCATAGCCGTTTTCAGCAGCATGGTCCAGCATTTCGCGCATCGAGATCAAAGGCATGGTGGGTTCCGTTCAAAGTTTTGAGAGGCAACGCCCCCGGCGATGAATCACTGCAGTGCGCCGCACGACAGCTGTGGTCCGGGGAAAGACCAGCGGCCACGCTTCGGTAACCGCTTAGTAACCGGGCATTTTAACCGGCTAGCGGTATTTCCATGCGATAGCAGGTGGTGAAGCCTTGCGGTGCCTCGGCCACCATGAAGCGCCCGCCATGGGCCTGCATGACGCGGCTGACGATTTCATGGCCCAGATGCAGACTGTCCACGGGCGGCACATGGACCGGCGCGGCATCGCGCCTGCCGTCATCGCAGACCTGCACCCAGGCCAGCGCACGGGTCGAATCAAGACCGGCCTGCACCTCGATCTGTGTGCCCGTCGGCGTGTGGCGCACGGCGTTTTCCACCAGGTTGCGCAGGGCTGAGTCGAGCAGCAGCGCATTGCCGCGCACAGGCAGCTCCTGCGGGGCGTCCACGGAGATCATGTCTTCACGCTGCCAGGCATGCTGAGCTTGTGCCGCCGCCACATCGCGCACCACATCGGCCCAGTTCACGGGCTGCAAAGGCGCATCCAGCATGCCGCGTCCAGCCCGGGCCAGGGTCAGCAACTGATCGAGCACATGGCCGGCATGCAGGGCGTCCTGGCCAATGCGCTGCAGCGCGGCCTGCATGACAGCAGTATCGGTCTGCCCCCCCGACTTCAGTGCCTGGGCCTGCAAAGCGATGGAGGCCAGCGGCGTGCGCAGCTCATGGGCCACTTCATTGGCCAGATTGCGCTCGCGCTCCAGTGCCTCCTGCTGGCGGTCGAGCAAGGTGTTGATGGAGCTGACCATGGGCGAGAGCTCGCGCGGCACATGGGCGTCGGACAGGCGCTGGTCGCGGCCCAGATCCAGCGCCTCCACGCGTTGCGTGAGCTGATTGAGAGGACGCATGCCGCGGCGCATGGCCACACCCAGCGCAATCACGATCACGGGCAGCAGCCAGAAGCCCGGCTCTATCATCTGCATGGCGATGTCGTCGGCCAGACTGTCGCGCTCGGCCAGGTCGATCATCACCGTGACCTTGGCTGTTTTGTCGTGGCTCCACTGGGTATAGCTGCGCCAGGCCTTGCGTTCATCCGCGCCAATCGTGGCAAAGCCCTGCTCGATGTCGAAATCCGGCAAAGGCGCCTGTCCGGTGCGCGAGATCAGCAGTCCTTGCGCATTCCAGAGCACCACGCTCAGCGACTCCTGATAATCGTGGGCACGCAGCCCAGGCGGACGCTGCACCGGTGTCGAATCTCGCACAGGAACATCGTCCTGCACATGCCAGTTCAAGGTCAGCGCAGCCACTCCTGCCAGGTGTCCGTCGGTCAGCTCATCGGCCTCGTGCACCCCGGTCTGGTAGCCCCAGATGACAAAGCTGCCCCAGACAAGCGCCAGCGCGCCCAACATCCAGGCCAGCAGATTCAGCTGCAGCGAGCTGCGGCGCATGCCGGTCTGCGGCATGGCCTTCACTCCTGCTCCTGCGGCATGAAGTAGCCCACGCCGCGCATGGTCACAATGATCTTCTGGCCCAGCTTCTTGCGAAGATGGTGGACATAGACCTCCACGGCATTGCTATCCACCGTATCGCCCCAGCTGTAGAGATGCTCCTCGATTTGTGGGCGCGACAGCACCCGCCCGCGCGCAAGCAACAAGGCCCAGAGCACGGCAAATTCGCGCGGTGAAACCTCCACCTTCTGCCCCGCCTGCCTGATGGTGCGGGCAGCCGGGTCCACCTCCAGATCCGCATGGCGGATCACCGGCGATGCCTGACCGGCCGCGCGGCGCATCATGGCGCGCAAGCGGGCCTCCAGCTCGTCCATGTCAAAAGGTTTGACCAGGTAGTCATCGGCACCCAGATTGAGCCCCGCGACCCGGTCCTGCACCTGATCGCGTGCCGTGAGGATCAGCACCGGCGTGGCCGGATCCGGCAGTTGC
This sequence comes from Comamonas testosteroni, assembly GCF_014076415.1. Classification (NCBI taxonomy): domain Bacteria; kingdom Pseudomonadati; phylum Pseudomonadota; class Betaproteobacteria; order Burkholderiales; family Comamonadaceae; genus Comamonas; species Comamonas testosteroni. The sequence goes on from NZ_CP043568.1 coordinate 5,745,753, forward strand.
GGCACGCCGGGCCGGCCGGTCTGCTGGCGCAGGCGGCGCACCACCTCGCTGCCATCGCCGTCGGGCAGCCCCAGGTCCAGCAACACGGCATCGAAGCGCTCGGCACTCAGGGCATGCCAGGCCTCGGCCACGCTGGCGCACACGTCCACCGCATAGCCGCGCTGCATGAGATTGGTTCGCAGCCCCGCTGCAATGCCTTCGTTGTCTTCGACCACCAGAATTCGCATGCACGCATTGTGCGCGGCAATCCCCAATCCACTCAACTTGCCGGTCAACGCCGATGCACACCTCCCCTGATCGCGCATGGGCTTGACATCCGCAAGCCAGCATTTCGCCTTAACATCGGCCACCCTCCATTGCCGCAACCTGCCGCAGCGCCTTCATGTTCTTCTTCGATCCGTTTCTGTTTGCGCTGTTCAATGCCGATGCTCAGACGCACTGGTTCAGCATCCAGCTGGCACGTTCGCTCTCGGCCTGGTTGCCCAATCTGAGCGGCGCTCTGGTCCTGCTGGCCCTGGTGTTCGGCTCACCGGCAACGCGTCGCACCATGCTGATGCTGCTGCTGTCCATGGCCATGGCCTGGCTGATCGCCAGACTCATACGCTGGGGCTTCCCGGCTCCGCGCCCATTCCAGCTCAATCTGGGTACGCTATGGATTCAGCATGGCGGACGTGCCGGCTTTCCCAGCCTGCATGCCAGCGGAGCCTTTGCCCTGGCCATGGCCCTCAGCCTGGGCGCAACCCGCCACCGCAAGCCGCTGGTCTGGCTGGCCTGGATAGCCGCCATCGGCATCGCCTGGAGCCGCGTCCATCTGGGGGTGCACTTTGCCTCCGATCTGATGGCCGGCGCGCTGGTAGGCATCAGCGGTGCCCTCATCGTCTGGCATATCGCCTTCCAGCTGCGCCGCCGCCGTCATCTGCGCGTCATGCCGCATCTCAGACGCCTGCGCAGCGCATGGACGGCCCAGGGCTGAGCAAGACCTTAAGCGCTTGTTAAGCAGCGCTTTCTATCGTGGCGGGCATGAAGTCGTCCGCCCCCTCGATCCCTTACCCTCCTCTTCGCCCAGCCTCCTCTCCAGCCCTTCTGGGCTGGACTGTCATCGCCCTGGCCTGCGTACTGGCCTGGGACATGAGCGCCCTGGACATGCCCATGGCGCACTGGTTTGGCAACCGCCAGGGCTTTGCCCTGCAGAACGACTGGTTCATGGTCAATATTGCCCATGAAGGCGCGCGCAAGCTGGCCTGGATCATCGTGATGGGGCTAAGCCTGACGATCTGGTGGCCCGTCGGCTGGCTGCGCAACGTGCCTTATCCACGCCGGATACAGTTGGTGGTGGGTTCATTGATCGCGCTCGTCGTCATGACCCTGATAAAACGCATCAGTGTCACCAGTTGCCCTTGGGATCTCAGCGATTTTGGCGGCGTGGGCCACTATGTCTCTCACTGGGCCTGGGGAGTGACAGACGGTGGCGGCGGCCACTGCTTTCCAGCCGGCCACGCCTCGGCGGGTTTTGCCTTCATCAGCGGCTACTTTGCGCTGCGCCACGACCTGCCGCGCGCCGCGCGCCTGTGGCTTGCTGCGGCCCTGGTGGCTGGTTTTGCCCTGGGCCTGGCGCAGCAGATGCGCGGCGCCCACTTCATGAGCCACACCCTGTGGACCGCCTGGCTTTGCTGGACGGCCAGCTGGTTTTGCGATCTGCTGACCACCCGCCGCCTGGCGCGCCAGGCACCGGCGGATACAGCCATGTCTCCCGACGAGCTGCTTGCCCAGGACTGAGCGCAGCACACATGCAAAGGTCATTCATGCTGCTCTTCGATGCCCCCGTATTTCACTTTCTGAATGCCAACACCCAGAGCCCGCTGTGGTGGATTCAAGCCTCGCGCTTTGCCTCCAACTGGTTGCCCGGCCTGTGCGCCCTGCCCGTGATTGCTGCCATGCTGGCGCTTGCCAAGGGCTGGCAGCGCAGCCTGCAACTGGCCTTGCTGTCCATGGCATGTGCCTGGCTGGCCTGCCGTCTGATTCGCTGGGGCCTGCCCATGCCCAGGCCGGCGCAACTGGGCATGGGCATGCAGTGGATAGCACATGGTGTCAGCGCCAGCTTTCCCAGCATGCACGCCGCCGGCGCCTTTGCCCTGGCTCAGGGCATCAACCTGGGAGTGGGCAGACACCAGCGCTGGCTGGTTGTTGTCGCATGGCTTCTCGCCACCAGCGTGGCACTCAGCCGCGTGGTGCTGGGCGTGCATTTCCCGTCGGACGTTCTGGCCGGCATGCTGGTCGGTGCCGCCAGCGCCGTGCTGGTCTGGCGCAGCGCCCTGCAGATTAAACAAGCCCGGCGCCGCCAACGGCTCAAGCGCCGGCTGCAAACCCAGATCGGCTGAGGCACGCTATCAAAACAAAAGCTGCCAGCGCTTTATCCATGAGCGCTGGGAGCTTTTTTGATGAGGCATGCTTCAAGTCAGAGGCATCGAGCAAGAGCCGCCTCGCAGCGAAGATGCCGTCCCCCTCGGGGGGAAGCGGCATAGCCGCTCAGGGGGCTTATTCCACCCGGCAGATCTTGAGCATATTAGTACCACCGGGCTGGCCCATGGGTTCGCCGCAGGTGATGGCGTAGACATCGCCGGACTGCACGATGCCGCGGGCCAGCAAGTGGCCCTTGGCCTGGTCCAGCGCCATGTCACGCTCGGCGCTGGTATCCATCAGCAAAGGACGCACGTTGCGATACAGCGCCATCTTGCGCTGCGTGGCCAGCTTGGGCGTCAGGGCGTAGATGGGGATATGGATGCGATGACGGCTCATCCACAGCGCGGTCGAACCGGAGTCCGTCAGCGCCACAATGGCCTTGGCACCCAGGTGATGCGCGGTGAACAGCGCGCCGATGGCGATGGCCTGGTCGGTACGCTTGAACTGGCTGTTGCTGAAATCAGCATCCTTGACGCGGTCTTCGGCCGCTTCCGCAGCGGCGCAGATGGCGGCCATTTCACGCACAGTCTCCAGCGGGTATTTGCCGGCAGCGGTTTCGGCGCTCAGCATCACGGCATCGGTACCGTCCAGCACGGCATTGGCCACGTCGCTCACTTCGGCACGGGTGGGCACGGGGTTGGTGATCATGGACTCCATCATCTGGGTCGCGGTGATCACCACCTTGTCCATGTCGCGCGCCATGCGGATCATCTTCTTTTGCAGCGCGGGCACGGCGGCATTGCCCACTTCCACAGCCAGATCGCCACGGGCAACCATGATGCCGTCGGAGACCTTGAGAATCTCTTCCAGACGCGGAATGGCCTCGGCACGCTCGATCTTGGCGATCAGGCCGGGCCTGTGGCCGTACTGGGCAGCGGCCACATTGCACAGCTGGCGTGCCATTTCCATGTCGGTGGCGTTCTTGGGGAAGCTCACGGCCACGTAGTCGGCCTGGAAGGACATCGCGGTCTTGATGTCTTCCATGTCCTTGGCGGTCAGTGCGGGAGCCGTCAGGCCGCCACCTTGCTTGTTGATGCCCTTGTTGTTGGACAGCTCGCCACCCAGCTTGACGACGGTGTGCACCTCTTCACCACGTACTGCGTCCACGGTCAGCACGATCAGACCGTCGTTGAGCAGCAGCACATCGCCAGCCTTCACGTCACGGGGCAGCTCCTTGTAATCAAGGCCCACGCCGTTGATGTCGCCGAGTTCGGTGCGCGATGCGTCGAGCACAAAGCGCTCGCCTGGCTCGAGCATGACCTTGCCCTCGGCAAACTTGCCGACGCGGATCTTGGGACCCTGCAGGTCGGCCATGATGGCCACTTCGCGGCCCGCACGCTGTGCGGCTTCGCGCACCATGGTGGCACGGTCGATATGGTCCTGCGCCTTGCCATGGCTGAAGTTCAGGCGCACGACGTTCACGCCTTCGCGCACCATTTGTTCAAGCAGTTGCGGATCGCTGGAAGCGGGGCCCAGTGTGGCGACGATCTTGGTAGCACGACTCACTTGCATGAAATGTCTCTCTCGCGATGGAATGTAATCGGGTTTCAATTCTGGCACGAATGCGGTTACATGACTGCATCTTGCACAGCACTGCAGCACCAGGCAAGCGCGTCGCAGAACAGAAAAAACAGTAGCTTCTTGCGCCTACCCATCATTGATATCAGGGTAAATAAAGCTTGAAATGTTTATATTTCAAGCGCTTGCAGCTACTGATTCGGAAGCATAAGAGGGAAACTTGCAGCCGAATCGACAAGCGTTGTGCAGCGCATCAATGGCAGCGTCGAAACAGTTTTGCCCGGCAGGTTCAAATGTGCAGGCCTCAGATCAGCCCGTGGGAGAGCAGATAGGTCACCACATGCGTGAGCATGGCGGCCTCGAGTCCGTAGCGCCAGAGCATGATGCCCGCCAGCAGTCCATAGACGCTTTCACACACCAGCAGCTGCAGTACGACCGGCGCCGGCAGCTCGCCGACCATGGTCCAGCCCAGAAACACCGGAATGCAGCCGGACAGCAGGGCAGCCAGCGCGATGGCCGACCAGCCCAGCCGCCAGTCCGGGCGCTGCCGGGGGCTGCCGAAGGCCTTCCACAACATCCACATCACGCCCGTCAGCATGCCAAGACGCAACAGCAACTCTTCGGTAATCGCGCCGTATAGCAGCTTGGGCCATAGCGGCAGACCGTAGACCGGGTCCACAAAAGACATGCTTTCGGGCCAGAGCACGGCCAACGTCACCAGCCAGGCTGCACCGATCACGCCACCGGCCACGCCGGGCAGGCTCAGCACGCGTACGCCACGCCAGGGCATGCGCCCCTCGGCCAGGGCATGAATCAATGGTGCACTCAAGCCCAGCCTCGGGCCCAGACTGACCCCCAGGCCCACGCTCAGCGCCAGCAGGATGCTCAATCCCGCCGTCGCGGCCCAGCCAACCACAATGTCGGAGCCGCCACTCGCCAGAACGGCCAGCCAGGCCGGCGGCGTCGTCCAGGCCAGCGCCACCACACCCGGCAGACCCAGCAACCAAAGCAGCAAACCCATGCGCGCGACAGACTGTGGCCTGGCAGCTGTGCGATGAGACAGGTGGGCAAAGGTCTGCGGCATGCTGAGCTCCGGTTCAAGCCTCTCAGTCACGCATCAACGCTTCGATCTCGTCGACCTTGACCGGCACGCCGCGAGTGATGAGCTCGCAGCCGGTTTCGGTGACGATGGCATCGTCCTCGATGCGGATACCGATGTTGTGGAACTGTTCGGGCACACTAGGTGCCGGACGCACATAGATGCCCGGCTCTATCGTCGTGACCATGCCGGGGCGCAGGATGCGGCTGGGGCGATTGGCAATGGTTTCACCAGAGATCGGGTCCTTGCGCTCGCTGACCACGCCCAGCTCGCTGGGCTCCACATAGCTGCCGCAGTCATGCACATCCATGCCCAGCCAGTGGCCGGTGCGATGCATGTAGAACTGGAAGTAGGCACGCGACTCGATCACATCCTCGGCCGTGCCGTACTTGGTACGGTCCAGCAGTCCCAGGTCCAGCATGCCCTGGGCCAGCACGGCAACAGTGGCGTCATGCGGGTCGTTGAAGCGCTTGCCGGCCTTGGTGACGGCAATCGCCGCTTCCTGGCTGGCCAGCACCAGCTCATAGAGCGCACGCTGCGCTCCGCTGAACTTGCCGTCGGCCGGGAAGGTGCGCGTGATGTCGCTGGCATAACCATCCAGTTCACAGCCCGCATCGATGAGCACCAGCTCGCCCGCGCGCACCGGCGCCTTGTCTGCCTGATAGTGCAGCACGCAGGCATTGGCACCGGCGGCCACGATGGAGCCGTAGGCCACGTACTGCGAGCCATGCTGGCGGAACTCGTGCAGCAGCTCGGCGTCCAGATGATATTCACGCACCTCCTCGCCATTGCGGATCATGCGGGCCGAGCGCTGCATGGCACGTACATGGGCCTGGGCACTGATCTGCGCGGCGCGGCGCATGATGTCCTGCTCATGCTCGTCCTTGAGCAGACGCATTTCATCCAGCAGCGCACAGGCGTCGCCCTGCTGTGTGGGACAGAGCACGCCAAAGCGCGAGCGGGCGCGCACCTGGCTGAGCCAGCCTTCGACCTGTTCGGCCAGGCCCTTGTGGGTGGCGAAGGGGAACCAGACACGCTCGCGGTTTTCCAGCAGGCGCGGCAGGCGGGAATTGATTTCATCGCTGGAGCAGGCCTGATCCATGCCCAGCCTGGCCTTGGCCGCCTCGGGGCCCAGGCGGTAGCCGGTCCAGACCTCGCGCTCCAGATCCTTGGGCTGGCAGAACAGCACGCTCTTGCCGTCGCTGGTCAGCACCAGGCAGGCATTGGGCTCACTAAAGCCCGTGAGGTAGTAGAAGTAGCTGTCGTGGCGATACAGATACTCGGTATCGCGGTTGCGATGCAACTCGGGAGCCGTGGGGATGATGGCGACACCGCCGTCGCCCAACTGGGCGGCCAAGCGTGCGCGGCGTTGGGCATATACAGAAGTCATGGGCATATCGTAATGCTGGCCGGGCATCTGTACATCAGCTTACATCTGCGGATGTCAGCTATTGCGCTCCTGCCCCTGTGTCGATCTGAATCCGGTGGTCAGCAGCGCCATCGCATCATCGGGCACCAGGACCTCGGGCTGGCTCGCGCGCCAGCCCGACCAGAGCAGACTTGCGCCCGACAGGATCAGCAGGCCGCAGACCAGCCACTCCACCAGCCTTTTGGGCCAGGCGGGCGGATGTCTGGCACTCCACCAGGTCACGCCCGTGACGACAGGAAAGGCCAGCGCCGTCCAGCCCATGACCGCCCAGTTCAGCTGTCCCTCCACAGCCACCATGGCAGCGCGCAGCAACGAGCAGGAGACAAACATGGCAAACAGGCAGTGGCGCACCAGCATGCGATCCAGCGGCTGACGATAGAGGTGATAGACCATGGGCGGGCCAGGCGTGGCAAACAAGCCACCGAGCAGTCCCGACGACACGCCGGCCACCCACATGGAAACGGGGCCCGAGGGCTGGTCCAACGCCTTCTTCTGCATCAGCAGCAGCATGGCGCACAGCACGATCACCAGGCCCAGCAGCATGCGCAGGCCGTTGAGCGTATTGCCGCTGAGCCAGTGCAGCAGCAGCACCCCGCCGACCACGCCCAGCACGCTGCTGATGAGCATGGGCTTGAGCATGGCCCAGTCCGGCTCGAAGCGGTAGGCGCGCATATAGCTGACGCCGTTGATGATGGACAGCAGACAGGCCACATTGGCCGCATCGGCAATATTCATCAGGCCAGTGGCGCCTGCCACGCCGACAAAGATCAGCCCGAACGCGAAGCCCGTGAGGTTCTGGCAGAACGCGGCCAGCCCCACCAGAGCCATGAAGAAAACGATTTGCATGCACTCACCCGATGACGGCCACAAGAGGAACTGTGGATTTGCATCCGGTTGCGCCAGTCAGAAAAGTAAAAAGCATAGCAGATGCTTGCCATGGCAAGCATTCGTGCAATCCACAGGGATACGCCTCAACTCATAGCTTCATGCGCATTGCTGGCATGAGTTCCAAAGCAGTTTATGGAGCAAGTATTTTGATCTGCTGCGCCGACCATTCGACCAGCTCGCCACGCTGCGCATGCCAACCTTGGGGCGCGAAATCCGGCCAGTGGCAAAGCAGCTCGCGGGTTGGCACATCCCAGAGCCAGCACTGCCCTTCGCCCACCACCAGCAAGCGACCGTTCACGCAGTGCAGGTGCCGGGCGCGCGGCAAGCCGGGCATGGGCCAGAGCTGGCCCGCATGGCCTTCCTCGGGCACAGGCGCATGGATATCGAAGATCACTACGCCCGGCGCATGCAGGCAGTCGCCAAACCCATCGTCATCCCAGTTGCCCACGTTCCAGATCGCGACGCGCGAGTCATCCAGCCACACGCAGGGCTGGTCCCAGCCCTCGCCCTGCGCCAGCCGCTTGCGCGAGGGGCCGTCTTCGGACTCCCAGCGGTTGCCATCCAGCCAGGCAGACAGCGACCACACGACGGGAATGCCCACGGGCGCCCAGACCCAGCCGTCGTCCAGCAACCATTGCTGAGCAGGGCTAGGCAGAAGACGACCATGGAAATAGTCCAGATAGTGCGGCTGCTCGAACGCCAGCCCGTCGCGCTCGGTCAGGTTCTCGCCCGTCGCGCAATCCATGACATCGAGCCGGTTCCACTGCGTGCGGTGAATCAGCACATCGCGACCCTGGTGCCGAATAAAGGCGATGGAAAAAGGCACGGTTTGGGGGTGGTAGTCGCCCCCGAAAAGCTGCGCGATGCGCTCACCGGTACGCAAGTTCACCAGCACGCCCCATGTACCGCCATCATTGGCAATCACCGCGTAGTCGCCACTGAGCGCGCAATGTACTTTGAAGCCATGCGGCCAGTGCGGCGTAGGCGGTGTGGGTTCCGGCAAGTCCAGCAGCGCCAGTTGCTGGCTCCGCCCATTTGGCAGCTTCAGCGCATGCAAGCCACCGTCCCGGGTCAGCAGCAGCAACTGCCCCCAGCCAGCCTGCGCAGTGCAGGCATGGACGATGTGCGGGCCTGGCCAGTCGATGCTGCGTGCGCTCAAGTCTCAGCCCTGGTTGAGCTGGGCCAGTCGCTCGGGCGTGCCCACATCGACCCAGCGACCGCGGTAGAGCGAGGCACCCACCCGGCCTGCCCGCATGGCGCGGCGCAGCAGCGGGGCCAGCGGCTCGCGCAGGCCCTCGGGGTTTCCCGGCTCCACATCGAACCACGGTGCTGCAAACAGCTCGGCTTTCAGCAGCGCAATCGTGCTGTAGGTATAGCGTGGGCGCTCGTCGTCGGCAGGCAGGTCCAGCGCCTTGCCGTCCTCGCTCAGGCCAAAGTCGCCACGCGGATTGTGTGCAGGATTGGGTACCAGCCACAGGTGGGCCAGTTCATCGCTGTGCGCAAACGCCTGGGCAGCCTTCGCCGCAAAGCTGAAATCCGGCGCATAGACATCGCCTGCAGCCAGCCAGAAAACCCGGTCCAGCTGCGGCAGGGCGCGGCTGATGCCTCCAGCGGTTTCAAAGGCTTTCTCGGGCTCCGCCGAATAGGAAAGCAATAATTTCGCACTCGCGCCCCCATCGGGCTGCGGCACAAATTCATCGCCGAAATACCCAGGAATCTGCGCCCCCAGCCAGCCGGTATTGATGACGGCTCGCGGCACGCCGGCAGCCAGCAGCGCCTGCATGTGCAGCTGCAACAGCGGCACACCCTGCACCTTGAGCAGCGGCTTGGGCGTGACATCGGTCAGCGGCCGCATGCGCTCGCCCCGGCCTGCGGCCAGCAGCATTGCAGGGGGTTGCACCAGGAGGGAAGCAGCGTTTTCTACAGTCATTGCAATCAGCTTGTCAACATGGTTTGAGGTGCGCAAGACACCTGTTTCTGGGGTTGCACTGTAGAGCATTGACCCGCATCCCGCCTGCGAAAATTGGGCCTCCATTAAAATAATGGGCTTAGCAGAATTACCCCTCCTTTTCGGAGCGCCCTGATGGCCAACACTCAAAATATGGCGAATGCAATCCGTGCACTCGCAATGGATGCCGTTCAACAAGCCAATTCCGGCCACCCCGGTGCCCCCATGGGCATGGCCGACATGGCCGTAGCGCTGTGGAGCCGCCACCTCCAGCACAACCCCGTGAACCCTCACTGGGCCAACCGCGACCGCTTCATTCTGTCGAACGGCCATGGCTCCATGCTGATCTATGCGCTGCTGCACCTGAGCGGCTACGACCTGCCCATCGAAGAGCTGAAGAACTTCCGTCAGCTGCACAGCAAGACTGCAGGCCACCCCGAAGTGGGCATTACCCCCGGCGTGGAAACCACCACCGGCCCTCTGGGCCAGGGCATCACCAATGCCGTGGGTTTTGCACTGGCTGAAAAGCTGCTGGCTGCCGAGTTCAACAAGGACAAGCACGAGATCGTCGACCACCACACTTATGTGTTCCTGGGCGATGGCTGCCTGATGGAAGGCATCTCGCATGAAGCCGCCGCCCTGGCTGGTGCCTGGAAGCTGAACAAGCTGATCGCCCTGTACGACGACAACGGCATTTCCATCGACGGCAAGGTCGCCCCCTGGTTCATCGACAACACGCCCGAGCGTTTTGAAGCCTATGGCTGGAACGTGATCCGCGCCGTGGACGGCCACAACGTGGACGCCCTGGACAAGGCCATCGCCGCTGCCAAGAAGAGCGCCGACAAGCCCACGCTGATCTGCTGCAAGACCCATATCGGCAAGGGCTCGCCCAACCGTCAGGACACGGCCAAGGCCCACGGCGAACCTCTGGGCGCCGAAGAAATCGCACTGACCCGCGCGGCTCTGGGCTGGACTCATGGCCCCTTCGAGATCCCTGCCGAGGTCTACACCGACTGGAACGCCAAGGATCTGGGCACCAAGGCCGAAGCTGCCTGGAACGAAAAGTTCGCAGCCTACACCGCTGCCTTCCCCGAGCAAGCCGCCGAGTTCACCCGCCGCATGGCTGGCGATCTGCCCGCCAACTTCGGTGAAATCGCCGCCAAGATCGCCTCCGACGCCCATGACGCCGGTGCCACCGTGGCCAGCCGCAAGGCCAGCCAGCTGGCCCTGGAAGGCCTGACAGCTGCCCTGCCCGAGCTGCTGGGCGGCTCTGCCGACCTGACCGGCTCCAACCTGACCAACACCAAGTCCACTCCCTCTTTCCGCGTGGATGACAAGGGTGCCGTGGTCAAGACCGAAGAAGGCCAGATCGGCCGCCACATCAACTACGGTGTGCGCGAGTTCGGCATGGCCGCCATCATGAACGGTGTGGCGCTGCACGGCGGCTTCATCCCCTACGGCGGCACCTTCCTGACCTTCTCCGACTACAGCCGCAACGCCATCCGCATGGCCGCCCTGATGAAGCAGCGCGTGATCCATGTGTTCACGCACGACTCCATCGGCCTGGGCGAAGACGGCCCCACCCACCAGTCCATCGAGCACGCAGCCTCCCTGCGCCTGATCCCCGGTCTGGACGTGTGGCGCCCCGCCGACACCACCGAGACCGCCGTGGCCTGGACCGTGGCCCTGAGCCAGAAGAACAAGCCCACAGCCATGCTGCTGAGCCGCCAGAACCTGGCTTACTCGCCCAAGAGCGAAGACGCGCTGGACGACATCGCCTGCGGCGCCTACGTGCTCTCCGAGCCCAAGGATGTGGGCCTGAAGGGCAAGAAGGCCCAGGCCGTGATCATCGCCACCGGCTCCGAAGTGCAGCTGGCTCTGGCTGCCCAGAAGCAGCTGGCCGAACGCAAGATCGCCGTGCGCGTGGTCTCCATGCCCAGCACCACGACCTTCGACAAGCAGGATGTGAAGTACAAGAAGGCCGTGCTGCCCGCCGGCCTGCCCCGCATCGCCGTGGAAATGGGCGTGACCGACTTCTGGTGGAAGTACGGCTGCGCCGCCGTGGTCGGCATCGACACCTACGGCGAGTCCGCTCCCGCAGGCGTGCTGTTCAAGCACTTCGGCTTCACCGCCGAGAATGTGGCCGATACCGTGCAGGTCGCCCTGCAGAACGCTGCCAAGTAAGCGAAAAAGGGGCCTCGTGCCCCTTTTTTCCGGCTGAAGTTTGCTTACCCGCAGTTCTCAGCCATCCGGACCAGGCCTCAGGGAGCCGAGTCCGGGCACAATCCGCTCCGGTTTTTCATTACTCACTATCTACGAGGCAACTATGACGATCAAGGTTGGTATCAACGGCTTCGGCCGCATTGGCCGCAACGTGCTGCGTTCCGCAGTGCAAAACTTCTCCGACATCGAAATCGTCGGCATCAACGACCTGCTGGAGCCTGACTACCTGGCTTACATGTTGAAGTACGACAGCGTGCACGGTCGTTTCGACGGTGAAGTTTCTGTCGAAGGCAACACCCTGGTCGTCAACGGCAAGAAGATCCGCCTGACGCAAGAGCGCGACCCCGCCAACCTGAAGTGGAACGAAGTCGGCGCCGACATCGTGATCGAGTCCACCGGCCTGTTCCTGACCAAGGAAACCGCCCAGAAGCACATCGACGCTGGCGCCAAGAAGGTCATCCTGTCCGCTCCTTCCAAGGACGACACCCCCATGTTCGTGTTCGGCGTGAACCACGGCACCTACAAGGGCGAGGCCATCATCTCCAACGCTTCCTGCACCACCAACTGCCTGGCTCCCGTGGCCAAGGTGCTGAACGACAAGTGGGGCATCAAGCGCGGCCTGATGACCACCGTGCACGCAGCGACCGCCACGCAAAAGACCGTGGACGGCCCTTCCAACAAGGACTGGCGCGGCGGCCGCGGCATTCTGGAAAACATCATCCCCTCCAGCACTGGCGCTGCCAAGGCCGTGGGCGTGGTGATCCCCGAGCTGAACAAGAAGCTGACCGGCATGTCCTTCCGCGTGCCAACGTCTGACGTGTCCGTGGTTGACCTGACCGTTGAGCTGAACAGCGAAGCCACCTACGAAGAAATCTGCGCCGAAATGAAGGCCCAGTCCCAAGGCGCTCTGAAGGGCGTGCTGGGTTACACCGAAGACAAGGTCGTCGCCACCGACTTCCGCGGCGAGACCTGCACCTCCGTGTTCGACGCCGAAGCCGGCATCGCCCTGGACAAGACCTTTGTGAAGGTCGTGTCCTGGTACGACAACGAGTGGGGCTACTCCAACAAGTGCCTGGAAATGGTGCGAGTGGTTGCCAAGTAATCTTCGCAGATTACAAGCAAAATCAGGCTCTAGTGCTTATCTGATAAGCACTGGCAGCTATCAAAAAAGCCAGCATGGGACGCCATGCTGGCTTTTTTTCGTCCCACAAGACCGGAGCCGGCCGGAGCATGTCTCGGATACATTTGTAACACGCAGCCACCACCAACGCCCAAGAGCGTGAAGCGCTGCCACTTCCTCAGACAAGGCCGCCATGTTTATTGCAATTCCTCTTGAGAACAAGCCTTCATGGCGCAGCCCGCCCTGGATGACGGTGCTACTCATCGTCATCAACTGCGTGATCTTCTGGGGCTGGCAGGCGCCCGAGGAACATGCCGTGGAAAAAGCGGCCCAGCAATATGCCCAGACCGCTTTGCCAACGTTGGAACTGCCACCATTCCTGGCCTATCTTGAGGAGCAATCCGCCCAAGGCAGCAAGCGCTTCGACCAGCAAACGCTGCAGGCCGTGCGCAAGCTCTATCAACACAAGGCCTATGCCCAGCTCTATGCGCTGCTGTGGCAGGAAAAGAAATTCCGCCAGCACCTGCTGGACGGCCAGGTCATCACCGCCAGCCACCCACGCCATGCGCAGTGGCAAGCTGCACGGGCCGCCTTCGCGCCCCATGAGCCGAGCGGCAGCTTTACCGAGCGCTGGTCCATGAGCTATGAGCCGAGCGCGGGCTGGCAGCCTCTGCAGGCCTTCACCTCCATCTTTCTGCACGGCAGCACCAGCCATCTGCTGGGCAATATGGTGTTTCTTTTCCTGTTCGGCTTCACGCTGGAGCTCGCCCTGGGCTCCTTCACCTATCTGGCTTTTTACGTGGTCGGCGGTGTGGGGGCGTCACTGTTTGCGCTGATGTTCTATGCCGGCATGGGCGGCTACGGCCTGGGGGCCTCGGGCGCGATTTCAGCGCTGATGGCCATGTATGCGGTGATGTACCGCATGCGGCGCATACGCTTTTTCTACATGCTGCTGTTCTACTTCAACTACGCCACCTGGCCGGCCCTGGTCATGCTGCCGGTCTGGATGGGGGTGGAGTTGCTGCAGCACCTGTGGGGCAGCAAGCAGGTGGCCTATATGGCCCACTTTGGCGGCCTGCTGACAGGGGCGGTGCTGATGTGGGTCTATATGCGTTTGCAGACGGTGGAGGCTCCCGTCAACGAAGAGGAACTGGCCAGGGCCGCCGCAAAGCCGCTGGCCGATGCCGTGGCCCGTGCGCAGCACCTTACCGACACCCTGGAGTTCGGCCGTGCTGCGCCAGCCTGGCGGGAGGCCGCGCGGCTGGCCCCCAAGGACCCCGCCATTCTGAAGGCCTGGTTCGAAAGCTCGCGCCATCAACCCGCCAGCGAGGACTTTCATGCTGCGGCACGACGCATCTTCAAGCTGCCGGCCACCACGGACGCCGAACGCCAGCTGCAGCTGGCCAGCTATCGCAGCTATCAGCAGCGCGCACAGCCCGGCATGCGCATGAGCGCCGACACCATGCATGGACTGGTGCGCAGCTTCGTGCGCCTGGGCGCCCTGCCCGAGGCCGAAAAGCTATGCCGCTCCCTGCACAAGCTGGCAGACCATCCCCAATGGCCGGCAAGCCTGCTGCTGCTGGTCAACGGACTGGCCCAGGCCGGACGCGTTCAGGAAGCCAAAGCCTGGCTGCCTGTGCTGCAGCAATCGGCTCCAGAGGAAGCTCTCACGCGCTGGCTGGCACAGCAGCGCTAGCCAACGCCTCGCCGCGCTCAGGTCTTGGCTTCCAGCTCCTGCAGCTCATCACGCAGCACCCACTGCGCCTCCTTGGTGCTCTCGTGCTCGGGAAAGAGCTGCTTCATGCGCATGTAAACGGCCACCCCCTGCATGGGCTGCTCCATGCCCTGCTTGTAGGCGCGCACCACCAACTCCAGCATGAACGGAATCAGGGGGCTGCCGGCAAAGCGCTTCTCAAAATCCTTGGCCAGGATCAACACATACCTGGGCTTGCCGGCCTTCCAGGCCTGCTGTGCCAGCTCGTAGCTGAGCTGGGCCGAGTCAGGCTTGAAGTCCGGCTTGCGCTTGACGCAGCTCACCCAGGCCTCAAGGGCCTCGCTGGCGCGCTGCTGAGCAAGCAGCATGGGAATGAAACGCTGGCCCAGCTCCGCCAGGGCATCCGCGCGTTCGGTCAGCTTGAGCACCCGGAAGTAACGGCGGCAATCGGGCAGGCTCTCATAGTCCTCCCGCTGCCATTCGCGCGCCTGGTTCACAGCCTCGTCCATCTTGTTGTCCTGCACCAGTCTGGCCACCAGCGCATCGCGACGCTTGGCCTCCAGGGCCGCAGGGTCGATCTGCACGGTCGCAGGCCCCTCAGGCGCTTGTACGGGATCGATATCCAGAGCCGCATGGTGCTGGTACATGACATAGCCGATCATGGCCGCCATCACCCAGCTGAAATAAATCATCACAAAGCTCACCAGGGGCAGTACCAATCCGGGTGCCGCAACCTTGAGCAGCATCGCCAGGACCATGGGCGAGCCCTGCTGCAGCAGAAACAGGAAAAAGCACAGCAGCAGATAGGACTTGCCGATACCGAAAATCGTCGCCAGCAGCTCGAACGGATTAACGGCCGAGCTCAGGCTGTTGGTATTGATCAGCACCATCCAGGTAGCAGGAATCAGGAAGGCCACCAACAGATTGGCAACCACGCCCAAGGTCAGGCTGCGGGTCGCCATAAAGCCCACAAATATCCCGAAAACGACGAGCACCCCGAAAAATTTCCAGGGCAGCCATTTCCAGTCTTCATCGACCTGACTGGACCGGAAATCGGAACTATGGGTAATTCCACGAGATGCGAGTGCCGAAACCTTGAATGCATAACGGCTGACTGCCAGCATCAAGCCCAACCCCACAAACAAGATTCCAATCCACCCGAACATCAAGCCATAACTGCATGCCGACAGCAGCAATGCATAGAGCAAAGGCTCGGTCTGCAGAGGAAACAAGAAGAAGCTATTGAGCTTTTGCCAGAACGGAGGGATTTTCCACTCGGAAGAATCACCTTTTTGGTGAACACCATGTATCGAATTCAATGCCTGCTCTCCCACTCTCGGTTTGATGAATCATCTGCAAGCCCGCTTGCAATGACCGAATCCGCTCTGGTATTGCCCGATTTTTCTTTGAAATCGGGTCATTGCGGAATTCTGCGGTAGAAATTCGCCCTGAATCCAAATACCGATAAACAGCTGGCATATTGCTTTTTTCGCTTGCCAGAAACCCCGTAAATGCTTTTGCAGCCAAGCCGGCCTGCGCAACCGCCTTGAACCGTGGACTCAACCGATAACGGATAGGACTGCAAGGATTGCAGGCAGCGCTTAAAGTGGCCCAGGTTTTATGGAGAAGCAGCGAATGATTCACAGCGCACACGCACAAAGCAGCCCCACCCCGTACCGCATCACCCTGACCGATGCCCAAGGCCATGTCTGGCATGCCGATGAACCCGTGAATGATGGCGGCGCCGACTCCGCCCCCAACCCCATGCAGCTGATGCTCTCGGCCCTGGGAGCCTGCACGGCCATCACCCTGCATATGTACGCGGGTCGCAAGCAGTGGCCGCTAAGCCATGTCGATGTGGATCTGCAGCTCAACCCCGATGGCAAGCCCGCGGATGCCAACCAGATCACGCGCAGCATCACCCTGCATGGCGAGCTGGACGACGAGCAGCGCCAGCGCCTGCTGCAGATTGCCAATGCCTGCCCCGTGCACAAGCTGCTGGAAGGCAAGGTTTCCATTCCCACCGCTCTGACCGAAGCCGCGCAGGCATGAAAAAAGCACCTCACGCACTCGCTGTGTAGGCTCGCCTCCTGCCGGAAAGCCAGCTTCATCCTTGGGACTGCCCGGCGATAAAAAAAGCCCTGCAGTCACCGGCAGGGCTTTGGTCGCTGTTGTGTGTAACTTGATTACACCGTCACCTCCAGCGCACCCACTTCCACATAGTGTTCGAACTCACGTTTGGCCAGAGATGCGGTTTCGGGCTGCTGGTCCTCGGGGTCGACCCAGGACAGCACATAGCTGGCGATGGCGGTATCGACCTTCATCTCTATGCCCATGGGAATCTGCTCGGACGGACCATCTCCGACACGATGCTCCACCTTGCCTGTGACACGAGCGGCAAAGTGCTCGGGGTACAGCTGGATCTCGACTGCCGAGATCTGGTTGCCTTGAGTGCTGTGTTCGTTCATGTTTATTCCTCCTGCAGTTGTTAGGTCGCTGCGCACGAATTGCGCCACGTGAAAGCCACTGCTAGCGGCCTACGCCTTTAACTTAGCCGACTCCTGGCGGAGTCCTTGTCAGCCTATTGGCTGAATCCTCACAGTGATGTAACTGCGTGCAAGGCGTTGCTGCATTCTGCCGTCTGATTGCGCGAATACCGCATATCCCTGACACTCGAATCTCTTCGCCGTCAGGATTTGTCATGAGTGAATCAAAGAACTTACAACGTCTGCCCACCCGTATAGCCGATGTCGGCGGCATCCCCATCCACCGTGCCATTCCTCAGGCCGCGCTGCGCAAAGTAGGGGCCTGGTGCTTCCTCGACCACGCCGGCCCGGCCGTCCCCCCTCCACCCGGCATGCAGGTCGGGCCCCATCCCCATATCGGCCTGCAGACTTTCACCTGGATGATCGAGGGCGAGGTGCTTCACCGCGACAGCCTGGGCAGCGAGCAGATCATCCGCCCCGGCCAGGTCAATCTGATGACGGCTGGCCGCGGCATTGCCCATTCCGAAGAAGCCCAGACACTGGGCGTGCATGCAGCCCAGTTGTGGATTGCCTTGCCCGACAGCCATCGCAATACTGCGCCCCGCTTCCAGCATTATCCCGACCTGCCCAGGACCGAGATCGGCGACTTTGCCGTAACCGTTCTGGCCGGTGAAGCCCTGGGACTGACGGCGCCCGCAGAAGTCCACTCCCCGCTGATGGGCGTAGACCTTCTGGCCGACGGCACAGCCGGCCAGGCGTGCGCCACCATGCCGCTGCGCGTCGACTTCGAGCATGCGGTGATGAGCCTGTCAGGCGAGGTGAAGGTTGAAGGCCAGGTGTTGCCCTCGCAGGAGCTGATCTATCTGCCTGTGGGCACGCGGGAAGTGCAGCTGGAATGCACGCCCGGCAGCCGCCTCATCATCATCGGGGGCGAGCCCATGGATGAAGCCATCTTGCTGTGGTGGAACTTTGTGGCCCGCACCACCGAAGAGATGCAACAGGCCCAGCAGCAATGGGAGGCGGAGGCGGCCACCGATGCGGAACTCGTCAACGGACAGCCACGCCGTTTTGGCAAGCCCGTGGCCTCGCCTCTGAAGTCGCTGCACTCTCCCTCACTGGCTGGCGTCAGCCTGCGCGCCTCCAGATAAGCCTGCCGGCGCTTATTCAATTCGCACCAATTTGGTGCGAATTGAATTTCTCAAAAAGAAGAATAAAAGCATCTTTGCAAGATTTTGGTGGATTTTGGAAGCTTTTAGAGACAACGCACTCTCTTCAAGCGAAGACAAGCCAGACGTTATGCATGAAACGTTTGGACTCATGCACGCCAAGCTTTCATAATCGAGCCAACGCCCTGGCCACGAGAATGCGACCGCCGCTTCTCGTCCGGGGCGTTGCCACGTCCTGCCCAACTCAACTTTGCAAAGAAAGCCGATCAATGCGTCAAGAACATGACTTCATTGGCATCAAAACCATCCCTCCCGACGCGTACTGGGGCGTTCATTCCGCACGCGCAGTGGAGAACTTCCCCATTACCGGTCACTCGGTCGCGCACATGCCCGAGCTGATCCGCGCGTTTGCCTTTGTCAAAAAGGCAGCGGCCCAGGCCAATCTGCAGTTTGGTGCCATCAATCTCAAGCAAGCCACCGCCATCTCCCAAGCCTGTGATGATCTGATTTCCGGCCAGCTGCACGAGCAGTTTGTGGTCGATGTGATCCAGGGCGGCGCCGGCACCTCCACGAATATGAACGCCAATGAGGTGATCGCCAACCGTGCACTCGAGCACCTGGGATTGCCCAAAGGCACTTACGACATGATCCACCCCAACGATCACGTCAATGCTTCGCAGTCCACCAACGACTCCTACCCCACAGCCGTCAAGCTTGCCACCTACGCTGGCATCCAGAAGCTGCTGATCGCCCTGGCCGAGTTGCGCTCTGCTTTCGAAGCCAAAGCCGGCGAATTCGCCCATATCCTGAAAATCGGCCGCACACAATTACAAGATGCCGTGCCCATGACTTTGGGCCAGGAGTTTTCCGCTTTTGCAGCCATGATCGCCGACGATGAAAAGCGTCTGCGCGAGTCCGCCTATCTGATGACCGAAGTGAACATGGGTGGCACTGCCATCGGTACCGGCATCAACGCTCCCGTAGGCTACGCAAGCGCCGTGACCAAGGCCTTGGCTGAAATTTCGGGCGTTCCCGTCGTCAAAGCCGGCGATCTGATTGCCGCCACGGGAGATACCGGCGCCTTTGCCGACATTTCCGGTATCTTGAAGCGTGTTGCAGTCAAGCTATCCAAGATCAGCAACGACCTGCGCCTGCTTTCCTCGGGCCCTCAAGCAGGTGTGGCAGACATCAAGCTGCCGGCGCGCCAGGCCGGCTCGTCCATCATGCCCGGCAAGGTGAATCCCGTGATTCCCGAGGTAATGAACCAGGTCTGCTTTGAAGTGATAGGCAACGATGCCGCCATCACCATGGCCGTGGAGGCCGGCCAATTGCAGCTCAACGCCTTCGAGCCGCTGATGGCCTGGGCTCTGCACAAAAGCCTGAGCCACCTGAGCAGCGCCTGCAAGACGCTGCAAGTCAACTGCGTGGAAGGCATTGTGGCCAACGAAGCGCTGCTGGATTCCCGCATTGCCGAGTCGGTGACGCTGGTGACGGCGCTGAACCCTTTGATCGGCTACGAAAAGGCCGCCAAGATTGCCAAGACCGCCATTGCCAACGGCAAGCAGATTGCCGTGGTGGCGGAAGAACTGGGCATCATGAGCCAGATCGAAATGAACAAGCTGCTGGTCGCCGACAAGCTGACCCAGGCCGGCGCATTGACCGCTGCATAAGCACGCTCTTTATCGACAATGCAAAAGGGCATGTTCGCCATGAACATGCCCTTTTTGATTGATATCGTTTTAATAGCTTTCCACGTCTGGTTTCAGAGGGCAGAAAGCCAAAAACGCTTCATATTCAAGCCACTGCGGCATTCTCGTCACTGGGGTCATCCACGCCGCGTACGCTTTCACGCAGATTTTTGTCCTTGAGCTTGCCAAGATCAGTCTCCACCGCGCGTTTGAGCTTTTCAATCGCGGCGCTGAAGGCCTCCTTGACCTTTTCGGCTTCCGCATTCACTGCGATGGGGGGGCGACCTGTAGCCCGGGTCTCGAGCACACAGCGTTTGCCTGGGCCACCCGTGGTCTTGAGGGCATCAACGCCCGTGAGGAAGACCTCCACACGCACCACATACTCCTTCAGGCGGGCCAGCTTGGCATTGATCTCCTCCTGCGCCCATTGAGCCAGAGACTCTCCACCCTGGATGGAATCGTCGGCATGAACCTGTACTTGCATGCAAATCCTCCTAGTCACCAAATGCCGCAACCGCTGCGGCGAAATCTGTAGGGGTGCCATAAAGGCAGGCGAAAACATCGTAACGCCAGAACCTTGTTCTGCCCATCGGGGCTTGTTACGCCAGTAAAGGACAGGGGCTTTGACCATTGTGGAGGCAGCTTCGCCCTGATTTGAAAGAGATAGCAACAAGGGTAGGCTCTACGAGCTTTGCCCTTGAGCCAAAGCAAAAAGTGCTGGCCGGTGATTTGCAAAAAGTAAGCGTTTTTACGCCTCGGGCCGTCAGTTAATGCCAGCCTTCGATTCAGGCTCGGCCACAAAGCCGATGCGCGTCAGGCCTGCTGCGTGGGCCCAGCCCATGACCTGTACCACGCGACCATAGGGAACGCTGGTGTCGGCGCGCAGTTGCACTTCGGCCTGAGGATTGCGCCGCCCCAGCTCTTCCAGTTGCTGCTGCACTGCCGCATCGTCCGCCACGGCCCCCTGAATCCAGATTTCGCCGGCAGGGCTGACCTCCACCATCAAGGCATCGCTCTTGCTCACGGCAGCCTGCTGCACTGCTGCCTGCGCCTTGGGCAGCTGCACGCGCAAGGTGGCTGCCAGCATGGGAGCAGCCAGAATGAAGATCACCACCAGCACCAGCATCACATCGACCAGCGGTGTGACATTGATGGTGTTGATCGGAGTTTCCGCCCCTTGACGGCGGCTCATGCGACCGAATGCCATGATGCCGTCCTTTAAGAAGCATCCACGCCGAACTGGGCATGCAGATCATGTGCAAACCCTTCCAGCACAGCCTCCAGCTGGCTGGCCGAACGCCCCAGCAGGTTATAGGCCAGCACAGCAGGCAAAGCGACGGCCAGACCGGCGGCCGTCATGACCAGGGCTTCACCCACAGGCCCGGCAAGCTGAGCGATATCGACCTGACCACTGCCCGCCAGCGTTCCCAGCGCATGGTGAATGCCCCAGACCGTACCCAACAGACCCACAAACGGTGCCGTTGCACCAATGGTGGCAAGCAAGGTCTGACCCCACTGCAGCTGGACGGATGCCTGGCCCAGAGCCTCACGCAGGCTGCGCAGCAGGCGCTGGCCCTGCGTCGCGCTTTGTGCCAGAGAGCCTTGCGCAGCCATTGCGCCCTGCGCCACGGCATCGGCCATGGCCTGCACCAGCCCCTGTCTATCCAGAGCCTTGACCTGCGCCATGGCCTGGACCAGATCGGGCATCTGCCAGAACGCAGCCACGGCCTGCGGCACGCTGCGACGCGCCACGGCCATAAACCAGAGCTTGTAGAGGATGACCACCCAGCTGAGCACGGACATCAGCAGCATCAGGGCCGCCGTCGCCCACGTGACCGCATCGCCCTCTGCCAGCCATTGCCACATTCCTGCAGACATCGCTCACCTCGCTCCCAGAAACAGCAAGGGGCCGTCACGGCCCCTTTGCAAATTGCGCAGTCAACGCAGATTCAGCACATCGTACATATCGTACTGGCCAGTCTTCTTGTCGGCCAGATAGGCCACGGCGCGCAGGCTGCCGTTGGCATAGCCTGCACGGCTGCTGGACTTGTGCGAGATCTCGATGCGCTCGCCGGTACCGGCAAACAGCACGGTGTGATCGCCCACGATATCGCCGCCGCGCACGGTGGCAAAGCCAATGGTGTCGGCCTTGCGCTCGCCGGTGTGGCCGAAGCGCTCATACACGGCGCGGTCGGCCAGCTTGGTGCCCTGGGCTTCGGCAATCACTTCGCCCATCTTCAGGGCCGTTCCAGAAGGTGCGTCGACCTTGTGCTTGTGATGGGCTTCGACGATCTCGATGTCGTAGCCACCTTGCTGCAAGGCCTTGGCCGCCATCTCCAGCAACTTGAAGGTCACGTTCACGCCTACGCTCATATTGGGGGCGAAAACGATGGAAGTCTTCTGGGCAAACTCGGCGATCTGCGTCTTTTGCTCATCCGAGAAGCCCGTGGTGCCGATGACCACGCCAACGCCCAGATCGGCCGCAACGGCCAGGTGCTCCATCGTGCCTTCGGGGCGCGTGAAGTCGATCAGGCAGTCGGCCTTCGACAGGGCTGCGCGCACATCGCTTTCGATCTTCAGCCCGCTGGGCTTACCCAGGAATGCAGAAGGATCGGTGCCGATGGCAGGGCTGTCAGCGCGGTCCAGTGCTGCAGCCAGCACGCAGTCGCTGCTGTTCAGAATCGCTTCGATCAGCATATGGCCCATGCGGCCGGAGGCACCCGCCACAGCAACGCGCTGAGGGGTGGAGGAATGGGTGGTGGATGCGGTCATGGCGCTATCACTCGATCAAATGGAGGACGGCAGGATCGCATCCACACCGTCATAAAAAGAGAGCATCCACCGCTTTCTGCAAGCGGGGAACAACCTGTTCTGATGCTTAACGCGATTCCAGCGGTGGATAGCTGGTGGCGGCAGGCGGCAGATTGGCCGCAGCCTGCTCGGCTTCGGTGTTATTGCGTGCGGGGTATTTGGCCAGTTGAGCTTCGCTGGCTTCCAGCTGCGGAACCTTGGGCGTGCCCTTCATGCCTTTGAGGCTGGCCACGAAATCGGCCTCGGAAGGCATCTCGTCACCTTCGGCGCGCGCAAAGGCGTCGCCATTGAAGAAGACGGTGAGCTTGCGGATCTGCGACTCCACACCAGGGCGATTGATGGTGAACACGTATTCCCAGCGATCGCCGTGGAACACGCTGGTCACGAGAGGTGTGCCCAGGATGTCGCGAATCTGCTGACGGCTCATGCCGGGCTGCAAGGCCTCGACCTGCTCCTTGGACACGAAATTGCCCTGCACGACATCGACCTTGTAAGGAGTGACGGCATTGGCGACACGGTGCGCGGCGCCATCGATACTGTTGCAGCCGGCCAGTGCCGCTGCGATTGCCAACGTCAGGGCCAGACCTGCGCGGCTACGGGCTTGAACATGCATGGGTAATGGCATAGGGATATGATCGGGTTCATTGTAGCGGCAGGCCCCGGAGACACTTGGAGATTCCCTTTATCTGCGTGTAAAGCTTCTCCTTAAACAAGTGGGTCCAGCCTTCCATGTGCCCGTAGTCCACCAAGAGAGCCGACATGAAAAATATTGATGAACTCAAAAGCACGGGCCTCAAAGCCACTTTGCCGCGTCTGAAAATCCTGGAAATCTTCCAGAAGGGCGCCCAGCGCCACATGACGGCCGAAGACGTGTTCCGCGTGCTTCTGGACGAGCGCTCGGATATTGGCCTGGCCACGGTTTACCGCGTGCTGACCCAGTTCGAGCAGGCCGGCATCCTGATCCGCAGCAACTTCGAAAGCGGCAAAGCCGTCTATGAGCTCAACGAAGGCCAGCACCACGACCACTTCGTCTGCACCAGCTGCGGCAAGGTCGAGGAGTTCTATGACGCCGAGATCGAGAAGCGCCAGAACCTGATCGCCAAGGAAAAGGGCTGGGTGATTCAGGATCACTCCATGGCGCTCTACGGCCAGTGCGCCGAATGCGCCACACGCGCCGCCAAGTAAAAACGCAAAACGCGACGGTGAATCCAGGGGCAGGACATGCAGATGTCTTGCCCTTTTTACATTTGGTGAGAACTTCTTCACATAGCTCCATCAAGCCTCAAACCAAACGCGAGCCGGACTGCGTATGCTGCAGTCATTCCCGCGCTTGAGGAGACCCGGTTCATGCGACTGCTACCGTTTTCACCTGTCCAGGGGCTGCTCTGTCTGGCCGCCCTCGCCTTGACCGCCTGCGCACCGCTGGCTCCCTCATCGGGCCGCCCCAGCCCCGAGGTGCTGCAGACGCTGAGCAGCAGCGCCCTGCCCGACAAGCCCAGCGCGCTGCAAAGCCAGCAATGGCTGGACAGGGTCACCTGGGGCGCCACCGACCATGATGCGGCCCGGCTGCAGCAGCAAGGCCTCAAGCGCTGGCTGGCCGCTCAGCTCAGCCCGTCCTCCGCGCCCATGCCGGCCGAGGTGCAGCAGCACATCGATGCCCTGGGCATCAGCCAGAAGCCCATGGCGCAGATCCAGCGCGAAATTGCCGACCAGCGCCTGGCCATTCGCAACAGCCAGGATCCGGAGGAGGCCGCCAAGCTGCGCAGCGAGCTGCAGCGCCAGCTCAATCAGCTCGGTGCCGAAGCCCAGAAACGCCAGATCTGGCGCGCGCTCTACTCGCCCCACCAGTTGCAGGAGCAAATGACCTGGTTCTGGATGAATCACTTCAACGTCAGCACCCGCAAGGGCGATGTGCGCATGTGGGTGGGCGACTACGAGGAGCAGGCCATTCGCCCCCATGCGCTGGGCAAATTCCGCGAGCTGCTGACGGCCAGCATGCGCCATCCGGCCATGCTGCTGTATCTGGACAATGCCAGCAATGCCGCCGGGCGCATCAATGAAAACTACGCGCGCGAACTGCTGGAGCTGCACACCATGGGCGTGGGCAGCGGCTACACCCAGGCCGACGTGCAGGCCATGGCCCATGTGCTGACCGGTGTGGGCTTCTCCACCCGGGAGGCCGATGCCCCGCCACCCAGGCTGCGCCCCGAACGCCAGGGCGACTATCTGCGCCATGGCTTCTTCGAATTCAACCCCAATCGCCACGATTACACACCCCAGGTCTTGCTCGGCAGGCCGCTGGAAAAAAGCGGACTGGCCCAAGTCAACGAGGCGGTAGACCGCATCGTGGCCTCGCCCGTCACTGCGCGCTTCATTGCACGCAAGCTCTGCGTCTATTTTCTCGGCGACAAGCCGCCCCAGGCCGTGGTCGAGCGCACGGCCCAGGCCTTTGAGCGCAGCCATGGCGATATCGCCGTCACTCTGGCCACGCTGCTGAGCGACCCTCAGGCTCAGCAGTTCGGCCAGGGCTTCAAGGACCCGGTCCACTATGTGCTGGGCGCCACACGCCTGGCCTACGACCAGCGCGTGGCCAGCGACGTGTCCCCGGTACAGAACTGGCTCAACCAGCTGGGCCAGCCGCTGTATGGCCACGAAACGCCCGACGGCTACCCCGTGACGCAATCGGACTGGTCCAGCTCCGGCCAGATGAATGCCCGCTTCGAGGTGGCAAGGCAGATTGGCAGCCGCGGCGCGCTGCTGTTCCGCAACAGCCCGCAGCAGCCGCTGGAGAAGCCGCCCTATCCCGACCTGGACAAGCGCAGCAGCGTACAGGCTCGCGTGCCGGCATTGGGTGTCGCCACACGCGCCGCACTGGCCCAGGCCAGGAACCCGGCGGACTGGAACAGCTTTTTCCTCTCCGCCCCCGAAATGATGTACCGCTAAGGAGGGCAGCCATGCAAAGACGTCAATTTCTCAGCCTCGGCGCTGCCCTGCCGCTGTTCTGCCAGCTGGGCCAAGGTCTGGCCGCTCCCTTGCAAAGCGGCTCGCCCCGTTTTCTGCTGGTCTTTCTGCGCGGCGCCTACGACAGCAACAGCCTGCTGGTGCCTACTCACAGCGACTTCTACTATCAGGCCAGGCCCAGCATCGCCATAGCGCGCCCGGGATCGGCCGATGGTGCCCTGGCCCTGAACCCTCAATGGGGACTGCACCCTGCATTGCAAAGCAGCCTGCTGCCGCTGTACGAACAGGGCCAGGCCTGTTTTGTGCCGTTCGCAGGCAGCAACGACCTCTCGCGCAGCCATTTCGAAACCCAGGATTCGATCGAGCTGGGCCAACCCCAGGAAGGCGGAAAAAGCTATCAGAGCGGCTTTCTGAACCGGCTGACCCGGGTGCTGCAGGCCGACAGCCAGAGCCGCACCGGCCTCAGCCCCATGGCCTTCACCGCCCAGTTGCCGCTATGCCTGCGCGGCAGCGCCCAGGTGGCGAACATGGCGCTGGCCTCGGTGCGCAAGACGGCCGTGGACGAGCAGCGCAGCCAGATCATTGCCTCCATGTACCAGGGCTCGGCACTGGAGACGCCGGTGCGCGAAGGCTTTTCGGTACAGCGCGCCGTGCAGCGCAGCATGCAGGAGGAAATGGACCAGGCCGGGCGCAATGCCATCAGCGCCAAGGGCTTCAGCCTGGTAGCCCAGCGCATGGCCCACCTGATGCGCGAGCAGTTCGACCTGGGCTTTGTCGATATCGGAGGCTGGGACACCCATGTCAACCAGGGCGCCGCCAGCGGCAATCTGGCCAACCGGCTCGGCGACCTGAGCCAGGGCCTGGCGACGTTCGCCGAATCCATGGGAGCCGAAACCTGGCGCCATACCGTGGTGGCCGTGATCAGCGAGTTCGGCCGCACTTTCCGCGAAAACGGCAACAAGGGCACGGATCACGGCCATGGCACGGCTTACTGGTTTCTCGGCGGCGGCCTGTCGGCCCAGGCCGGCGGCAAGGTGCTGGGCGAGCAGATCGAGGTCACCGAAAAAGCGCTGTTCCAGAACCGCGACTACCCCGTGCTCAACGAATACCGCTCCCTGCTCGGCGGCCTGTTTGCCCGCATGTACGGCCTGAACGCAGCGCAGCTTCAGCAGATCTTTCCGGCCTCGCAGCCCGGCAGGCTGCAGCTGGTCTAGAACGACTCGCCGCTTTCCATGGCGCGGCGGTGGCGCATCACGAATTCCTGGTAGGTGTCGATGCCGCGCAGCTGCAAAATGGCATTGCGCACTGCGGCTTCCACCAGCACGGCGATGTTTCGGCCCGCCACCACCTGAATCACCACCTTGCGCACGGGCACGCCCAGCACGTCCTGGGTCAGCGGCTCGGCGGGCAGGCGCTCGTATTCGCGCTCCATGGTTTCCTTGCGCACCAGATGCACGATGAGCTTGAGCCGCATCTTGCGGCGCACCGCCGTCTCGCCAAAGATGGCGCGAATATCGAGCAGGCCGATGCCGCGCACCTCGAGCAGGTTCTGCAGCAGCTCGGGGCATTTGCCTTCGACCGTGGTCTGGTTGATGCGGTACAGGTCCACCGCATCGTCGGCCACCAGACCATTGCCGCGCGTGACCAGCTCCAGCCCCAGCTCGCTCTTGCCAAGGCCCGATTCGCCCGTGATCAGCACGCCCATGCCCAAAATATCCATGAACACGCCGTGCATGGTGATGCGATCGGCGAAATGCTTGGACAGATAGGCACGCAGCACGTCGATGACGAAGGCCGACTGCTCCTTGGTGGAGAACAGCGGGATATGCGCGCGCTCGCACATGGAGATCAGTTCGTCGGGCGCGTCCTGACCATCGGCCAGCACCAGCACCGGCGGCTCCAGCGTGACGATGCGGGCAATGCGGCGCAGGCAGTCCTGCGAGGTGGCATTGGTCAGATAGGCGATTTCACGCTCGCCCAGCACCTGCAGACGGTAGGGATGGATGTAGTTGAGATAGCCCACCAGATCGGCACCCGAGCGGGCCGAGCGCACGGCCATCTCGTCGAAGCGGCGCTCGGAGGCGCCCAGCCCCGCTATCCACTGCCAGCGCAGGCTGGAGTTGCGAAATGCCTCGAACAATACATCGGCACTGATGGCGCTGGGTCTCATGGCAAGGCCCTGTCAGTCAAGAAGAAGGGCCAGGACTCAAGCCTGGGAGTTGATGGAGGACTGCCAGCTGTCGATCATGCCGTGCAGCTGCTGCGCATCGGTGGACGACTTCAGGCGCTCGCGCAACTGGCTGTCGCTGAGCAGCTCGGCGATCTCGGAGAGGATTTCCAGGTGCTTTTGCGTCGCCGCCTCGGGCACCAGCAGGAAGATCAGCAGCCCGACCGGCTGCTCGTCGGGCGCATCGAAGCCGATGGGGTTGGCCAGCTGGAACACTGCCGCCATGGGAGCCGTCAGGCCCTTGATGCGGCCATGGGGAATGGCAACTCCATGCCCCAGGCCGGTGGAGCCCAGGCGTTCGCGTGCGAACAGGCTATCGGTGATCAGGGCACGAGACAGACCATGCAAGCTCTCAAAGAGCAAACCCGCTTCCTCGAAAGCGCGTTTCTTGCTGGTGACATCAACGCTCACAAGCACTTGAGCGGCGGGAAGGATAGAAGCTAGGCGATTCATGGTGTGATCAACAATTATGCACCGCAGCGCTGAAAACCGTGGGGAAACCCTGATCACCATCAAAAACCGCCCCGTAGGGCGGCGCTTTTAGCGTTGTAACAAGGCGACAGCCCTGCAACAAACCGGCGCAAACGCTGGGCTTGCGCCTCGCTTTCATCAAGCTGACACCTGCGCCAGCTCCAAGCCCCCGGCATCGAGTCGCTTGGCTGTGGCACGCGGGCCTTGCTGACGAGTCTTGTAGCGCATCACCACACGGTCGAGCTTGTCGGCCAGGGCATCCACGGCGGCATAGAGGTCGAAATGCTGCGTCTCCACGAACAAGTCTTGCCCTTTTACGCGTACCGTGCAACCGGCGCGCTGTCGTTTGTCTTTTTCCTTTTGCTTGTGGACTGTGAGCAGCACCTTCACGTCCACGACCTGATCGAAGTGCCTGAGAATGCGTTCCAGCTTGGCCATGACATAGCTGCGCAGCGAGGGAGTGACCTCCAGGTGATGCCCGCTAATCGTCAAATTCATAACAAAACACTCCTTAGCTCTCGGTGAAATCACTGCGGTTTCACAGCACCTGATGGCTGTGCCGCAGCCTGGCAGTTCGGAATGCGCATTCGTCTTTGCTGTGAATCCACTATGCGCCCGCCCCACGCCAAAGGCAACGAAATGACCGTGATAGCGCAGGCTAGTCAGGGGCCTTGTTTGGCGGTTTGATGACAGGCGGTTTTGACGCCACAATGAGTGGCTTTGGCTGGCATGCGGGGGATACGCCTTCATGCCCCATGGCCCCGATCGCAGCAGGCGCGCACTGGCAAAGACCGTGACCGTCCAAACCCCTGCCTGCGCCATTAAAATCGCGTTTTTACGCAGCCGCCTCTCGGGCCTGCGACGCTGGCAGCCCCCGGGCTTTCAGGCGCCTGCTGACCGACTGCACGCCTGAATTGCCTGACAGCCCTATCTCGACCATGACCACCCAGCCCTCCGCCCTGCATACCTCCAACATTGCCTCGCTGCCCCTGCTCGCACGTGGCAAGGTCCGCGACAACTACGCCGTGGGCGACGACCGCATCCTGATGGTGGCCTCGGACCGCCTGTCTGCCTTTGACGTGATCATGGGCGAGCCCATTCCCGGCAAGGGCGTGCTGCTGACGCAGATGGCGCTGTTCTGGTTCGACAAGCTGGGCCATATCTGCCCCAACCACCTGACCGGCGAAGCCCCCGAATCCGTGGTCAAGCCCGAGGAAGTCAAGCAGGTCGAAGGCCGCTCCATGCTGGTCAAGCGCCTCAAGCCCGTGCTGATCGAAGCCGTGGTGCGCGGTTATCTGGCCGGCAGCGGCTGGAAGGAATACCAGGAATCGCAATCGGTCTGTGGCGTGAAGCTGCCCGCCGGCCTGACCAACGCGGCCAAGCTGCCCGAACCCATCTACACCCCCGCGGCCAAGGCCGAAATGGGTGACCACGACGAGAACATCACCTACGAGCGCACCGTGGAAATGGTGGGCGAACAGCTGGCAGCCCAGATCCGCGACACCGCCATCCGCATCTACAAGGAAGCGGCCGAGATCGCGCTGACCAAGGGCATGATCATTGCCGACACCAAGTTCGAATTCGGCCTGACCGAAGATGGCACCCTGGTGCTGATGGACGAGGTGCTGACCCCCGACAGCTCGCGCTACTGGCCCGTGGAAGGCTATGAGGACGCGCTGGCCAAGGGCGAGAACCCTCCCAGCTACGACAAGCAGTTCGTGCGTGACTGGCTGGAGCAGGCACAGGTCAACGGCAAGGCCTGGGACAAGAAGGCTCCCGCGCCCCGCCTGCCCAAGGAAGTGATCGACAGGACGGCGGCCAAGTACCGCGAGGCGCTGGATCGCCTGACCGCCTGAGCGATCAGTCCCAAGCAGACAAAAGGCCCCCGGAATCGAAATCCGGGGGCCTTTTTGTTTTGATAGCTGCTTGCGCTTTCAGACAAGGGATTTCAGCTCGAAATAATGCTGAAATCCTTTGTGAGAATACGCTGACAGCTATGTTTTTAATGGTGGTGGCCGTGACCGCCATGCACATGCTTGTGGGCGATTTCTTCTTCGGAGGCCTCGCGCACATCGTTGACCACCGCGCTGAAGCGCAGCGCGAAACCGGCCAGGGGATGGTTGCCGTCCAGCAGCACCACGGGGCCCTTGATCTTCACCACGTTGTAGATCTGGGGCAGGCCCTGATCGTTGGTGCCGCGCAGCTGGCCGCCCACCTTCACGCCCGCAGGGAATTCACCCTTGGGAATGGTGCGCTTGAGGCTTTCGTCGCGCTCGCCGAAGGCGTCCGCCACGGCCAGATCCACGGTCACGACATCGCCTTTTTGCTTGCCGTCCAGAGCGGCTTCGACCTTGGCGAAGATGTTGTCATAGCCGCCGTGCAGATAGGCCACGTCGCCCTTGTCCAGCAGTTTGACGGCCACGCCGCCCGCGAGCAGCTCGTGAATCTTGTAGTTGATGGTGACGGCAGTGTCTTTGGTGATGTTCATGACAATGGATTTCGAGTGGTGCGGTGCCTGAACCCGAGTCAGGCATCGCGCAAAGCTGTCATTGTCGGCGACTCGGGCTATTCCAGTGTCACGCCCGTGGCCTTAACCACGCCGCGCCATTTGTCCACGTCGGCGCGGATCTGCTGTGCAAAGGCCTCGGGCCTGCTGGCCACGGGCTCGGCGCCCAGGCTGCGCAGTTGCCGGGTCACCTCGGGGTCGCGCACGGCCTGGGCAACTGCGGTCTGCAGCGTGTCGAGCACCGCCTTGGGCGTTCCCGCCGGCGCCAGCAGGCCGAACCAGCCCGAGACCTCGTAGCCGGGCACGCTTTCGGCAACGGTGGGAATGTCTGCCGCCCCGGGCCAGCGCTGTGCCGTGGTCACGGCCAGCGCCCGCAGCTTGCCGCTGCGCACGAAGGCGATGGTGGACGGCAGGTTGTCGAAGCCGGCCTGTATCTGCCCGCCCACGAGATCGGTGAGCATGGGCGATGCGCCCTTGTAAGGCACATGGGTCATGTCCACGCCCGCCATCATCTTGAGCAGCTCGGCGCTCATGTGCGGAGAGCCGCCGGGGCTGGTCGAGCCGAAGTTGATCTGCCCGGGCCTGGTCTTGGCCAGCGCCAGCAACTCGCCCAGGGTGCGCGCGGGGACGCTGGGATGAACCACGATGATGTTGGGCGCGCTGGCCACCACGGTGACGGGCGCGAAGTCCTTGACGGCGTCATAGGGCAGGTTATTCTGCAGCGCCGAGTTGATGCCGTGCGAGCTGGCCGTCCCCATGACCAGGGTGTAGCCGTCGGCGGCGGCCTGGGCCACGGCCACCGAGCCTATGGCACCGCTGGCGCCGGCCCGGTTCTCGACGACGAAGGGCTGGCGCAGCCGCTCGGACAACTGGGCCGCTGCCAGCCGCGCGATGATGTCCGTGGTGCCTCCTGCCGGATAGGGAACGATGATGCGCACGGGCTTGACGGGATAGGCCGGGGCCTGCGCGAAGGCCACGGCCGTGCAGGCCGCCATGGCCAGCGCTGCGGCGGCAGCCAGAGCGCGAAACAGTTGCGAGGTCATTGCGGTGTCTCCTGGTGGTGTTTTTTGGAATATGCGGTGGATGCCCGTGCTGGATGTCGGTGCCAGCTCAGCCTGGCGCACGGCGGCGCAGCAGCGGAGCCAGCGCAGCGGGAACGAGCAGCTCGAAGCCCAGGATGGCCGCCGACAGCGCCTTGCCGTAGTTGTCCACCGACAGGCTGCGCGAGACGCCGCCGCCCAGTGCACCGTGCGCCACGAAATTCAGCGCGTGAAGGTTGTCGGCCTCGTAGCGCAGCACCTCGCCGGTGATGGCCGGGCCATGAAAGGCCTTGAAGCGTTCGGCGCTCAGCTGCTGCTTGAGCAGCGCATAGAGCTCGGGCTCGTAGGCAAACACGGCGATGTTGGAGGTATTGCCCTTGTCGCCCGAGCGCGTATGTGCCACCTGCTCCAGCGGCACCCGGATGTCCTGGTTCATGTCCTGCATGCTTTGCTCCCCCTGCTCAGCTCGTGAAGTAGTCGATATGCGCCGTCACCTGCTCGCGCGGCACCAGCGAGGACCACACGCCTATCACCTCGCGCGTGCGCTCCTGGTGCGGCACTCGCTTGCCGGTGTGGGCAATCCCCGAGACCGCCATGCCGTCCACTTCGCGCCCCACCTTGACCGCCTCCTCGCGCGAACGGGTGCGTGCCGCCACGCGCACGGCCACTTCATAGGGCTCGGGCGCATCCGCCGGCGTGGCAGCGCCATGCACGGCGTTCAGACCCAGGAAGTCGATGCGCACTTCCTCGGCATCGAGCTTCACGATGCGCAGTCGCTCCTCCAGGATGCGCCTGGCCAATTGGGCGCGGCGCAGCGCGCCGGGGCCGGCGTAGAAGAACATGTCCTCGCCGATGAAACCCTCGGTGCATCCCATGGAGACCTTGAGCGTGGATGTGCGCGGCTTGCCCGTGAGACCCGTCACGCGCACGCGATCGGGCGCCAGTTGCTCGATGCGAGCCTGCGTGAAGTCGACCACCACATCGGGCGTGATGTAGTTCGCCGGGTCGTGCACCTCGTAGAGCATCTGCTCCTTGACCGTCTGCAGGCTGATCATGCCGCCCGTGCCCTCCACCTTGGACAGGGTCACGCCGCCTTCGGCATCGACCTCGGCGATGGGAAAGGCCAGGTTCCAGGGATCGGGCACGTCCTTGAGGCCCGGGTCCGCAAAATACCCCCCGGTGATCTGGGCCCCGCACTCCATCAGATGGCCTATCGCACTGCCGGCACCCACGCGCTCGTGGTCCAGCAGGTCCCAGCCGAACTCATGCACCATGGGAGCCAGGAACAGCGAAGGATCGGCCACGCGGCCCGTGACCACGATCTGCGCGCCTTCCGCCAGAGCATCGACGATGGGAGCGGCCCCGAGATAGGCTTCGGCCGAGATCAGCGAGTGGGCAATGCTCTGCGTGGGGGCACCGGTCTCCAGGATGGTGGGGGCCAGCGACAGCACGCGGTCGGTGATCAGGCTGCCGCCCACAGCCGCCACCTTGACGCCGGTGATGTCCAGCTCGCGCAGCAGCTCGACGATGCGCCGTGCTGCGCCCTGCGGGTTGATCCAGCCCTGGTTGGAGATGATGCGCGTGCCCTGGCGCATGCAGGCAGGCAGCACGGCACGCATGCGGTCGTCGAGATAGGTGTCGTAGCCCGGAAAGGACGGGTCCCGTCTGGCCCTGACCTGCGCGGCGGAGACCGTGGCCTCGGCCATGGTCTCGAAGCACAGGTAGTCGAGCCGGCCACGCTCGGCATTGAGGGCGGCGGGCTCGATGCGGTCGCCCCACCAGGCGGCTCCCGCGCCTATGCGCAGGATCTTGCTGTCATTCATTGCGCTCGTCTCCGTTGTTCCCCCAGACCCGGGGGCTGAGACCATTCTGTACAGTCGTTTTTCAAGAGACAACGCATGCGCGCGCACAGCGCATGTGAATCAATTTCACAGGGGGCAAAGACCTTAGATGGACCAGTTCGGCGAGATGACGGTATTCCTGCGCGTGATCGAGGAAGGCAGTTTTTCCGGTGCCGGCAGAAGGCTCGAGCTATCGCCTTCGGCGGTGAGCAAGCTCATCGCGCGCATGGAGGCACGCCTTGGCGTGCGGCTGTTCGAGCGGGTTGCCGCAGCCATACGCCTGACCCAGGAAGGCGAGCGCTTTCGCACCGCCAGCCAGCGCGTGGTGCAGGCCATGGAGCAGGCCGAGGCTTGTGTGCGTGTGGCCGATGCCGAAATCTCGGGCACGGTGCGCATCCATACGGCGCTGACCACGGCCAAGTACCTGGTCGCGCCACGCCTGCACCTGCTGCTGGACCGGCACCCGCGACTGCACCTGGACTTCGTCCTCGGCACGGAGCGCGGCGACTTCGTGCGTCAGGGCATGGACGTCGCCATCCACAGCGGCAGGCCTACGGAGCAGACGCTGATCGGCCGCCCGCTGATGCTCAGGCCTTGGGTGATAGCCGCGGCGCCGCAGTACCTCCAGCGTTTCGGCCATCCCGAGCAGCCCGAGGACCTGCTGCAGCACCGCTGCCTGAACTTCACCATACGCACGCAGTGGAACCGCTGGACTTTCCACGAGGAAGGCGGGCTCAAGACCATAGACATCCCCAGCCACATCGGCGCCAACCAGGGCGAACTGTTGCGCAGCCTGGCGCTGCTGG
Organism: Comamonas testosteroni; assembly: GCF_014076415.1. NCBI lineage: Bacteria > Pseudomonadati > Pseudomonadota > Betaproteobacteria > Burkholderiales > Comamonadaceae > Comamonas > Comamonas testosteroni. The sequence continues at coordinate 5,780,155 of NZ_CP043568.1, forward strand.
GCCACGGCGTGGTGCGACTGGCCCACTTCCATATCGCCGCCGACCTGGAGCGTGGAACCCTGGTGCCGCTGCTGCAGCAGTTCCAGGAGCGCAGCGAGGACGACCGCTTCTACCTGCTGTATCCGCGCGGCAGATCCCTGGCACCGCGCGTGCGCGCCGTAGTGGATTTCCTCGCGGGAGAGTTCGGCTGAGCGGGCATCACCCCAGGCATTGCCGCGCGCAGTCGAGCAGGCAGAGCGCCCTTGGATCTGGGCACCCGAGCAATACCGGCCTGGCAGGTGCTCAGGGAGCAGGGCCGCACGCCGGAGGCGGCCAGCTTCACGCCCTGAGCCTGGCCATATCAGGCCTGGGGAGGCTGCTCGTCGACGTCGGCGCCAGGGTAGCGCGCAAAGCGGCGATTCTCGGTGCCATGCACCGGATCACTGTCCTTCCAGGGCCAGCCGCCGAACTGGGTGCGGCGATAGTCCTGCATGGCCTGCATGATCTCCTCCTGCGTGTTCATCACAAAGGGGCCATATTGCGCCACCTTCTCGCCAATCGGCTTGCCCTGCAGCAGCACCAGTTCTGCACTGACATCGCCGGTGTTGACCAGCTCCAGCTCGCGCTGAGCGTCGACATGCATGGCCAGATGGTCGTTCACGGTTTCGCCACCCACAGTCATGCTCTTGCCTACGAAGAAGTAGAGCATGCGGTGAGTTTGCTCACCTGCAGCCCTGGGCAGGGTCCAGCGGGCACCGGGCTCCAGCTCCAGCGTCCAGATGGCCACATCGCTGTCGGCCTGGGAAGCCCAGGATTCGGGTGGTGGCGGCAAGGCCTTGTCCGCACCGTCCAGGGCACCAGCCACCACGGTGACGGTGGTTTTGCGGCCCGCCGCATCGCTGAAGCTCTGACGAGGAATCTGCTCGTTCCAGAACATGGTGAAGTGGGGCTCCACCATCTTGTTCCTCGCAGGCAGGTTCAGCCAGATCTGGAACAGTTCAAGCGGATTGGGCTTGTCGCTGCTCAGCAGCGGAAACATCTCCGAGTGCTGGATGCCCTTGCCGGCAGTGAGCCACTGCACATCGCCGCCGCCGAAGCGCGCGGCTGCGCCCAGCGAGTCCGCATGGTCGATGCGACCCTTGCGCACCAGGGTCACGGTCTCGAAGCCGCGATGCGGGTGGCCCGGGAAGCCCGGAACCGGCTCGCCGTGGTACATCGAGAAACCGTCCCTGGCACTGAAATCGCTGCCCATTTCGCGTCCCTCGAACTCCACGGCCTGCACGCCCATCTTTCCGTTGCTGGCCGGATAGCTGTCATCGTGGTGAGCGCAGAACAGGAAGGGGTCCAGGCAGGGCCAGCGCGGACCCAGGGGGGCACTTTCCAGAATGGGTGGGCGATTCGTGGTCATGGAGTTCTCCTCTTGAGAAGCCGCTGCCAGCTGCAGGGCCTGAAGTCTCGAAGATAAGGCCGGCCCACGGGTTTGAAAGACATCACCACTGGGACAGTACTTGCCGCTTTTGCAACAACGGCAAGCCTGTGCCGCCCGAGCCGGCGCTCAGCCGCGCGGCGGAATGTTCAGGCCTTTTTGCGTCGCCGGGCGGGCCATGAAGGCCTTGAGCACGCGCTGCAACTCGGTGAACCCGCTCCAGCCCACCAGCTCGGCGGCGTTGTAGCCGTTCTCGTCGACCATATTGCGCACCCAGGGCCAGATGGCGATGTCGGCAATCGTGATCTGCTCGCCCATGATCCACTCGCGGCCCTGCATGCGCTGCTCCAGCACGCCCAGCAGGCGTTTGGACTCGTTGATGTAGCGATCGCGCGGGCGCTTGTCCTCGAAGTCCTTGCCCGCGAACTTGTGGAAGAAGCCGACCTGGCCGAACATGGGTCCCACGCCGCCCATCTGGAACATCAGCCACTGCAGCGTCTCGTAGCGCGCCGCGGGGTCTGCGGGCAGCAGCGGGCTGCCGCTCTTTTCGGCCAGGTAGATCAGGATGGCCGCCGACTCGAACAGCGCCAGCGGCTTTCCGCCCGGGCCTTGCGGGTCGATGATGGCGGGAATCTTGTTGTTGGGGAAAGTGCCGACAAACTCCGGCGTGAGCTGGTCATTGGTCTGGAAGCTGACCAGGTGCGCCTCGTAGGGCAGCTGCATCTCCTCCAGCGCAATCGACACCTTCACGCCGTTGGGCGTGGGCAGCGAGTACAGCTGGATGCGCTCGGGGTGCTGCGCGGGCCATTTGCGGGTCACGGAAAAATCGGCGAGGACTTGGGGTTGCGTCATGGGTTTCCTTCGGAGCGTGTTGGCAATCTCTGCGGCCCCGCAAGGGGCTGTCGGCGTGGCCTGGCAAGCCACGACACAGAGCGCCCGAGCATCCTAACGGTTGTCATGCGGCCTTGCAGGCAGCGCTGCCGATGGCTGGGATGGCCAGATGCGGGTACGCAGATTCCCTCATCGAAGCCAGTGCCTGAGCCGGTGATATTGGGTGTTTGATAAAAAAGTGAACCACGGAGACATCACATGCATCAGCTTCCTGGCAGGCCCGATTCTTTTTTCACCGGCGCAAAGGCGCCTGCTTGCACTTTGCTGCGCCGGCGGCAAGTGCTGGGCCTAGGCGCTACCGCGCTGGCTGCAGGGCTGATGCTGGCCAGCGGTGCGACCGCTGCCGCAAGCTTTCCGGAGCGCGCCGTGACGGTCGTCGTGCCATATTCGCCGGCCGGAGGCGTGGACATCGTGACCAGGCTGGTCACCACGCCCATGGCGGAGTTTCTGGGTCAGTCCATCGTGGTGGAAAACAAGCCCGGAGGCGGCACGAATATCGGCATGGCGGCAGTGGCACGCTCCGCGCCCAATGGCTATATGCTGCTGACGGCCTCGAATACGCTGACCACCAACAAGGCGCTGTACTCCAAGCTCAGCTTCGACCCGGCAGTTGACCTGATTCCGGTAGGGCGCATCGGCGAGGCGCCACTGGTGGTCGTGGTCAACGCCAGGTCACCATACAAAAGCCTGGCCGAACTGATCGCAGCGGGCAAGGCCAAGCCCGGCGCCCTGTCCTATGGCACGGCAGGAGTGGGCAGTTCGGGCCATATGGCAAGCGCCTTGCTGGAAAGGGCAGGACAGTTCAAGGGCGTCCATATTCCCTACAAGGGAGGATCCACCGCAGTGACGGACCTGCTGGGCGGGCGTCTGGACTTCATGGCCATCAATCCGCTGGAAGTCGCGGGCCATGTGAACAGCGGCAACCTGCGCGCACTGGCGGTGCTCAACAAGAATGGCTCGCGCCTGCTGCCCCAGGTGCCTACCGCACGCTCCCTGGGTGTGGATGTACAGGCCACCGTATGGTGGGGCCTGGTAGCCCCCAAGGGAACGCCCGAGGCCGTGATCCAGACGCTGAACGCCGCACTCAACAAGGCACTGACCACGCCTGCGGTCACCCAGACGTTGGCCGATATGGGCGCCACGCCCCTGGGAGGAACACCGGCACAGTTCGGCAGCTTCATCCAGGCCGAAACCCGGGAACTAGGCGACGCCATCCGGGCCGCCGATATTCGCGCGGACTGATGCCGGAGAAGGCCGCTCAGCGCAGCAACTGCCAGAACATCTGCACGCAGGGTGATGGCGCCTGCTGCATGCTGACCAGCGCGATGCGCGAATGGCGCGCGGCGTCGGCCAGCGGCTGCAGCACCACGCCGGGCGGGCAGATGCGTTCATAGACGCTGGGCACGATGGACAGCCCCAGGCCGGCGGCCACCAGCGCCAGCATGGTCGAGGTCTCGCGTGCCGGCTGGGCGATGCGCGGCACAAAGCCGGCCTCGCTGCACAGCGCCAGAATATGTTCGTGCAGACCACCGCCCAGTACGGCCGGATGCAGCACAAACGGCTGGTCGGCCAGGCTGCTCAGAGCCTGTGCCTGGCCCGCAGCCGCCTTGGCATGTGCCACCGGCAGGGCCAGCTTCAACTCGTCGCGCCACAGCGTCTGCTCCCGGATCGGCACGGGGATGCGAAACGTCGGCGAGGGGCGCATGAAGCCGATATCGATCTGCCCGGCCGTCAATGCCGCGATCTGCTCGCCCGTGGTCATATGCTGCAGGTCCAGCTCCACCTGCGGGTGGCGGCTGCGAAAGTCGCGCAGCATGGTGGAGAACTCGTCAAACAGCGGCACCGATGCCGTGAAGGCGATGCGCAGCCGCCCCGCCAGGCCATGGGCCGCCATGCGCACCAGCTCGCCGGCCTGCTGGTGCAGCTCCACGATCTGCCGCGCCTTGTCCTGCAGCAGCAGGCCTGCCGGCGTCAGCGCCACGGCACGGCGCGAGCGCTCGAACAACTGCGCCCCCATCTCCTGCTCCAGCAGACGGATCTGCTGGCTCAGCGGGGGCTGGCTCATATGCAAGCGCTGGGCCGCACGGCTGAAATTCAGCTCCTCGGCCACAGCCAGAAAACAGGTCAGACGGCGCAAATCCATAGGACGATTTTCGTATCAAGTCCAGACGCAAACGGTATTGGACGCAAAGACCGCAGCTTTTCACAATCCGCTCAGCCGCAGAAGCCATGACAACCGTAGCTGTCTGCGTTGATTCAATAAGGGTTCAAGGCCTATCCAGACCAGCCCGATACAGAGAGACATTGATGAAGCCGTTTCCCCTTTTCACCGTCCGCCGAGCCCTGCTGATCAGTGCCGTGGCACTGGCCGCAGGCTGCGCCCAGCAACCGGGCAGCACGCCCAAGGAGCCCGTGCGCCTCATGACCTCGGGCGGCTTCACTGAAGCACACAAGCTGCTGGCGCCGCAGTTCACGGCCCAGACCGGCCTGGCAGTGGAGTCGGCCTATGGCTCGTCCATGGGAGCCTCGCCCACCTCGATTCCCAATCGCCTGAGCAAAGGCGAGAAGGCCGACGTGGTGATTCTGGCACGCGGCGCGCTTGACGATCTGGCCGCCAAGGGCCTGGTGCGCAACGGCACCCAGCTCGACCTGGTGCGCTCTGCCGTGGGCGTGGCCGTGAAGAAGGGTGCCCCCATCCCCGACATCAGCAGCGAGGACAAGCTGCGCCAGGTGCTGCTCAACGCCAAGAGCATTGCCTACTCGGCCAGCGCCAGCGGCACCTATTACGAAACCCAGATGCTCAGGAAACTCGGCATTCACGATCAGGTCATGCCCAAGAGCAGGAAGATCGTGACCGAGCGCGTGGGCACCATCGTGGCGCGAGGCGAGGCCGAAATCGGCCTGCAGCAGGTCAGCGAGCTGCTGCCCATCGAGGGCATCAGCTATGTCGGCACCCTGCCTGATTCGGTGCAGCACTACACCCTCTTCTCGGCCGGCACGGCCAGTACCTCGACCAACCCGCAGGGGCTGGAGCAGTTGCTCAAGTACTACACCTCGCCAGCCGCCGCCAAGACGATTCGTGAAACCGGCCTGGAGCCCATTGCCAAGCCCCGCTGAGCATCGCACGAACCCGCAAAAAAAGCCCGCCAGGCAAAGCCTGCGGGCTTTTTTGTCACCGCCAGCTCAGCGCTTGCTGCCCGGGCCGGCTTTCTGCACCAGGGCCACGGTCAGCCCCTGGGCGGTGACGGTAATGGCGCCAGGCTCCATCGCCAGCGCATCGACCAGGGCCAGATCCTGGTCCTGCAGCTGATAGAGCACCACCTGGCCCATGGCCTGCTCGGCCAAGGCCGTGGCATAGGTGCCCAGCATATCGCTGAGCGCGGGCGACAGCCCTTCCATGCTGAGCTGGTTGACCTTGATCTGGTAGGCGCGCAAGGTACGGTCGGTGGGTTCATAGCGCAGCGCGAAATCGACATTGAGCAGGCCGCTGTACTGCTCCTTGAGCACCTTGCCGCTGAGCTCGGCCGGAATCACGGCGTTGAGCATATTGCGCTCGGGCAGCATGCTCAGCTGCGGCGCCTTCAGGTCCAGATGCAGCAAGCCCGCCACGGGGAACTGCCTGGGGAAGCGCCTGGCCAGCATCTCCTGCAGCTTCTGCTGGCTCACGCTCACGCTGCTGGGCACGGACTTGCCCGAGCAGCCTGTGGCAGCCATTCCCAATCCCAATCCCAATACTGTCACCGCCAACCATGAGCGCCGATTCATCACGACCACCGAACTCCGTAAAACCTGATTCAAAACCCGTGCAAACGCCTGATAAACCAACGCTGTCAGCTATGGTTTTTGAGTACTCCATTGTCTCCGAGCCTGCTATTCCACAGAGTCTCGATGGATGATTGCAGTTCCCCATCTGACGCAATCTGCAGGTAAAAGACTGTTATCTAACGTCCGACGCCATCCGGGGTTGACTGTCAACGCAAGCAGCTGTGCATGCACAATGATTCGCATGACCGCATATCCCTCTTCCCTCAGCCATGAGGCACTGACAGCCGCCGCCCAGGACACCAGCCTGCCCGAGCAGATCCTGACCCAGTGGATCGGCAGCGCCAGGCCCGGCAATGCCGATGCCCTCAAGCACAAGGCGCAGTGGTTCACCAAATCGGCAGCCTTCGACGAGGCGCTGCGCCAGCGCTTTGGCACAGCGGTGGAAGCCGCTCTGGGCGGTGCGCTGCAGCACTGGGCAACCCAGGGCCCATGGCAGCAGCTGGCGCTGGTGATCCTGCTGGACCAGTTCACGCGCAATATCCACCGCAACACCCCCAAGAGCTTTGCCGGTGACGCGCAGGCCCTGGCACTGGCGCTGCAGGCGGTGGACTCCGGCGCAGACCGGCAACTGCCAGAGGTGGCCCGCGTCTTCATGTATCTGCCGCTGGAACATGCCGAAGACCCGGCCATGCAGCAACGCAGCGTGGCCGCCTTCGAGGCTTTGCTGGAGAGCACCACGGACGCCGAGCTGCGCGACTATCTGGCCGGAACGCTGGACTACGCCCATCGCCATCAGGCGGTGATAGCGCGCTTTTGCCGTTTCCCGCACCGCAACCACATTCTGGGCCGCGCCAGCACCGCCGAAGAGGCCGAGTATCTGGCCCAGCCCGGTTCAGGCTTCTAGGGCGATCACGAGCCGCGCGTAGCCTCGCGCAACGCGGGCTCCTGGCGTGGCTTGGGCTGGCGCTCAGGTTTTTTGCCCGCCCCCAGGTCGCGGTGGCGCATGGCCCAGCGCTCCACTGTGTAGAACGACAGCGCCGACAGCGCGGTCGAGATCAGCAGGCCGACGACCACGGTCACGGGCCAGGAGTAATCGGCGCGCAGATAGCGCACCACCGGGTAATGCCAGAGGTAGATGCCATAGGACAGCTGGCCCAGCTTGATGAGCAGCGGTGCCGTCAGCATTTCATAGACCAGTCCCGCGGGCTTTTGCACGGCCAGCAGAACGACCAGGGCCGCGCATTCCACCACCGTGATACCCCAGACCATGGCGTGCTGGTTGTCCCATTCCAGCTCCATGATCAGCGGCACGGCCAGCACAAACCACATGGTGTAGGCGCGCAGCGACTGCAGACGCTCTATCCATCGAGGGTGCTCCATCATCAGCGCCGCCAGCAAGGCGCCCGCCAGCAGCCCCGAGGCCCGCGTATCGAAACGGAAAAAGATTTCGTAGAACTGCTGGCCCTGCACCACCCAGAAGATGCGCCACAGCGTGCTCAGCAGCCACAATGCCAGCAGCGGTGCCCAGACCCGGCCAGGCGTGGCCTTGCGCAGCAGCAGGACCAGCAGCGGCGGCCAGATCAGATAGAAATGCTCCTCCACCGACAGCGACCACATGTGCAGCAGCGTGTCTGGACTGTCGAAGAAAGCAATGCCGTAGTCGGCCAGGTAGAGGATGGAGACCAGGGCGTCCGAATAGATATCCGTGAGGTCTGGCCAGATAAAGGGCGCGAACACGCAGTACGCGACCAGAAACAGCGCCAGCGCAGGCATGAGACGGAAGAAGCGGCGGCGGTAAAAGCGCCAGTAATCGAGCTTGCCATGCTGCCGATACTCCATCAGCAGCAAGGAGGTGATCAAAAAGCCGCTGAGCACGAAGAACAGATCGACGCCGAAGAAGGCGCCATCGAACATCGGGGCATGTGCATGCGAGAGCAGCACCAGCACAATGGCTATGCCTCTCAATCCATCGAGCGCTGGGTTGTAGCGCAGCTTGAACGCCGACTCCACCAAAACCGGACACCTTTCCTTTCGCCCAGGCACGGGCCGGGCTTGCAGACAAACAATCACAGCCATGCACAAGACATGGCTGAAGCAGTATTCAGAGTTTGAGCAAAGAGGCAGTAACAGCTCTTTGCAGCGACCCGGGGGTCACTGAGCGCATGAAAACGCGCTCGGGGGTGCCGGAACCTGGCAGGCGATTTGTCTGCTTCAGCTCACTGACGGTGAGACGGCAGATTGTTATGAATGCCCACAGCCAGACGGCTTGGCGTCTGTTGACAGGTGAACAGACCGGGCCAATTTGAACAGATTTTTGCCGCCGCCCCAAACCAGAGGCAGAGCTTGCCGGGCTCTGGCAGGGTCTTGGCAAGCCGTGTTAACAATTAAGAACAAAAACAGCACGCCGCGCTCCACCCATCGGCATCATCAGCTATCAAATTCGAAGCTTCAGGATGACTTGCGGCGCCCGCAGGCGGGTGCACTCTGGTGAACATCGCGCCACAGCAGCATCTCGGCCACGCGTTCGGACTTGTCGTCATCAAAGCCCAGCTTCTGCGCGCGCTCGGCGGGGTTGGTCCAGGTGCCGAACAGCATGTCCCACAGCGGCAGACCGTAGTTCTGCGCATGGTGGCCATGCTGATGGTGCACGGTATGCATTTCCGGGCGCTGCAGCACATAGCCAAGCCAGCGCGGCGTGCGCATGTCGGCATGGGTGAACAGGTCGAAGGCCGCCGTCAGTCCCAGAGCCACGGCTGCCGCCGCCGGGCTGGCACCCAGCACCCAGTAGCTGGAGATCACGCTCAGCAGCATGGCAGCGCAGGAGTCCAGCGGGTGGGCGTAGAACGAGGTCAGCACCTCGATGCGACGCGCGCTGTGATGCAGCTGGTGAAACACGCGCCACAGCAGGTCAGAGGCATGGGTGGCGCGATGCCACCAGTAAAAGACAAAGCTGGTGATGAAAAAGCTCAGCAGCCCCACCAGCATCGGGTTCCAGCGTGCGCCCACATCCAGCAGCGCATGCTGGCGAATGCGCTCCTCCAGCAACCAGCCCAGCACCAGCGTGCAGACCAGCGTCAGCGCGCCCAGGGCGCTGCTGTAGATCAGCCAGCGCCGGTCGCAGAGATTGCGCGAGGCAGGCGCAATCACCTCGCGCGTGAAGACTGCCACGAACAGCAGCGCAATCAGCGGATAGACCAGGTACTCCAGCACGGCAATCATTCCCCCTGAGGTTTGCCATGCAGTCTATCGACTGGCGCCGCTCCAGTGCTTTATTGGGGCAATACGAACTGCTCCAGCGGCGTGTCGTTGGGCGCGGCCAGCTGTTTCTTGAGCACATCGCCCATGGGCAGGTTCAGGTTCACGTTCTTGGGCGCAATGGGCTGCATGAACCATTTGTTGTAGAGCTTGTGCAGCTCGCCCGAACGGATCATCTGCAGGATGGCGCCGTCCACGGCCTTCTTGATCTGCGGGTCGTTCTTGCTGAACTGGATGGCAATCGGCTCGGCACCGATCACCTCACCCACGATCTTGTAGCCCTTGGGATTCTTGCTCTGGCCGATCACGCCGGCCAGCATGTTGTCGTCCAGCACAAAGGCATCGACGCGACCCGACTCCAGCATCAGAAAGCTCTCGAACTGGTCCTTGCTCATCAGCGTCTTGAAGTTCAGCTCGTTGTCGCTGGCGTACTTGCGCAGAATCTGCACCGCCGTCGTGCCCGTGATGGCGCCCACATTGCGCCCCTGCAGCTGCTTGAAGGAGGTGATGCCCGAGTCGGCACGCACGGCCATGCGCACCTCGCTGACATAGGTGGTCAAGCCAAACGCCACCTGCTTCTGGCGCGTGAGGTTGTTGGTCATGCTGGCGCAGTTGAAATCGGCCGTGCCGTTGTTGATCAGCGGCATGGTGTTCTGCGGCGTCAGCACCATGTATTTGAGCTGGGCCCGGGGCGCGATCGCATGCACCACACGCTCGCAGAGGTCCATGTGATAGCCGACGAACTTCTCGTTGGCACCGATCGCGTAGGACATGGGAACTGCTGCCTCTCTTACCCCCAGCACCACGGTGCCGCCAGCCTGCCAGCGCTGCAGCGTGGGCGATGCGGACAGATCCACCGCCGTATCGATACCGGAGCCGATACTGGAACTCGCCGCTTCGGTCTTGCCCGCAGCCATGGCCGAACCCGCACATACCAGCGCTGCTGCCAGACCACCCCATTTCAACGACTTGCGCATCACCCACTCCCGAAAAACAAAAGCGCCGAGACCTCTGGTCATCGGCGCTATCACCCACCCGATCCGGCACACACCTCATGCAGTCATGAGGCCCTGGCCCGATTGTCCGTGTTCGCTTATTGCTTTGAGTGGAATGCTTATGCCTGCACGGCGCTTCATGCGTCGCGTTTGGCGGGGGGCGTCCCCATCAGTTCACGCAGACGCTGGTGGATGCTGTCGGCCTCATCGACCGGCTGCTGGTGCTTGGCCTGCAGATAATGCTCGGTGAACACGCCCAGATAGCTCTCCAGCACGCGGCCGGCCTGCATATCGCCGGCATCGCCCACCAGTTCCAGACACAGGGCCGCCACCTCGCTGGTGCAGAAATGGTCGTCGCGCTTGGATCTGCGCAACTGATAGCGCGAGATCAGCTCCGGGTGCAGGCTGAGCACGGGAAAGCCATCGAGATACGGGCTTTTGCGAAACATCTTGCGTGCCTCGGACCAGGTCGCATCCAGCAGTATGAACAGCGGGCGCCTGCCGGGCTGCAGCGCGCGGCTGTCGCCGCCGTCCAGCGTCTCCACCACACGCTCGGCAGGCTCGGCATATTCGCCGGGAAACACCACATAGGGCAGCCATTGCGGATCGGCCAGCAAGGCCTCCAGCTGCGGATCCACCTCGGTGCGCGACCAGCCAAAGGCATGGGTGTCCTTCACCACATCGGCAATCAGCCAGCCCGTGTTGCTGGGCTTGAGCGGCTCGGCATCATGCATCAGCAGGCAGAAGGCCGCGCGCGTGGCCAGCTCGGGGCGCAGCGCGCACATGCAGTGCGAGGGGCGCAAACGGCAGCCCTCGCAGCGCTCGCCCTTGGGGCCGCCACGCGCCAGAAACGGACGCGTGCTGCGCGCCAGCCGGGCCTGGCGCAAGCGCGAGACGGCATGCGGAGCCAGCGTGGAGGCAACGCTTTTCTGCGGGGTCAGAGCGGCGGGGGACAAGGGCATGGAAACGGGCAAGACGGACACCAGCAGGTTCAGACAGATGCCCGGATTGTCCCGTCTTTGCCAATTCCAGTGCTGATGCTGCAGGAGCGCCTGCTTAGTCGCAGTCGCCCTGCTCGAAGGTCGGACCACGGCCAAAACTGAACACCGTGGGCCCGGCATTCCTGAGTCCGGCAGAGATCACGTTCCTGAAGCGGTCCGGCTCACAGTTGAAACGTGTGTCCAGCACATAGTCCTCGGACTCCGCCTTGACCATGGCATCGCGCCAGGCGGCAGTCGCATTCAGCACCTTGCCGTCCACCATGGGGGCCTGCACCGAGTAATTGATGAAGTTGGTCAAGCGCGAGCCCTTGGCCTCCAGATAGACCACGGGGTCGGCGGCATTGCCGCACAGCGTCAGGCAGTCAGCGTAGTAACGGCTGTCCAGCAAAGGCTCGAAGCCGCCAAAGGTCAGATCGCCGAGCTTGATGTCGGGCTGACCCTCGGACACGTTCAACACGCTCTTGAGCGAGAGATTGCAGCTGGGCGCGATATCGATCTCGACAGACTCGATCACCTTGTCGGCCTCGTCGCTGACCAGGGTGATATCGCAGCCGTCGGTGCGGAACTGGTGGCGGTGGAATTCCGAACGCATGGCCGGGCCGGCAATCTTTTCCACATAGGCCAGATTCATGCCTATGGTTTCGGTGCTGAACAACTGGTCGATCACGCGCTTGGCCTGGGCGGCAGGCTGTGCCGGCGCGGGCGCCGGTGCAACGGCCGGGGCCTGTGCCGGGGCTTCAGTCTTGGAGTCCGAGCAGGCCAGAAGCAAGGCTGCGCCAGCCATGGCAGCGGTCCAGGCTGCGCAGCGTTTGATCCAGCGATGAGGCATCTGCTTATCCTTGTGAGTTCGCAAGCCCCGCAATATAGGTGCAGGCCCCGAAATCACCAAGAACAAGAGGCTTCAGCCCCCAACGCACTCCAGCTCGAACAGCGGCATATCGGCCTGACGACTCAGCCATACGCCGCCGCCCAGCTCCTTGAAGTGAGGCTGCAGGCCGCGGCGGTACAGCTCGGCACGATGGCGATACAGGCGCGGGTCGGTCAGTTCCTCGTCGATGATGTCGCGCTCGTAGTCCTCACGTGCCACGGCCTCGATGTAGAGAGCGCCGCGCGACAGCCGGCCCAGATTGGCCAGTGCCTTTTTCAGATCTGCCGGGCTCAGATAGGGCAGCACGCCCTGGCAGATCACCAGATCGAAAGGCTGGCCATCTTTGGGCTGCCAATCCACCACCGAGCCCTGCTCCCAGCCATAGCGCTCGCACAGATAGGGGCTGAACTCCACGCCCTGATACTGCACGCCCGGGAAATGCGTCTGCATCGCCTCGCGCCACAGGCCTATGCCGCAGCCCACATCAAGCACACGCTGCACGGGCACGCGCAGATACGCAAGATACGAGCAGACAAACGCACCCAGCCGCCGCGCGTGCTCTGGGTCGATCACGCTGGTCTTCTTGTCAAAGTAAAAGCGCTGGTAATACGCCTCGTCAAACCACTCGTTGCTTGCTGATTGCACGCAGCCTCCTTCAAAAAACAAACGGCGCCCGAAGACGCCGCACGGCTTGGCTATTCTTGCGCCTGAGCCTTGGCGACTGGCGCACTACAACGCAGAGACGCCAAGCAAGAGCCGCCTCGCGGCGATGGCGCCGCCCTCCTTCCGCGAAGCGGGAAAAGGGGAAAGAGGGAAGGCGCGCAGCGCCTGAGAGGGTTAAACCCGGCCCACTACCGACCAGCCCTTGCGCTGGTCCTGCTTGTTGTTCTCGTAGTCCCACACCGTGCCGCAGCGCTCGCAGACATAACGGGTCACCGTCGCCGTGCTCGAGCCTCGCTCCTCCTTGCGGTTGCCGCGCTGCATCAGTTCGGCATGGCCGGGGGCTTTGCGCCAGTTGCGCTGAATGCCGGCACAGGCGTCGCACAGATGGTCTTCGGCAGGAGTGGAGGTGTTGGTCATGAAAAAACTACTGAATGTGGTGCAGGCCCCGGACGTCTGCCCGCGCTGCAAAACAGCCATTGTGCCGCCTGCCCCGGTTTTGCACCGGGGGCCAAAGCAGCATCACCGCTTGCAGGTCGGGCATGACCGCGCCCCATATTGCCATTCGGGGCTCAAGGCCTTGCCCTGAAAGCGCAGAAAGCTCCTGTTTTTGATCCCCACCGCTGAAGACAAAAAAGGCCGCTTGCACGGCCCTGGTTCAGTCGGCCTCGATCAGGCCTTCGCGGGGCGATAGGCCAGACAGATCTTGTTGCCGTCGGGGTCGCGCAGATAGGCCAGATACATGGAGTCGCCGCGCCAGCCCGGCGCGTCCTCGATAGACACGCCGCCCGCTGCCAGGCCCGCCGCATGGGCCGCATTCACCTGATCGGTGGACTGTGCCAGAAAGCCCGTGGTCGCGCCATTGCCCGAGCTGGCCGACTCGCCGTTGATGGGTGTGGAGATGGCAAACACGCCCGTGGGGCTGCGATAGAAGAAGCGGTTCTTGTTGGCAACGCCGGGCGCAATGCCCAGCTGACCCAGCAGTGCGTCGTAAAAGCGCTTGCTGGACTCCAGATCATTTACACCCAGCATGATGTGGCTAAACATGGTTGTCTCCTGGAAAAGCCCTGTTTCGGGCGAAGATGGGAAATAGGCAAGCCATCGTAACGGGAGCTTGCCGTCCTCTTCTGTCACCCATTTTCAGCCCACCATGCTGCCAGACCATTTCACCCCGGTTCCCCTGGACAAGTCCTACCGCCTGCTCAATCACGGCCCCACGGTCATCGTCTCGGCCCAGCATGCGGGCGAGCGCAACGCCATGAGCGCTGCCTGGGCCTGCGCGCTCGATTTCGCACCGCCCAAGATCAGCGTGGTGCTCGACAAGGCCACGCGCACGCGTGCGCTGGTCGAGGGCAGCGGCCTCTTCGCCCTGCAACTGCCCACCGTGCCCCAGGCCGCCCTGACGGTGGGCATAGGTACGGACAGCGCAGCGACCGAACCTCACAAACTCGCCAAGCATGGCGTGCAGCTTTTCGACGCACCGGGCCTGGCTGTACCGCTGGTGGCAGGCTGCGCAGCCTGGCTGGTCTGCAAGCTGATCCCCGAGCCGCATAACCAGCAAAGCTATGACCTGTTCATCGCCGAAGTCGTGGCAGCCTGGGCCGACGAACGCGTGTTCCGCAATGGACACTGGGAGTTCGGCTCCGCGCCTGCCGAACTGCGCACCCTGCACTATGTGGCGGGCGGGCAGTTCTTCGCGATTGGCGAATCGGTGCTCGTGAAATAGAAGGTTTCATGGCTGCATCGCTTATGCATAAAGCGATGGCAGCTATCAAAATAATGCGCACTTTGCCGTGACAGCCACGGACACCCTCAGGCGCCCTGGCCCGCAGCGCCTGCACACCCGGGTATTTGTAACCGCCTTGATTTAGACTGCATCACTGACTGACATATCAAACAACCCGTGACTGCAGGTGCCGTACCGCCGCATAGGGCAACGATCTCTGCTATCAATCACCGTGAAGTGACAGGCCATGGCGCAAGAGTTTTTTGATCCCGTGCTGTTCATCAAGGAAGATGCGCCGACGTCGGTCGATCTGTCGCAGACACCGTTTTTCTGCAATATCCACGGGTTCCCGCACTATTGCGCAGAGCTGCCCACAGGCTTGAAGCTGATGGAGCCTGCCACCAGCGACCCCAATGCCGCCCTCGGCAACGCATACCGCGTCCTTTCTGCGACCACCACCTACCCGGACCCCAAGTACGGCAATCAGACCAGACTGGAGTTCCAGGCCGATCGGGTCGAGTACAAGGCCATTGCAGCCACGCATAAAACTGCAGCGGCATTCGGCATGACGCTGATAGAACCGGGCCAGGGAATTCGCATCACCAGCCCACAGCCGCATCTTTCGCTGGTCGACTATGAGTACGGCATGTTTGCCGGGCACCGCTCGCCCTATGAGGGCACCGGCTACCGCCTGCTGGGCAAGGTCTGTACCGACCTCGAGCATCACGATTTCCCGCATGTCTTCACCTCCATCGACCCGCACCTGCCGCTGGTGATTTCGGTGGGAAAGTACTGGCCACAGCAGCAGAAAATCTGTCTCGCCGACCTCTGGCTGCCGCGTGGCATGGCCTTGTATGTGCCTCCCCGGCCCAATCTGCCCGGGCAGACTTGCCTGGATCTGCACGGCAACCGCAATGCGGCCCTGGCCTGCTGGCGCGGGATAGAGCGATCCAGCGTCAAAACCCAGACCCTGCTGCAGACCGAGGGCGGCTATTTCTACTGGTTCTGGAACGAGCTGCCCACCACCCACCCTCTTCTCGATCTGACAGGAGCGTCCCATGCTTGAAGCCCGCCCCCGCCTGCGTACCCTTGAACCCGACACGGACAACGGCCTCTACCAGACGCTGCTGGAGTCCACCCTGGCGATTCCCTTCAAGATTGACTGGACCACGAAGAAATACAGCTATATCGGCCCGCAGATCGCTGATCTGCTGGGCTGGAGTCCCGAGAGCTGGGAGACCGTGAACGACTGGGCCGAACGCATCCACCCCGACGAGCGCGAACAAACCGTCTCGCGCTGCGTGGAGCTTTGCCTGGCTGGCGTGGATCACGAGGCCGAGTACCGTGCGCTGACCAGCGACAACCGCTTTGTCTGGGTCAAGGAAGTCGTGCATGTGCTGTGCGACAAACAGGGCCAGCCCACAGCGCTGATCGGCTTCACCTTCGACATCACAGAGCAGAAAAAATCCGAGCATTTGCGGGCCGAGCTCGAGGCCCAGAAACTCTCCAACGCGCGCCTGCAGGAGCGCCTGCGCCTGACCCACGACCTGCACGACGGCCTGGGCAGCGAGCTGGTCCATATGATTGCGTCCGTCGAGCAGGGCAGCGATGCCCTGACCCGGCCCCAGGTGCTGTCCATGC
This sequence comes from Comamonas testosteroni, assembly GCF_014076415.1. Lineage (NCBI taxonomy): Bacteria > Pseudomonadati > Pseudomonadota > Betaproteobacteria > Burkholderiales > Comamonadaceae > Comamonas > Comamonas testosteroni. Next base: position 5,796,362 of record NZ_CP043568.1, read on the forward strand.
TCAAGCTCATCCGCAACGATCTGCGCCAGAGCATAGACAGCAACGCCTCGGTCCAGGTGCGCGTGCCCGCCACTCCACAGGAATGGCTGGCCCCCTTGCGCCGCCGCTTCAACGACCTGTTCGAGGCCCTGGGTGTGCGCTGCGACTGGCAGTTTCCGCAAAGCTGGAGCCAGCCACCCAACGCGCTGCAATACCTGGCTCTGACCCGGCTGATCGAAGAGGCGCTGACCAACGTCATCAAGCACAGCCAGGCCCGTCATGTGCGCCTGTCGCTGGTGCAGCCTCAAGCGCAGGAGCTGCTGCTGGAGATCGAGGACGACGGCGTAGGCTTCGATGTGCAGGCCGTGGATGCATCGGGCCTGGGCCTAGGCATGCGCTCCATGGCGGTGCGCATTGCGCGGGTCGGTGGACTGCTGGGGATTGAGTCGTCGCCGGGGCGGACTGCTTTGACGGCGAAGGTGGTGTTGGGGGCTGAGAACTGAGCTTTTTTGCGCTTTAGGGCTTGCCTAGCTTACGGCTATAGCTATTCTTTTTAGCACCTTGCTTGGTTTGAGTTCTGAGGCCGGGTCTCGCCCCGGCAGGCGAGTTACTTTCGTGTTCACGCACGAAAGTAACCAAAGAACGTGCCCCGACTGTCCGCGTCCCTACGCTTCGCTACGGGCAAACCTGCGTCACGCCATTCAGTCTGCGGTGCGGCAAAACTCGCTTTGCGCTTCGCGCGCCGCTCAAACAGGTTGCCGCAAGTCAGAGCACGCTGCATTGGCACTCTTCGGTGCCAATACCCGCAGCCTGAACCGCGTGCCGCAGGCGCAGACACACGGGGGAATGCGGGAGCGGGCGGCCTGCAAGAGTTATGACGAAATTGGCTTCTAGCCCAATCAAAAATTGCGGTTGCAGCTATCAAATTTGATTGAAGCTATCTTTGGGTATCTCGCCCCTTTTGCCCACGCCGGCGACGGCAAGCTCTTGGGGCTGGCAGTTGCACCGCAGAGTGCAACTGCATCGTCATCCAATCTGCGGCGACCTGTTTGAACGGAGCGCTGAAAGCGCGAAGTGAGTTTTGCCGCACAGCCCCAAGAGCTTGACGGCGCAGGTTGCCCGCAGCGAAGCGGAGGGTCGTGGGCAGCAGGGGCTGGCTCTTTGCCTACTTTCTTGCGAAGAAAGTAGGTCGGCTGGCGGGCCGAGACCCGCCTTCTGTCAGCCGACAAGGCATGTCCCCGGAACAAAAAACTCAAGCCAAATCGAACTTAGCACAAGGCAAACCAAGAGCTGACAGCTATCAAAACAAGAAGGGCATGCGGCCCACCAAGAACCACATGCCCAATCAGCCTCAAACCCAGGCGCACAAAGCGCCATCAGCTATCAATATTCGAGGCAGATCTTGCCGAAATGCCTGCCAGCGGCCTGGTGCTCGAAGGCCGCCACCATCTGCTCCAGTGGATAGCGGCTGTCGATCACGGGTTTCCAGCCGAAGTTCTCCAGCGCGCGCACCATGTCCTGCTGCTGCTCGCGGCTGCCGACGATCAGGCCCTTGAGGGTTTGCTGCTTGCGCATCATCTCCACCGTGGGCACGGCGCCCGCAAAGCCGGTCAGCACGCCGATCAGCGCGATATGACCGCCCACGGCGCAGGCGCGAATGGATTGAGGCAGGGTACCGGGGCCACCGACCTCGACCACGATGTCGGCACCGCGACCGCCGGTGGCGGCCAGCACGGCGTCGCCCCATTCGGGCTGCTCCTTGTAGTTGATCACCAGATCGGCCCCCAATGCCTTGAGCTGCTCGGCCTTGGCCGCGCTGGAGGTGGTGGCGATGACGGTGGCGCCCATGCTCTTGGCCATCTGCAGCGCAAAGATGGAAACGCCGCCCGTGCCCAGCACCAGCACGGTGTCGCCGGCCTTGAGATGCCCGTCCACCACCAGCGCACGCCAGGCGGTGAGGCCGGCCGTGGTCAGCGTGGCGGCCTCGGCATGGCTCCAGCCCTTGGGTGCATGGGTAAAGCTGGTGGCGGGCAGGTTCACGAACTCGCGTGCAAAGCCGTCCACGCCGTCGCCGGGTACGAGCTGGAAGTCGGAGGGCACATGGCGGCCCGACAGCCATTGCGGAAAGAAGGTGGAGACCACGGCATCGCCCACGGCAAATTCCGTCACGCCTGCGCCCACGGCCGTGACCAGACCAGCGCCGTCTGCCATGGGAATGCGGCCGTCGGCCGCCGCGCCGGGGCGGCGCACCACGCCCAGGTCGTGGTAGTTGAGCGAACTGGCGTGAATACGCACCTGGATCTCGCCCGCAGCAGGCGCCGCAGGTGCGGGCAGGTCGACAAGCTTCAGGTTTTCAAAACCGCCGGGGGCGGCCAGTTGCATGACTTTCATGGAGTGCTCCTCAAGAGGGTGAAACAGATGCTCTGCATGGTGCCGTCTATGCACTCCAGCCGCCAGTACCAACATATTTGTTGGGTAGTATTAAAAATGTAAGCAATGCATGACTACGGGCCGGCGCTACGATGTTGGCGTCCAGAACTGCAGCGAGGTGCCCATGAAACGATTGAACAGCAAGAGCGGCTGCGCCGTGGAGGTGACGCTGTCGGTCATGGGCGGCACCTGGAAGCCCATCATCCTGTTCCAGCTGCTGCATGGCAAAAAGCGCTTTGGCGAGCTGAGCCGTGCCATCCCCGGCATCACCCAGCGCATGCTGACGCTGCAGCTGCGCGAGCTGGAAGAGGCCGGCATTGTGGAGCGCACGGTGTATGCCGAAGTGCCGCCGCGCGTGGACTATGCGCTGACCGAGCTGGGCCGCAGCCTGCAGCCGGTGCTGATCGCCATGCGCAACTGGGGCATCGCATACAGCAAGAACTTTGCTCAGGCCGAGGCCGAGGCCGAGCCCATGCATGACACAGATCAGAACAGCGCAAGCTGCCTTCCAGACTTGAAGCAGAAACAGGCTTGAACGCCTACCCATCAAGCGTCAACAGCTATCAATTCCAATAAATCAACAGCAAAAAGCCCGCAGGCTGCAAAAGCTTGCGGGCTTGGGTCTGAAGCAGCAGGGCTTACTTGCCGGCGGTCAGCGTGGTGTAGCTGTTGATCAGGTTGCGGTAGTCAGGGATGTGGTTGGAGAACAGAGTCCCCAAGCCCTCGATATCGTTGCGCCAGTCGCGGTGCAGCTCGCAGGCCGCGCCGAACCAGGTCATGAGCTGGGCGCCGGCCTGCTCCATGCGGCTCCAGGCGGCCTGCTGGGTCATGCTGTTGAAGGTGCCAGAGGCATCGGCAATGACGAACACCTCGAAGCCTTCTGCCAGTGCCGATAGCACGGGGAAAGCCACGCAGACCTCGGTCACCACGCCGGCCACGATGAGCTGCTTCTTGCCCGTGGCCTTGACGGCCTTGACGAAGTCCTCGTTGTCCCAGGCATTGATCTGGCCGGGACGGGCGATATAGGGAGCCGTGGGAAATTTCTGCTTGAGCTCGGGCACCAGGGGCCCGTTGGGGCCGATCTCGAAGCTGGTGGTCAGAATCGTGGGCAGCTTGAAGTACTCGGCCATGTCGGCCAGGGCCAGCACATTGTTCTTGAACTTGTCGGGGTCGATATCGCGCACCAGGGACAGCAGGCCGGTCTGATGATCCACCAGCAGCACGGCGGCATTGTCCTTGTCGAGGCGAATATAGGGTTTGTTGCTCATGACGATCTCCTTCAGAGGTAGTGGAGGGGGTGAGGAAAATCAAACGCGCCGGGAATCCAGCACTTCGTGGTTCTGGATCACTTCCTGCGCCTTGGCGTAGCTTTCAATCAGCAACTGGTAGTTGGGGAAGATGCCTGTATAGGCCTGGGCCCACTCGGCCGCGTCGTCGCGGTTCCAGGTCTTTTGCAGCTCCGAGGCCACGGCCGCGGTATCCATGGGCACCACACCGGCCTGCAGCATGCGGGCCAGAGTGATTTCCTCGGCCATCTTGGAGTAGGTGCCCGACGCGTCGATGACGGCAAACACCTGGTAGCCATCGGCCACGGCAGCGATGGAGGGAAAGGCCATGCAGACGCTGGTGATGGTGCCGGCGATGATGAGCTGCTTCTTGCCCGTGGCCTTGACGGCCTTGACGAAGTCTTCGTTGTCCCAGGCATTGATCTCGCCCTTGCGTGCCACGTAGGTGGCGTGAGGTGCGTTCTGGTGTATTTCGGGAATCAGCGGACCGTTGGGGCCCTGAGGCACGGAGGCCGTGGTGATCACGGGGATCTTGGCCAGCGAAGCGATCTTGGCCAGCGTGCTGGCCAGACGGCGCAGCGTGGTGAACGGCATATCCTGCACGGTCTGGAACAGGCCGCTCTGGTGGTCGATCAGCAGCATGGCCACGTTGTCGGGATCAATCACGGGCTTGGCGCCGTTGAAATTGGCGGGGATGGCTGCGGTCTGGATGCTCATGGAAGTCTCCTTGGAGTTGGGTGCGAAGGCAGAGGTCTCGCTCCCCGGCCGCATCGCTGCAGGGCCGGGGATACGGTGGCACTGAGGGCTCAGTGGTTCGGCACGGCCGTGGGCGCATGGCGCTCGGCCGCCGGAATGCGGCCGAACTGGCCGCTGCGGAAGTCCTCCAGCGCCTGCTGGATTTCCTCGTCGCTGTTCATGACGAAGGGGCCGTAGCCGACCACGGGCTCGTCAATCGGCTCGCCTGACAGCCAAAGCAGCGTGACGTCGCTGCTGGCTTCCAGATGCACGCTGTCCGCAGCGCGATCCATATGCACCAGCTGTCCGGCGCGGGCAATCTCCTGTCCGTTGACCAGCAGCGTGCCGTGCAGCACCACCAGCGCCAGCGTGCGGCCGGCCCGGGCCTGCAGCTCGGTGGCTGCTCCGGCGTTCAGCCTCACATCCCAGACATCAATGGGCGTGAAGGTCTTCGCCGGGCCGCGATAGGCAGGCCCCTCGCTGCCAAGGTAGTCACCGGCAATGACACGCAGATGACCCGCACCGTCCGCCAACGCGACCTGCGGGATGTCGGCATTCAGCAGGGTCTGGTAGCCGGGGGCGGACATCTTGTCCCTGGCCGGCAGGTTGACCCACAGCTGCACCATCTCCAGCGGGCCGCCGCTCTTGGCAAAGGCTTCGGAGTGGTACTCCTCGTGCAGGATGCCCGAGGCCGCCGTCATCCACTGCACGTCGCCGGGGCCGATGGTGCCGCCGGCGCCCGTGGAGTCGCGGTGGGCCACTTCACCCTCGTAGACGATGGTCACGGTCTCGAAGCCGCGGTGCGGATGCGTGCCCACGCCGCGCCGCACCGTGGTGGGCGTGAAGTTCTGGGGACCGGCGTGATCCAGCAGCAGAAAGGGGCTCAGGGCCCTGCCGTGGTCGCCATAGCTGAACAGCGAGCGCACCGGAAAGCCATTGCCCACCCAGTGGGGTCGGGGAGCTTCGTAGACACCCAGGATTTTCTTGAGCATGACATTTCTCCTTGCGGCTGGCCTGCGGTCCCTGTGGATGCCGCAGGCGTTGAACATGGAGAAAGTATGAATTTGGAACGATGACTTGAGTAGCCCACAATATTCAGCCTCAGAGTTCTATTTTTAAAACGATGAAGCTGCCCGATCTCAACGAGCTCTACTACTTCGCCCAGGTGGTCGAGCATGGTGGATTCGCACCTGCAGGCCGCGCCCTGGGGCTGCCCAAGTCCAAGCTCAGCCGCCGCGTGGCCCTGCTCGAAGAGCGCCTGGGCGCGCAATTGCTGCTGCGTTCCACGCGCAGCTTTGCCGTGACCGAGGTGGGCAAGCGCTACTACCAGCACTGCCGCGCCATGCTGACCGAGGCCGAGGCCGCCGAAGAGTCGGTGGCGCTGGTGCATTCCGAGCCCTGCGGCAAGGTGCGCATGAGCTGCCCCGTGGCCTTGCTGGCCTCACGCGTGGGTCGCATGCTGGGCGAATTCATGCGCCAGTACCCGCGCGTGGAGCTGCAGGTAGACGAGACCAACCGGCGCGTGGACGTGGTCGGCGAGGGGCTGGATCTGGCCCTGCGCGTGCGCCCGCCGCCGCTGCAGGACAGCGATCTGGTGCTGCGCACGCTGGCAGAGCGCCGGCAATGCCTGGTGGCCGCACCCGAGCTGCTGCAGCGCCTGGGTCAGCCCGGCGGCCCCATGGACCTGTCGGCCTGGCCCAGCCTGGACATGGGCGGCCTGCAGGAAACCCACCGCTGGGTGCTGCACGGACCCGACGCCGTGCGCGCCGAGGTCAGGCACCAGCCGCGGCTGGTGACGCAGTCCATGCTGGCCCTGCGCGATGCGGCTCTGCTGGGCGCCGGGGTGGTCCAGCTGCCCAGCATGTTCGTGCGCGAGGACCTGCGCAGCGGCACGCTGGTGCAGGTGCTGCCGGGCTGGGAGCCGCGCTCCGAAATCATCCACGCCGTCTACGCCTCGCGTCGCGGTCAGCTGCCCGCCGTGCGCGCCCTGCTCGACCATCTGGCCCAGTCCTTCAGGACCTTGTCGGAAGAATGAGCATCAAAACCGCCTGCAGCAATTTCTGGGTAAGCGCCGCAAGCTATCGAAACGATAGCTAAAGCATCAGCCCAGAGCCGCCTGGATATCGTCCGCCAGCTTCTCGGGCTTGTCCTGGGGCGCGTAGCGGCGTATCACCTGCCCGTCGCGGCCCACGAGGAATTTGGTGAAATTCCATTTGATGGACTTGGTGCCCAGCACGCCCGGCGCTTCAGAGGTGAGCCAGCGGTACAGCGGATGCGCACCGTCGCCGTTGACTTCGATCTTGTGCATGAGCGGGAAGCTGACGCCGAAGTTCAGCTCGCAAAAGCTCGCGATCTCGTCATCCGAGCCTTTTTCCTGGGCACCGAACTGGTTGCAGGGAAAGCCCAGCACCACCAGGCCCCGGTCCGCATATTGCTCGTGCAGTGCCTGCAAGCCTTTGTACTGGGGCGTGAAGCCGCAGGCACTGGCGGTATTCACGATCAGCAATACCTTGCCCTGGTACTGCGACAGAGGAATGCTGCGCCCCTGGATGTCGGTGGCTTCAAAGTCATAAACGCTGTTTGCCATGCTGATCTCCCGCCAAAGTGAAGCCCCAAGCTTAAGGCCGTCGGCAAAACATCTCACCATTGGAAACAAGCCTGCGCAGCCACGCCACGGAGACAATACCGGGGCTGCGACCATAGAAAAACCGATCCCCGCAAGCAGAGCGCCTGTTTTTTGGGCATTCTTCGCAGTCTTGCCTTCTTGCGGCCCTTGGCGGGCTGCCTTGCAACGTGCGTTTGTCCTTGAACGAATTGAAAGAAAAATGGGTAGCTCAGGCCACGGCTCTGTGGATGCGCGCTCGCGCCAGCACTGCCGGCCAGCGCATTGCGGCCCTGCCCTGGTGGCGTCGCTGGCCGACGCGGCGTGAATGGCGGTGGTTTGCCGCGGCCTTGCCGGTGCTGTTTGTCGTCTATGTGCTGCTGCTGATTCCGTTCACGCCCAGCATCAGCGACATCCGCAAGGCCAAGCTCGAGCAACCGGCCCAGATCCTGAGCGCCGACGGCAAGCTGATCGGAGAGTTCAAGCGCAGCAACCGCCAGTGGGTGCCGCTGGAGCAGATTTCGCCAGCCGTGGTCAAGGCACTCGTGGCCACCGAAGACCATCGTTTCTACGAGCACCATGGCATGGACTTCACGCGCACCGTGGGTTCGGTCATCCATACGCTGGGCGGCAATCCCCAGGGCGGCTCCACCATCACCCAGCAGCTGGCACGCAATCTCTATCCCACGGAAATCGGCCGCGCCCGCAATGTGAACCGCAAGCTCAAGGAGGCGATCACGGCCTTCAAGATCGAGGCGCTCTACACCAAGGACGAGATTCTCGAGACCTATCTGAACACCGTGCCCTTTCTCTACAACGCCTATGGCATAGAGATGGCGGCGCGCACCTATTTCGACAAGCCGGCGGCCAAGCTCACGGTGCTGGAAAGCGCCACGCTGGTGGGCATGCTCAAGGGCAATGCCTATTACAACCCCGTGATCAACCCCGACCGCGCGATTGCCCGGCGCAACACCGTGCTGAGTCAGATGGTCAAGCGCGGCGAGCTCAAGGACGATGAGTTCGAGCGCCTCAAGAAGCGCCCCATGCGTCTGGACTTCGAGCGCCAGGAGGAACCCACGGGCATGGCGCCGCATTTTTCCCAGCAGCTGCGCAAATGGCTGATCGCCTGGGCCGACAAGCACGACTACAACATCTATACCGACGGTCTGGTGGTGCGCACCACTCTGGATTCGCGTCTGCAGACCTGGGCGCAGCAGGCCGTGAACCGCCAGATGCATACGCTGCAGGGCATTGCCAACAACAACTGGAGCCACCGCGACGGCTGGAGCGCCGAGAACGCCCTGGTGCTGCAGCTGGTGCGCGAGACGGAAGCCTTTCGCAAGCTCGCCAGAAGTGGCAGGCCTTCCGACATCAGCGAGGAAGAGGCGCTCAAGAAGCTGCTGGCCGACAAGGCCTTCATGAGGCAGCTGCGCGAGGACAAGACCCGCGTGCAGGCCGGCTTTCTGGCCATAGACCCGCGCACCTCGGCCGTTCTGGCCTGGGTGGGAAGCCGCGACTATGCCCAGGATGCGTTTGACCATGTGGCCCAGGCACGCCGCCAGCCCGGCTCCACCTTCAAGCCCTTTGTCTATGGCGCAGCCCTGCAGCGCGGCGCCAGGCCCGATGACACACGCAAGGACGAAGCCGTGGAAATCCAGCTGCCCGGCGGCGAAGTCTGGCGCCCCAGCGACGCCGTCGAGCCCACGGGCGTGCCCATGAAGCTCAGCGATGCGCTGGCCTATTCCAAGAACACCATCACTGCCGAGCTGGGCCAGGAAGTGGGCATGGACCGCGTCATCAAGCTGGCCCGCGGCCTGGGCGTGCGCCAGAGCCCGCTGGAGCCCGTGCCTTCGCTGGCACTGGGCTCCAGCCCCGTCACGCTGCTGGAAATGGTCAACGCCTACGGCAGCATCGCCAACTCCGGTCGCTACATCCCGCCCCAGCTGGTCACCCGTATCGAGAATGCCGATGGCGAGCTGCTGGCCGAATTCACCCCGCCCAAGCCCGATCAGGTCTGGGACGAGGAGGAGAACTACGGTCTGCTGGAGATGATGCGCGCCGTGATCGACAAGGGCACGGGCCGCGCGATTCGCAAGCAGTACGGCATTCGCGCCGATGTGGCCGGCAAGACCGGCACCACCCAGGGCAATGCCGACGGCTGGTTCATCCTCATGCACCCGCAGATCGTGGCCGGCGCCTGGGCCGGCTTCAACGATGCGCGCATCACGCTCCGGAGCGACCAGTGGGGCCAGGGCTCGCGCAGCGCCCTGCCCATGGTGGGTGACTTCATGTCGCGCGCCATGCGCAGCCCGCTGCTCAATGCCAAGGCCCGGTTCACCGAGCCCAACACCAGCCACTGGTGGAGCGATCTGGTCGGCCGCCTGCGCGACAAGGTTCAGGAATGGAGCGGGCCCGCAGATGAGGGCAACGACCCCGATCGCACAGCGCCGACAGCACCTACCCATCCAGCGCCCAACAGGAGCAATGGCAGCGAGGTCGACATCATAGAGAGCACGCCTGCAGCGCCGCCCTCGACCGGCGGCCAGCCGGCGCCGGCCGACAGCGGCGCCCAGCCGCCTGATCTCGACAGCAGCCCCGGACTGGCACCCGGCGAGATGATGCCGGCACCGGCCAGAACTCCCGCGCCTTCAAGCTGGAGCGATATAGGCACACCGCTGCCGCCAGCGGCGCCGCTGAATGCGCCGCAAGACAGCCCATAGCGCGGTTTTCAGCCACATGCCCCACTGGGCTGTCGAATAACTGGTCCAATTGCAGACCGATACCCGCCAGCAGGCCTCCCACCAGGAGGCCGCTGGCGGATTTGTTTTCGCCGGGCATGAAACCCACATGCCGAAAGCGCTGCGCCGACCCGGAGCCGACATGACCGCCAATACGCCAACCATCGTCACCTTTGCCATCTACCTGCTGGGCATGCTGCTCATAGGCTGGGCGGGATACAAAGCCACGTCCAACCTGTCCGACTACATCCTGGGCGGGCGCAGTCTGGGCTCGGTGGTCACGGCCCTGTCGGCCGGGGCATCGGACATGAGCGGCTGGCTGCTCATGGGCCTGCCCGGGGCGGTGTTTGCCACCGGCCTGTCGGCCTCGTGGATTGCCATCGGTCTGTGCATCGGTGCCTGGCTCAACTGGCGCTTTGTCGCGGCACGCCTGCGCGTCTATACCGAGAAGGTGGGCAATGCGCTGACATTGCCCGATTACTTCACCAACCGCTTCGAGGATGGCAGCAGCCTGCTGCGCATCGTCACGGCGCTGGTGATTCTGGTGTTCTTCACCGTCTACTGCGCCTCCGGCGTGGTCGCCGGCGCCCGCCTGTTCGAGTCCATGTTCGGCATGGACTACCAGACAGCCCTGTGGGTAGGCGCCGTGGCCACCATGGCCTATGTGTTCATCGGCGGCTTTCTGGCCGTGAGCTGGACCGACACCATCCAGGCCTCGCTGATGATCACCGCGCTGATCATGGCGCCGCTGATGGTGATCTATGCCGACGGCGGCGTGGGTGCCAGCAGTGCCATCATCGAAACTGCGCGCAGCGGTGCCTTCGATATGTTCCAGGGCCAGGGAGCGATCGCCATCGTCTCCTTGCTGGCCTGGGGTCTGGGCTACTTCGGCCAGCCCCACATTCTGGTGCGCTTCATGGCGGCCGAGTCGATCAAGACCATTCCCAACGCACGCCGCATCGGCATGAGCTGGATGGTGCTGTGCCTGGGCGGCGCCGTGGCCGTGGGCTTCTTCGGCATTGCCTTCTTTGCCAGCCGCCCCGATATCGCGGTGAACGTCAACGGCAACCATGAACTCGTGTTCCTGGAAGTCGCCAAGCTGCTGTTCAACCCCTGGATCAGCGGCGTGCTGCTGGCCGCCGTGCTGGCGGCCGTGATGAGCACCCTGTCCTGCCAGCTGCTGGTCTGCTCCAGCGCCCTCACGCAAGATATCTACAAGACCTTTCTGCACAAAAACGCCAGCCAGAAGCAGTTGGTCTGGTTCGGCCGCGCCATGGTGTTTGCCATTGCCGTGATAGCCATCCTCATTGCGCAAGACCCCAAGGCCAAGGTACTGGGCATGGTCAGCAATGCCTGGGCCGGTTTTGGCGCCGCCTTCGGCCCGCTGGTGCTGATTTCCCTGCTCTGGGCCCGCATGACGCGCAACGGCGCGCTGGCCGGCATGGTTGTGGGCGCGGTCACGGTGCTGGTCTGGCAGCATTACCAGTGGTTCAGGCTCTATGAAATCGTTCCCGGGTTTACGTTGTCCGCTATCGCAATCATAGTGGTCAGCCTGCTGGACAAAGGACCTTCGGCCACGATCACGGCCAAACACCGCGAGGTGGAGGCTGAAATCGCTGCCCACGGCGAATAAACGCTGTCACGCCCCTGCCCAAGCCCTGCCCGGCCATGCCGCCAGGGCTTTTTTGTCGTCGAAAACCGCTCTCCAGGCTGCACAAAAAATAGGCGCAACTTGCATTTTCAGGGCCTATCCGTCACACTTGCGGGTCGAAATTTCAGGCATTACCTGAGATTCTGAAAGGTTTAGTGAATGCTCAAGGCCGCTGCAGCCAAGGTATATCAGACGGGTTTAGCGTTGATGCTGGGTGCCGCTTTTGCGCTGGCATCCCCTGCGGCTTTGGCGCGAAAAGCGCCCGAAGTCGGTGCCACCGTTCCCGGCTTTGAGACCGTGAGCCTGGCCGATCTGCCGCGCGAAGGCCGCACCACCTATGGGCGAATCCTCCAGGGCGGTCCGTTTTCCAGCGACAAGGACGGCACAGTTTTCGGCAACCGTGAGCGCATACTTCCGCGCCAGGCCAGAGGCTATTACCGCGAATACACCGTGCGCACGCCAGGCGCGAAAAACCGGGGTGCACGACGCATAGTCTGTGGCGGCTTGCAGCCCCAGGTTCCCGATGCCTGCTTCTACACTGGCGACCACTACAACAGCTTTCAGCAAATCGTCCAATGAAGTTAAAAGATGCCCTCCAGGCCCGCCATACAGCGGCTTTTGACCTCTTGAATTCCGCAGCGGCGGTTTGCGCAGACAGCCTGCAGCGCTGTCAGTACCGACTCTGCCACCAGTTTTGATGTTTTTAGAAAGAATCACGGAGATGGACACGCCACTTCGTAAGCCCTCGGAAACACCGTTGCGCAATGTTCGCCCGAACATCGTGCAATCCATTCGCGCCTATCGCATTCCTGATCTTCAGGCAGCAGCAGAGGCGCTGGGCTCCCATTTCCTCTATGCCAATCTGGCCCATGCCCAGACCAAGGCCGATGTTTTCGAGCTGCTGTCCACCCAGTTCTACCTGCCGGCACACTTTGGCAAGAACTGGGATGCGCTTTATGACTGCATGACCGACCCGATCAACAAATCCGGCCCGCAACCCGGTTTTGTGGTGGTGCTCGACCAGATTCCGACCACTCCCAAGTTCGACAAGGAAGTGCGCGAGCAGTTGCTGGACGTGTTCCGCGATACTGCGGACTTCTGGGCAGAGCGCAAGATTCCCTTCCGCTGCTTTTACTCATTCCTGTAGGTCGGCTGCTGCGGCGCACACAACACAAAATGCCCGCCTTGAATGCGGGCGTTTTTGCTTTCAGAACCAAAGGCTCAGGCGGGGCGGCCCTGAGCTGCGGCCTTGAGTTGCATCCACTTGCCCATTGCAATCACCAGCACGGCGCCACAGGCGGCCGCTGCGTAATGCGCCCAGGGATTGGTCCGTACAAAACCTTCGAGCATATGGTCGCTGGTGATGGTTTCGCCGGCCACCCAGCCAATCAGTGCCGCGCCCAAAGTGACGATGGCCGGAAAACGCTCCATCAGCTTGATCATCAGCGTGGAGCCAAAGATGACCAGCGGAATGCTGATGGCCAGGCCCAGAATCAGCAGCAGCATATCGCCGCCCGCTGCAGCAGCCACGGCGATCACATTGTCCAGACTCATGACCAGATCGGCGAGCAAAATGGTGCGAACGGCAGCCATCATGCCCTGCCTGGCCACACTGCCGGAATCCTCTCCTTCATCTTCGCCCTTGAGCAGGCCCACGCCAATCCATAGCAGCAGCAGGCCACCGATCACCTCGACGAATGGCAGCTGCATCAGCTTGGCTGCCACCACTGTCAAGGCAATACGCAACACCACGGCGGCGCCGGAGCCGAACAGCACCGCTTTCTTCTGCTGCTGCGGCGGCAGGCCACGTGCGGCCAGAGCGATGACCACCGCGTTGTCACCCGAGAGAATGATGTTGATCCAGACGATCTTGAACAAGCCGATCCAGAAATCGGCACCGAGCATGGCATCCATGGAAAATATTCCTGAGTTCTCTGTCCGTTGCACCTTGAACGGACAAACGCCCGGCATTGCAAAGCCAGGCGTGATCAATGCGTGGAAGTTTAGCCAACTGCCTCTTGGAGCCGCTGTCGGCGTATTGCTTCTGACGTCATGGGAATTGCAGGCCACGGAGTTCGCTTCCGTTTTGGGACAGACTCCGCAGGCACCTCAAATTACCAGTTTTCAGTGATAGCCAAGCGACTTGATCTCGGTAACAGTGGGATACGAAAACCAGCGGCACCTCACACAATATGGCAGAGACTTTTTCCCTCCCTACAGAGTCCATTCTCCCCAGCCCCTTGATCGTGGTGGAGGATGAGCCGTTGATCCGCAATCGGCTGGAAAGCATTTTGCATGGCCTCGGATATGCGGATGATGCTCTCATCTTTGCTGCAACCCTGGGGCAGGCACGCGCCCGGCTGGCGGAGCATCCGGTCGCCATGGCACTGGTGGACCTGGGCTTGCCCGACGGCAGCGGCATAGAGCTGATCAGCCAGTTGCGGGCCGCCGACCCCGGCATGGGAATTCTGGTCATCTCGGCATGGAGCACTGAAGACGCCATTCTCTCGGCGCTGCGCGCCGGGGCCAACGGCTATGTGCTCAAGGAGCGCGACGACCTGGAGGTCACCCTGTCCATACGCAGCGTGCTGCGCGGCGGCGCGCCCATCGACCCTTTCATTGCACGGCGCATCATTGCCGAGCTGCAGCCTTCCCAGCCCACGGAAGCGCACAAGGAGATGCCGCCCGAAGCCATACTCAGCGCCCGCGAAATCCAGATCCTCAAGCTGGTTGCAGACGGCATGACCAACCGGGAGATCGCAGAGTCGCTCTTTCTCTCGCGCTACACCGTGGAATGCCATGTGAAGAACATTTACCGCAAGCTGGCCGTGCCTTCGCGCACCAAGGCGGTCAGCGAGGCCCGGGCACGCGGTTTGCTTAGCTGAATGATCAAGCGGCCGGCTCTCATGCTCCGCCTGATATTTGCGCTCGTCATGGGCTGGAGTTGCGGCGTGGCCTGGGCACAGGAGCTCAGGCCTCAGGACCAGCTCTGTGAACCGCGCATTGTGGCCCGCCAATCGGCCAAGGCACTGCCCGAGGGGCCTCCACCCGATGCGGCCTTGCTGCAATGGGTGGATGTGCAGGGGCTGGATGACTGGACTCAGCGCTGGCCCGGCTATGACGGTGCAGCCTGGTACCGCATCGATTGGGAGAGCCCCTGCGGGCGCGATCAGCCCGTGGCGCTGGCCGTCGTCAATATCGTGATGGCGGGCGAGGTGTTCGTGAATTCAGAACTGATCTGGCGCGATCAAGCGCTGGTGGAGCCGCTGAGCCGCAGCTGGAATATGCCACGCTACTGGCTGCTGCCCAAGGCGCTGCTCAAGGAGCAGGGCAACAGCATCTGGGTGCGCGTCCACGGGCTCAGCAGCCAGACGCCAGGCCTGGGACGGCTGCGCATAGGCCATCCAGCCGAACTCAAGCAATGGACGGCACAAGCCACCTGGAACCTGCGCACCATTTATATGGTCTGCATCACGGTCAGCCTGGTGCTATGCCTGCTGTTTTCGTTTGCCTGGCTCCACAACCGCAATCAAAAACTCTATGGCTGGTACGCACTCAATCTGATGTGCTGGGCACTGATGCTCTGCTTTATGGTCATGACTGATCCCTGGCCCTTCAGCAGCACGCCGGCCTTTGCCAAGGGAAATCTTCTGGCTTTCATTGCATTTACCTACACTTTCTGCATTTTTACGCTGCGTTTTGCGGAGTTGCGCCTCATACGCCTGGAACGTACGCTGGCCGGCATATGCAGCCTCTGTGCTGTATTCGCACTGTCTGTGCCCGATGCACAGGTAGCGCTGAGCCGGGCCGTCTGGCTGCTGATGTTCTGTCTTTGCGCTCTGGTCTGCCTGCTGTTTCCACTGCGCGCGCTGCAGACACGCACGCCAGCCCACATCGTTTTCAGCCTCTGCTTCGTGCTCTACCTGGCCATCGGCGTGCATGACCTGCTGCTGCTGACCAAGGCCTTGGATCACAATCTGACGCTGATTCCCTACACGACCTTGCTGAGCATGCTGGTGATCGCGTGGTTGCTGGGGCGACAGGTCGTGTGGAATATGCGCCGCATCGAGCACTTCAACCACGAACTCAGTCTCACCGTCACACAGGCCTGTGACGACCTGAGCCAGACCCTGGAGAGGGAACACCATCTGGCTCTGAGCCACTCCCGCCTGCAGGAGCGTCTGCGCATTTCCCAGGATCTGCACGACGGTCTGGGCGGATCTCTGGTGCGCTCCATTGCCCTGGTCGAGCAGAGCAGCACCCCTTTGCCCAATGCCCAGGTTCTGTCCATGCTCAAGCTCATGCGTGACGACCTGCGCCAGATGATTGATACCGGCACCAGCGCCGCCATCCAGGTTCCCGAGACACCCATGCAATGGCTTGCTCCGCTGCGCCACCGCTTTGCACGGCTGTTCGAGGAGCTGGACATTCAGGTGAAGTGGCGTCTGCCCGAATACTGGGCTCACGCGCCCAGCCCCATTCAGTGCCTGACGCTGACCCGTGTGCTGGAAGAGGCATTGACCAATGTCATCAAGCACAGCCGCGCCAGCCAGGTCCAGGTTCGGCTGGAGACTCCCGACTCCAGGGAGTTGCAGCTGCAGATCGAGGACAACGGCACAGGCTTTGATTTGGATAGCACACAGATCAACAGCATGGGCGTTGGCATGCGCAGCATGCTGGCGCGACTGGAGCGCCTGCAAGGCACTCTGGTCATACAGTCACGCCCCGGCCGCACCGAACTGCAGGCGAGCCTGCCACTGTTCGGCAAGGTACAGCGCCACACCTGAGTACAGAGCTCCGCGTCGTCTCCCCAGAGCATCTGGTAACTGCGCTAAGCTTTCTGCATGCCCCTGCTTATCGACGGAACACCGTATGAAGACGGCGTCTTCACCCTTGAGCTGACGCCTGACGCGCCGCACAGACTCAAAACCAGCCCCGGTCAGGGCAGCCTGACCCTTGGCCCCAGGACGCTGTTGAAAACAGCGGACCTGTGGCTGCCTGTCGACGCCTGCGTGCTCTGGTCCTGCTTTGACCCCTTTGCCACGCCCGCTGGCTCACCCTGGCCGCGCAGCTTCTACTACACGGGCAATGACAGCGGCTTCTTCACGTGGGCGCAACTGCGCCCTATCGAAAACTTCAGCTGGCACCCGCAGCTGCTGCAGGATGTACATATCGACGCCAGCCAGTCACAGATTCGCGAGCTGAGCATTCATCTGCAAGCGGGCAATCAGGGCCACATCCACCTGAAGCTGCCGCAGCAGGGCATGCGCCTTCATCTGCAGGGCAATCTGGAGCAAATCACCGTCACCGCAGGCCTGCCTGAAAGCCTGAGTTTGAGCCCGGCCACCAGCAAGAACCCGGCCGACGAAGCCTTTCAGCTGCCCGACATGGGCAGCCTGAAACAGGTCGCCACGCTGGAGCTGAGCAATGGCGCAGGAAAACAACCCATTTCGCTGCAAAACCTGCTGCAGTTTTCGAAGCTGGAATCGCTCTCCCTGTGGGGTAACCACAGCGATTTGGCCCAGCTTTCTTCATGCACGCAGCTCAAGGCGCTATCACTGCGTTTTATGCGCAATCTGTCGGGACTGCCTGCGCTGCAAACCTGGCCGGAGCTGGACTTCTTCATCGCCTACAACGTGGAAGAAGCCGCCGGAAAACGCCTGCGCCAGCAGCTCAAGGAGCGCACCAAGGCACGACCCTGGGCCGGCTACACATCTGTCAGCCAGCTGCGCAAGCCTGAATGGTGGGCCAAGGAATATGGGCGGCCATTTTCGGGCTGGCCCGCAGCCCGCGCCAGGATTGCGCATGCAGCTTACGAGCTGGCCGAACGAGAAATTGGCAAAGCCAGCAGCCTTGGCCATGTGCAAGCTGCACTGACGACCTTTGCCGCCCGCTTCAACACAGTCAAAGGCATTGAAACCAGCGAGCGTGAAGACCTGGGGCTGGCCGTGCAGCAACTGGCACAACTGCCTGCGGCACTGTCACTGAATCTGACGGATGAGCAGGCCCAGCAGTGGTTTGATGAAAACCGCGATTACTAGCGCCTACCTAGCGATTACCTAGCGGCCGCAGGATCGACCTGCGCAATGATGCCGCCTCCCAGGCAGACATCGCCGTCATAGAGCACGGCGGACTGACCAGGGGTGACGGCCCATTGCGCTTCTGGAAAGTCCAGGCGAAAGCCTGCATCCGTGGCCTGGGAAATCAGCGCAGGCGAATCGGGCTGACGGTAGCGGGTCTTGGAGCCGTAGGCCTTGCCCTCGGCCGGGGCATGGCCGGCCACCCAGCTGACCTGATCGGCCAGCAAGGCATGCGACTGAAGCAGTGGATGGTCATGGCCCTGCACCACGCGCAGAATGTTCTTGTCCATTTCCTTGCGCGCCACAAACCAGGGCGCATGGTCGCCCGCACCACGGGCGGCGCCCTTTTCCTTGACGCCGCCAATGCCCAGACCCGAACGCTGGCCCAGCGTGTAGAAGGACAGGCCCACATGCTTGCCCAGCTTGCGGTTGCGGTCGTCCAGGATGAGACCCGGCTCCTTGCTGATATAGCGGTTCAGGAAGTCGCGGAACGGGCGCTCGCCAATGAAGCAGATGCCCGTAGAGTCCTTCTTCCTGGCATTGGGCAGGCCGATCTCTTCGGCGATGCGACGCACCTCGGTCTTGTGCAGCTCGCCCACGGGAAACATGGCCTTGGACAGCTGGGCCTGGTTCAGGCGGTGCAGGAAATAGCTCTGATCCTTGCTGTTATCCAGGCCCTTGAGCAGCTCGAACAGCTGGGTGGACGGATTCTGGCGCACGCGTGCATAGTGGCCGGTGGCGATCTTTTCTGCTCCCAGGCGCATGGCGTGGTCCAGGAAGGCCTTGAACTTGATCTCCGCATTGCACAACACGTCCGGGTTGGGCGTGCGACCGGCCTGGTACTCGCGCAGGAACTCGGCAAACACGCGGTCCTTGTAGTCCGCGGCAAAGTTCACATGCTCGATCTCGATGCCGATCACGTCGGCCACGGCCGCCGCATCGACAAAGTCGATATTCGACGAGCAGTACTCGCTGTCGTCGTCATCTTCCCAGTTCTTCATGAAGATGCCGACGACCTCGTGGCCCTGCTTTTTGAGAAGATAGGCGGTGACGGCGGAATCCACACCGCCCGACAAACCCACCACGACACGCTGCTTGTTGCTCATAGGTATGCGATTATCCCAGCGCCCGTCAACTGCTGCGGGCGTGAGGATTTGCCATGGAACTGCGCCAGCTACGCTACTTTGTACGAATTGTTGAACTGGGCTCCATGAGCCGGGCAGCGCTGGATCTGGACATGGTGCAGTCGGCGCTGAGCCAGCAGATCAGCCGCCTGGAGTCCGAACTCTCGACGCGGCTGCTGCAGCGCACACCGCGTGGCGTCACTCCTACCGAGGCCGGCCAGGCCTTTTTCCATCAGGCCCAGCTGACCCTGCGCCATGCCCAGCAGGCCATTCACGCGGCCCAGCAGGCGCGGCTGTCGGGTGCCGTCAGCATCGGCCTGTCGCCCACGATTGCCTCGGTACTGGGCCTGCCGCTGATGCGAGCCATGCGCGAGCGCTACCCCGAGGTGAGGTTGCACATGGTGTCGGCCCTCTCAGGGCATCTGACGAGTCTTCTCAACGCCAGACAGCTGGATCTGGCCATCCTTTTCGATACTCAGAGCGCCAGACGATGGAGCGTGATGCCTCTGCTGGAAGAGCAGCTGTTTCTGATCCAGTCGCGCCAGCAACCGGTGGCGCCGCAGATTCAGCATGAAGTGCCCATCAGCCTGGAGCAGCTGCAGCAAGTGCCGCTGATCCTGCCCTCGGGCAGCCACGGCCTGCGCAGCTCCATCATGGCCTCGTTCACCAGTGCCGGTTTCCAGTCGCAGATGGCCATGGAGATCGACTCGCTGACCCTGCTGATGGAAGCAGTCGACGCCGGCATGGGCGCCACGGTCCAGCCCTGGTCAGCCGTGGGCATGTACCGTGATGCAGCCGAGCGTTTTCAGTGGTCCCAGATAGCCGATGACTCGGTGCGGCGCAAGGCCGCCCTGTGCAGCCTGTCGGACGACGAGCTCTCTCCCGCCGCCCTGGCGGCACGCGTTGTCTTGACGGACTGCGCGCGCCATCTGGTGCATTCGGGAGTCTGGCGGGGCGCGTCGCTGACGGATTGAGCCCCCGTATTCCGGGCAGAGGATGAATGCGACGCTGGCTTTCCATGGGCGATGCCGGGAAATCAAGGCTCAGGCCTTACGTAATTTCCACAGCAACTTTGTTGTCATGTGAAGCTCATACCTCATGGCAAACCTAGATCTTCATTACAACATTGCTGTTGCGCCCCCTGGGCCGCATCTCGACATCCTTCTTGCACCACGCCGACGGCGCCAGCCTACAGCGGGTGCGAGTGCGCTTTTTTAATATGAGCCTTGCCTCGTGCTGGATGTGAAGTGCGCTTCAGGACAGCCAGCCAAAACCAAGGTTCATTTATGACATCTCTCGATATTCAGTTGCTGCTGACCGCCCTGGTCAGCGTGCTGGTGCTGGTCGCCTTGATCGTGTCACGCATCAAGCTGCACCCGCTGCTGGCCCTGCTCATCGTCTCGGTAGGCGTCGGCTTTGCCACCGGCATGGAGCCGGAATCCATCGTCAAGCAGCTAACCAACGGCGCAGGCAAAACGCTGGGGGCCGTGGGTGTCGTGATCGCGCTGGGCGCCATGCTGGGCAAGATCCTGGCCGATGCAGGCATCACCGAGCAGATCGCCGAAGCCATTCTCAGGCACTCCTCGGATCGCATGATCCCCTGGGCCATGACCCTGGTGGCCTTCATCGTCGGCATCCCCATGTTCTTCGAGGTCGGCCTGGTGGTCATGCTGCCGCTGATCTTCAGCGTGGCGCGCAAGCTGGAAGGCCAGGCCCGTTTCAGGGGCTCGGCCTATGTCTACGTCGGCGTGCCCGTGATCTCGGCACTGGCGGCCATGCACGGCATGGTTCCGCCCCATCCCGGCCCCCTGACCGCCATCGCCACCCTCAAGACCACGGTCGGCCCGACCATGCTGTACGGCTTTCTGGCGGCGATTCCAGCCATGGTTCTCGGCGGCCCGCTGTATGGCGCCTTCATCGCCCCGCGCATGAGCACCAAGCCCGACCAGGCCTTGCTGGACCAGTTCACCATCACCGAGAAAGCCACTGCCGGCCAGCAGCCCAGCATCGCCCTGGGCGTGCTGGCGGCCCTGCTGCCCGCCATTCTGATGCTGATCCACGCCGTCGCCGAGATGCTGCTGCCCAAGGATGCGGCAGCCATGCATGTGGCCAGCTTTCTGGGCAATCCCCTGATCGCCATGCTGCTGGGCGTGCTGTTCGCCATCGTGGCCCTGGTGATGGCCCGTGGCGGCGATACCGAAAAGCTGCGCGACGCTCTGGGCAAGAGCCTCAAGCCGATTGCCTCCATCATCATGATCATTGCCGGCGGCGGCGCCTTCCAGCAGATGCTGACCAGCGCCAAGGTCGGTGATGCCATCGTCCATCTGACCCAGCAGTTCGCCTTCCCGCCGCTGATCCTGGGCTGGCTGATCGCCATGCTGCTGTCCGTCTCCACCGGCTCGGCCACCGTGGGCATCGTGGGCGCTGCCGGCCTGCTGGCGCCGCTGGCCGGGGCCGACCCCAGCCTGAACCTGCCCCTGCTGGCCCTGTCCATCGGCTGCGGTTCGCTGTTCTTCAACTATGCCAACCACGCCGGTTTCTGGATGGTCAAGGAGTCCTTCGGCATGACCATGGGCGAAGCCACCAAGACCATCTCGGTCGTGCAGTCCATCGTGGCCGTGGTGGGCCTGATCATGGTGCTGCTCTTCAACGCACTCGTCACCGTGCATTGAGGCTGGCCGTCCAGGCCACACCGGGGCTGCAGCGCAGCGGCCCCGGTGCCTGCCGCCGGGCCGCAGCCTGTGGCGCATGACGGCATGCGTGCCGCCTTCCGCCTGCGGCAGAACCAATCCATCACGATTGGTGATACCCCCATCCCCCAGCCCCGCTGCACGGTTGAGGCGGTGCTCACTACAGTGGCGTTCAACTCCAATCTGACCCTGCCAACCGCGCTCCGGTAGCGGAAATGACAGAGGACATCCACCCACGTTGAACCGCTGCAGGCACCGCCCCGTGGCAGCCCATCATGAAAACTGAAGCCTTTGACACCGATGTACTCGTCATCGGTGGCGGCAACGCCGCCCTGTGCGCCGCGCTGATGGCGCGCGAAGCAGGCAGCCGTGTGCTGCTGCTTGAATCTGCACCGCGCGAATGGCGCGGCGGCAACTCCGGCCACACCCGCAATCTGCGCTGCATGCACGATGCGCCCCAGGACGTGCTGGTCGAGGCCTATCCCGAAGAAGAGTACTGGCAGGACCTGCTCAAGGTCACGGGCGGCCTCACCAACGAGCATCTGGCACGCATGGTGATCCGGGCCTCCTCGACCTGCCGCAGCTGGATGCGCAGGCATGGCGTGCACTTCCAGCCACCGCTGTCGGGCGCGCTGCATGTGGCACGCACCAATGCCTTCTTCATGGGCGGCGGCAAGGCGCTGGTGAATGCCTATTTCCGCAGCGCCGAAAAGCTGGGCGTGGAGATCCGCTACGAGTCGCCCGTGGACAAGCTCGAAATCGAGAACGGCCGGTTCCAGGCCGCCTGGGTCAAGACCAAGGATGGGCGCCAGCGCATCACGGCCAAGAGCTGCGTGCTGGCGGCGGGCGGCTTCGAGTCCAACCGCGAATGGCTGCGCGAGGCCTGGGGCCAGAACGAGCGCGGCGAATGGCCGGCCGACAACTTCATCATCCGCGGCACGGCCTTCAACCAGGGCGTGCTGCTCAAGCATATGCTGCAAGAGCAGCAGGCCGACGGTCTGGGCGATCCCACGCAGGCGCACATGGTGGCCATCGATGCCCGCGCTCCGCTGTACGACGGCGGCATCTGCACGCGTATCGACTGCGTCTCGCTGGGCGTGGTGGTGAACCGCGATGCCCAGCGCTTTTATGACGAGGGCGAGGACTTCTGGCCCAAGCGCTATGCGATCTGGGGCCGCCTGGTGGCCCAGCAGCCCGGCCAGGTCGCCTACTCCATCATCGACAGCAAGGCCATAGGCCGCTTCATGCCGCCGGTGTTCCCTGGCGTGAAGGCCGACTCCCTGCCCGAGCTGGCACAGAAGCTGGGGCTGGATGTGGACCGCTTCATGGCCACCCTCGACGCCTACAACAGCAGCTGCAAGGTCGGCCATTTCGACCATACCGCGCTGGACGACTGCCACACCGAAGGCCTGGCTCCCGCCAAGACGCACTGGGCTCGCCCGCTCGACACCGGCCCCTACTACGGCTATGCGCTGCGCCCCGGCGTGACCTTCACCTATCTGGGCCTGAAGGTGGACGACACCTCCGCCGTGCGCTTCAGGGACCAGCCCAGCCAGAACCTGTTCGTGGCCGGCGAAATGATGGCCGGCAATGTGCTGGGCAAGGGCTACACGGCCGGCGTGGGCATGTCGATAGGCACGGCCTTTGGCCGCATTGCCGGACGCAATGCTGCTCTCGCGGCTGCCGGCAAACCCGCTATCCATGGTGCCGTCAAGGACGAGGTCTAAATCATGAGCATCCAATCCCTGCAAGAATTGGGCAAGGAAGCCCAGACCCTGGCCACCGGCAAGGTGATTCCCATCCTCCCCGCCCCAACGGAAACCGCTGCCGAAGACGAGGTGGCGCGCGTGATGCAGATCTGCAATGCCTGCCGCTATTGCGAAGGTTTCTGCGCCGTGTTCCCGGCCATGACGCGCCGTCTGGAGTTCGGCAAGGCCGATGTGCATTACCTGGCCAACCTCTGCCATAACTGCGGCGCCTGCCTGCACGCCTGCCAGTACGCACCGCCGCATGAATTCGGCATCAACATCCCCAAGGCCATGGCCGAAGTGCGCGGCCAGACCTATGCCGACTATGCCTGGCCGCCCGCCTTGGGCAGGCTGTACCAGAAGAACGGCCTGACCCTGTCCCTGGCACTGGTGGCCGGACTCTTCCTGTTCCTGGCGCTGGCCGTCGCGGCGCAAGGTGGCATTGGCCAGCTGTGGAGCGGCAATCTGGGCAACAACTTCTACAACCTGTTCCCGCACAACCTGCTGGTCGGCATCTTCGCGCCGGTGTTCCTGTTCGTGGTCTTCGCGCTGTTCATGGGCGTGCGCCGCTTCTGGAAGGACGTCAAGCCCGCCACCAGCAATGTGGATGTCAGCGGCCCCGCCGCTGCCGAAGCCACGCATGACGTGCTGCGCCTGAAATACCTGGACGGCGGCCATGGCGACGGCTGCCACAACGAGGACGACGAGTACACCTTGAAGCGCCGCCGCTTCCACCACCTGACCTTCTACGGCTTCATGCTGTGCTTTGCTGCCACCGGCCTGGCCACGGTCTATCACTATGTCTTCGATCTGCCCGCTCCCTACGAGCTGCCCAGCCTGCCCAAGATTCTGGGCGCCCTGGGCGGCGTGAGCCTGATGATCGGCACGGCCGGGCTGTGGATGCTGAACCGCGCTCGCCACCCGCTGCATGGCGATGCCAAGCAAAAGCCCATGGACCTCGGCTTCATCGCCCTGCTGTTCCTGGTGGCCGCAAGCGGTCTGGCGCTATGGCTGGGCCGCGCCACGCCGGCGCTGGCACTGCTGCTGTGCCTGCACCTGGGCGCCGTGATTGCGCTGTTTGCCACCCTGCCCTACGGCAAGTTTGCCCACGGCGTGTTCCGCACGGCTGCGCTGCTGCGCCACAACACCGAAAAGCGCGAGCCCAGCCCCATCGGCCTGGGCGCTGATTGAGCGAGCCCCATGACAGGCACGCATGCCGTGCCTGCTTTCAGAAAAATCAGCCGGAATACCGGCATTCCTTTCCGACCAAGGAGACATCCCATGATGAACAAACGCCATTTCCTGCGCGCCACGGCCGTGGCCGCCTCCCTGCTGAGCCTGGGCTCGGCGGCACAGGCTGCACCCGACTGGCTGCCCAACAAGCCCGTGACCCTGGTCGTGGGCTTTGCCGCTGGTGGAGCCGCCGACGCAGCGGCGCGCATGATTGCCAAGAAGCTGGGCGAGAACATCGGCCAGACCGTGGTGGTGGACAACAAGGGCGGTGCGGGCGGCAATATCGCCCACCAGTTCGTGGCCAAGGCACCGACCGACGGCTCGGTGCTGCTGTTCGGCTCCATCGGCCCGCTGACGATTGCGCCCCACATCATGAAGGTGGGCTACAACCCCTTCACCGATCTGGCGCCCATCTCGGGCGGCGTGAACTTCCCCAATGTGCTGGTGGTGCACAAGGGCGCGGGCGTGAAGAACCTGGCCGAGTTCGTGGCCAAGGCCAAGAAGAGCCCCGGCAGCGTGGACTATGCCTCCACCGGCGCGGGCTCGGCCTCGCATCTGGCGGGCGAGCTGTTCAACCAGCGCGCTGGCGTGGAGATGGTTCACGTGCCCTACAAGGGCGGCGCACCGGCCCTGCAGGACCTGCTGGGCGAGCGCGTCACCTCCTACTTCGCCGCACCCCCGACGGCCCTGCCGCATATCGAGACCGGCAAGCTGATTCCGCTGGCCACCACCGGCCTGACCCGCCCCGCCTACATGCCCAATATTCCCACCGTGGCCGAAGCGGGCTTCCCCGGCTTCGAGGCGCTGAACTGGTATGCCTTCGTCGCCCCCGGCAAGACCCCCACGCCCGTGCTGGACCGCTGGAACCTGGAAATCGTCAAGGTGCTCAAGGACCCTGCAGTGGCCGAGGCGCTCAAGGTCCACGGCCTGACACCCCAGCCCACAACCCGCACCGAGTTCGCGGCCTTCATGAAGAAGGAATACGAGCAATGGGGCAAGGTGGTCAAGGAACGCAAGATCACCCAGAACTGAGAGCGTGCTGGCAGTCCCGCTGGCGCCGATGCATCAGGCATGAGTGGGACGCAGCCCAGGTCGGGGACGGCGAGCAAGGGCCTCGCCGACACCCACCATGCCACGGGGAAGCCGGGCAACAGCTCAGACGGTGATGGGCTTTTTCTCCACGGGAGCCTCAAAGCCCACGCACAGACGGTTCCAGACATTGATGCAGCCGATCGCGTAGCTGAGCTCCACGATTTCGCGCTCGCTGAAGTAGGGGCGCAAGGCCTCGAAGTCCTGCGGCCCGGGATGGGCCTGGCTCAGCTGCGTGCAGCGCTCGGCCCAGTTCAGCGCGGCGCGCTCGCGCATCTCGAACAATTCCACCTCGCGCCAGACCACCACGCTGTTGATGCGCTGCAGGTCCTCGCCGCGCGACAGCAGCTCGCGCACATGCATGTCCACGCAGAAAGCGCAGCCGTTGATCTGCGAGACGCGCAGATAGACCAGCTCCAGCAGCTGCACGCCGAGGCTGGAGCGCGCGATCAGGGCGTTGAGGCCGGCCTGCGCCTTGTAGAGCTCGGGGGCCAGCGCACGGAAGTCCAGGCGCGGCGCGGGGATGGCAATAGGGTTGGCGGCGGGATTGGCGATGTCGGACATGTGAATACTCCTTGAGGGACATTGCAGGCCCGCCCCAGCGGCCGGCCCATACCTCTTAGACGCGGCAGCGCTGCGGTTTGTGACAGGCCTGGCCGTTCATCGCCGGGTTATCAATAGACATAGCTCCTATCGCCCGGTGTAAAACAAATTCAGCAATAAAACCATCTGAATCTGTTGATTGACTTGCGGTAACAGCTATTGCTTTCTTCGCCTTCTGCGACGGGCGTCGCCCATCAGGCCATCAGGCACCCGGCACGAGCACGCGGGTCAGCTTGTCCGGATTGCGCAGCGTGTAGATGCGCCGGATCAGTCCGTCCTCGACCAGCAGCGTCTGCACCGACTCCACCTGGCCATCCACGCAGCGCACCAGACCCGGCAGGCCGTTGACCCGCGCCAGATGCAGGGTCTGCTCCTGCCCGTCGCGGCGCAGGCGTCGGGCCGTGGCGAAATACAGCAGCGCCAGGCGGCGCCCGGTTTCCAGCACGCGGCCAAAGGAAGCCACCTTGCCGCCGCCGTCGCTGATCAGCGCGGCATCGGGCGCGAAGAGCGCCTGGATCTGCGCCAGATCGCCGCCCCGCGCAGCCTGGGCAAAGCGGCGCAGCAGCTCGGCATGGGCCTGTGCGGGCGCCTCGAAGCGCGGCCGTCCGGCCTTCACATGGGCACGCGCGCGGTGCACCAGCTGGCGGCAGGCGGCCTCGCTGCGGCCCAGCGCCTGGGCCACTTCGGCATAGTCGGCATCGAAGACCTCACGCAGCAAAAAGGCCGCGCGCTCCTCGGGCGTCAGCTGCTCCAGCACGAACAGCAGCGCCGTGGAGACGTCATGGGCCTGCTCCAGCAACTCCTCGGCCGAGGGAGCGGCCTCGGTCCAGGGCTGGACCAGCGGCTCCGGCAGCCAGAAGCCCGCATAGTGCTCGCGCTCCACACGCAGGCGCCGCAGCCGGTCTATGGCCAGCCGCGTGGCCGTGGTCACCAGCCAGGCCTCGGGCTGGGCAATGGCGGCGCGCTCGCTGTCCTGCCAGCGCAGCCAGACATCCTGCACCAGGTCCTCGGCCTCGGCGCGCTGGCCCAGCATGCGGTAGGCCAGCCCGAACAGGCGCGGGCGATGGCGCTCGAAATCCTGCAGTCCCGCATCGGCGGACGGCGCAGCGTGGGAAGTGGGGCTCACGTGATGTCTCCTGCAAATAGGCCGGGCCAGCCACCCAGTGTGACAGGCCCCAAGCCTTAGACGCAGAACCAGCGCACTTTGTGACAGGGTGCCGGCTTAAAACCGGCGCGCCCTGAGCCAGAGACACCGAGGAAGGGCCGCCCCGCACCGAAGGTGTCGTCCCCTTGGGGGGAAGCGGCGCCGCCGCTCATGGGGGACCTCAATACCCCACCGCGCACCCGTCCTTGCGCGGATCGGAGCCCGCGATGTAGTGCTCGCCCTCGCGCAGCACCAACTGGGCGCCGCCAAAGGCGAACACGCCATGGCCGGCCTCGACGCCGACCTCATGGCCGCGTGTGCGCAGCTGCTCGACGACGGCGGCATCGAAGGACGGCTCCACGGCCACGCCCTTGCCGCCGGTCACGCGCCAGCGCGGTGCATCGGCCGCAGCCTGCGGGTTCTGGCCGTAGCGCAGCACGCGCAGCGCCATCTGCAGATGGCCCTGGCTCTGCATGGGTCCGCCCATGACGCCGAATGCCATTTGCGGCCTGCCGTCGGCATGCATGGCAAAGGCCGGAATGATGGTGTGCGAGGGGCGCTTGCGCGGGCCGACCTGGTTGGCATGGCCAGCCTCGGTGCTAAAGCCGTGGCCTCGGTTCTGCAGGCTGATGCCCGTGCCCGGCACGACCACGCCCGAGCCGAAGCCCATGTAGTTGGACTGGATGAAGGAAACCATCATGCCGCTGGCATCGGCCGCCGCCAGGTAGACCGTGCCGCCGGGACGCGGTGCGCCATAGCTGGGCAAGCTGGCCTTGTCACGGTCAATGAGCTGGGCGCGTTCGCGCAGGTAGTCGCGGTCCAGCAGTTGCGCAGGAGTGACGCGCATATGCTCCAGGTCGGCGTTGTACTGGTGCAGGTCGGCAAAAGCCAGCTTCATGGCCTCGATCTGCAGGTGCACGCTGTCCACGCCGTCCAGCGGCTGCGATCCGATCGGATCGCCACCCGCACCCAGCTCGTCCAGCATGCCCAGCGCCATCAGCGCCGCAATGCCCTGGCCGTTGGGCGGAATCTCGTGGATCACCGAGTCGCCGAACTTCTGCGACACCGTTCCCACCCAGTCGGCCTGGTGCGCGGCCAGGTCTTGCTCGCTCATCACGCCACCGCAGGCCCGCGAATGCTCGACCATCTTCCTGGCCAGCGCCCCGCGGTAGAAGGACTCGCCCATGGTGGCGGCAATCTCCTCCAGCGTGCGCGCATGGGCTTCACTCCTGAATACCTCACCGGCCCGGGGCGCGCGGCCGCCTGGCAGAAAGCACTCGGCAAAGCCGGGCTGGTCGCCCAGTTTCTTGCCGCCCAGCTCCCAGAGCGTGGCAATCGTGGGCGAGACCGCGAAACCGTTGCGTGCATAGGCTATGGCGGGCTGGGCCACCTGCGCGAAGGGCAGCTTGCCGAAGCGCTTGGACAGCGCCACCCAGGCCGACACGGCACCCGGCACGGTCACGGCGTTCCAGCCCTTCTCCGGTATGCCGCCCAGCTGGGCAAAGTAGTCGGGCGTCCAGCCCGCAGGCGAGCGGCCCGAGGCGTTGAGGCCGTGCAGCTCCTTGCCGTCCCAGACGATGGCAAAGCCGTCGCTGCCGATGCCGCAGCCCGTGGGCTCGACCACGGTGAGCGTCATCGCCGCGGCCAGCGCCGCATCCACGGCATTGCCGCCTGCCTGCAGCATGGAGAGGCCGGCCTGCGCGGCCAGCGGCTGCGAGGTACTGACCACGTTGCGCCCCAGCACCGGCGAGCGGTGCGAGGCATAGGGAAGCGTCCAGTCCTTGACGAGGTTGGTCATATCTAAGTCCGATCAGTGATTCATGGGCGTGGCGTCTAAAGCTGACACGCTCCAGGCCAGAGGCATCGAGCAAGAGCCGCCTCGCGGCGAGGATGCCGTCCCCCTCCCAGGGGGAAGCGGCGTAGCCGCACAGGGGGTTTCATACGTCATTCCAAAGTGATGTGGTTGTCCCTGATGACCTTGGCCCAGCGCGCGCTGTCGGCCTGCACCATGGCCGCGAACTGCGCGGGCGTCTGCGGCTTGGCGGGCTCCACGCCCTGCTTGGCCAGGCTGGCGATCACCTCGGGATTCTGGATGGCGCGGTTGAAGGCCTGGTTGATCCGGCCGACCAGCTCGGGCTTCATGCCGGCCGGGCCGTAGACACCGAACCAGGTGACCGAGGAATAGCCTGGCAGGCCCGATTCGGCCACCGTGGGCAGATTCGGAGCCAGCGTGCTGCGCCTGTCGCCGGTCACGGCCAGGGCACGCAGGCGGCCGCTGGCCACATGGGGCATGCCCGTGGGAATGGAGTCGAACAGCAGATGCACCTGGCCTGCCGCCAGATCGGTGATCGATTGCGCGGTGCCCTTGTAGGGCACATGGGCGAGCTGTATGCCGGCCTGCGCAGCAAAGGCGGCGGTGTTCAGGTGCACGATGGTGCCGTTGCCGCTGCTGGCGTAGTTGAGCTTGCCGGGGTTGGCCCTGGCATAGGCCATCAGCTCCTGCACGCTCTTGACCGGCAGCGAGGGCGTGACCAGCAGCACGCTGGCCGCGTCCGCCGTATGCGCGATGGGACTGAAGTCCGTGTCCGCCTTGTAGGCCAGCCTGGGCATCAGATGCGGCGAGATGGCATGCGTGCTGCTGGTGGTGAACAGCAGCGTGTAGCCGTCGGCCGCCGCCTTGGCGGCCTCGGCCGTGCCTATGGTGCCGCCTGCGCCGGGCCGGTTGTCGATGACCAACTGCTGGCCCAGCTCCTGCGATACGCGCTGCGCGATCACGCGTGCCACCAGATCGGTGGCGCCGCTGGCCGGAAACGGCACGATCACGCGCACCGGTCGGCCGGGCCAGGCGGCCTCGCCCTGGGCCAGGGCCGGCAAGGCCAGCAAGCCGCCGGCCACGGCCGCAGCGGCCTGGAGCCACTGGCGACGCGTCGTTGAAACAGTAAACCGTGCCCGCATGGGAACTCCCGCAGAAATGGAGGGCTGGCCGCTGCCTGGCGACCATCGAACGGGAGATCTTAGAAAACCGGGGCATTTGCCGCTATCGGCAAATTTGCAAGCCATCGTTGCCGAAAAAGCAAACCGGGCACAATGGCGATTTGCTTTCACCGACTGCCATGCCCGAGTCCCGCCATTTGCTGCTGCAAGACACCGCGCTGCGCTACTTCCACGAAGTCGCACAATGCGGCTCGCTGAGCGAGGCTTCGGCAAGACTGCATGTGGCGGCCTCGGCCATCAGCCGCCAGATCGCGGCGCTGGAGGCGCGGCTGGGTACGCCGCTGTTCGAGCGCCACCCGCGCGGCATGGTGCTCAACGCCGCCGGCGAGATCCTGGCCGATCATGCGCGCCGCGCGGGGCTGGACGCCGAGCGCGCGCTGGACGAGATCAAGGCCTTGCAGGGCCTGCGCAGCGGCAAGGTGCGCATCGCCAGCTCCGATGCCTTCGCCAGCGAATTCCTGCCGCGCCTGTGCGCTGCCTTCCAGCGCGAGCACAGCGGCATCGTCTTCGAGGTGACGGTGCTGCCCACGCACGAGGTTTCCGGTGCCGTGCGCACCGGCATGGCCGACATAGGCCTGTGCTTCAGCCGGGCCCCCGAGCCCGGCATCACCGTCGCCTGCCGCGTGGCCGCGCCCGTGCTGGCTCTGGTGGCATCCGGCCATGAGCTGGCGCAGGAGCGCAGCGTGGCACTGGCCAGGCTGGTGCGCTATCCGCTGGCACTGACACCGCCCAGCACGGCCGTGCGCCAGCTGCTGGACGCCGCCTGCAGCCGCCAGGGACTGATGCTGGTGCCGGCCCTGGAGAGCAATCACGGCAAGACGCTGCTGAACTTTGCGGCCCAGGGCACGGCGGTTGCCGTGGCCAGCGAAATCGCCGCCCGCGACATGGTGGCCACAGGCGCGCTTGTGGCCGTGGCGCTCAGCGACCGTGGCATGGATCTGCGCGATATCGAGGTGCAGACCCTGGCCGGCCGCACGCTGCCGCATGCGGCGCAGTCCTTTCTGGAGCTTTTGCAGCTGCGCCTGCCTGCCGCCTGGTGATACGGCAGCCGCTCGCGCCGACTCAATCCGGCTTGGGGCGCAGTACCAGCCATAGTGACAGCGCAATCAGCCCGCCCCCCATGGCATGAGCGACGGTCAAGGACTCATCGAGCAGGGCCCAACCCCAGAGCACTGCAAACACGGGCACGATAAAGGTCACGGTCAGCGCCTTTTGCGGGCCTTCATCGGCAATCAGCCGGAAATACAGCACATAGGCCAGAGCCGTGCTCAGCAAGCCCAGCAGCGCCACATTGCCCCATGCCAGCAGAGGAGCGGCCTGGAGCCTGGCCAGCATGCCGGGCTCCAGTGCCATGTCGATGAGCAGCGCCGGCGTCAGTACCATCAGCGCACCGAGCTGGCTGATGAAAACGGCGGCGCGCGTGTCCACGGTCGCATTGGCACCGGCCAGCCTGAGCGTCAGATAGCTGGAAAACGCATAGCAGACCGTGGCCACAAAACAGGCCGCCATACCACCCAGCACGGCACTGCTGAGATCCAGCGGCCCGGCCTGGGCCAGCACCGCCACGCCGCCAATCCCGAGCAGCACGGCAGCCACACGCGCGGGCGTAATCGCCTCGGCAAACACCAGCGCCCCCACCACGGTAGCAACCAGTGGCGTGGTGGCATTGAAGATGGCGCTATAGCCCGATGGCAGCACCTGGGCCGCCAGCGCGTACATGAGAAAGGGGATGCCGGAATTGATGACGCCCAGCCCCAGCAAGGGCCAAAGATAGCGTCCCGGCCTGGGCCGGTAGCCCATGGCAAACAACGCTGCGCCAAGGCCCAGCGCTGAAAACAGGCCGCGTCCCACGGCCGTGGGCACGGCCCCCAGATGGGGTACGGCCACGCGCATGAATAAAAAACTGCCGCCCCAGAGGGCGGCCAGTGTCATGAGTCGGATCAGGCTGGCAACAGACATACAGGGCATTGTGCACAGCCCCGGCCTGCACGCCTGTGACAACTGCCGAAGGCCAATATCAGTGAATCTGCACCAGCACATCGTCCAGCGTGGCACCGGCCTCTTCGGGCACCGGGCGCGTCAGCTGCGGCACCTTGTAGATGCTGGCATCGGCATGAATGAGGCCTATGTCATAGCGCTGGCCGGCCAGATAATCACCCACCGACTCCAGCACGATGGGGCTGCGATGCAGATGCTCGGTGGCCTTGAGCTCATCGAGCGAGAGCCAGACGCTGCGCACGATGCCGTCGTCCAGACGGCGCTGGGCATGGTGCACGCCCAGATCGCCCGTGAAGGCAAAGCGCAGATAGGTAATGTCCGAGCCCGTGCGCGTGCGCACAAAACGGTTCATGTAGATGCCGACCAGGGCCGTGGGCGTGAAACTGTAGGCTGTCTCCTCCATGACTTCGCGCACACAGGCATCGACAGGGCTTTCGGAAGGGTCGAGATGACCGGC
This sequence comes from Comamonas testosteroni, assembly GCF_014076415.1. Taxonomy (NCBI): domain Bacteria; kingdom Pseudomonadati; phylum Pseudomonadota; class Betaproteobacteria; order Burkholderiales; family Comamonadaceae; genus Comamonas; species Comamonas testosteroni. The sequence continues at coordinate 5,828,943 of NZ_CP043568.1, forward strand.
CGGCGTGTTCAGACGCAGTCCATCCGCCGTTTGTTCTTCCACCAGCAAAAAACGGCCATCGCGTTCGATGATGGCCGAGACAGTCACATTGGGTTTCCAGCGATTGGGCATGGCCGGCATTATCCTTGTCCCGAACCGACGATGTGTCAGATAAATCCCACCATATAGAGCGCTCCTTCGCCGTAACTGGCCAAATGTTGCTGCTGCGCAGCATTTGTCACGGATTCGACCACATAGCCTTGACGCTCCCAGTAAAGCCGTGATCCCTGCACCGAAACCAGTGCCGTGCGCTGCACACCGCGCGCTCTGGCCTGCGCCTTCAGGGCCTGCACCATGCGCCGCGCCAGGCCCTGACCGGCCGCAGCCTCGGACACGGCCATATCGTGCAGATAGAGCACGCTGGCGTCGTCATATTCGGCAAAGTCGCCATTGAGCGGCGTGATGGCTCCGGGGCGCGACCAGTAGGCCGCCAGATAGGCCACCAGCTCGCCCCCTTGCTCGGCCGCCCAGGAACAATGCCCGGCGGTGCGCAAACGGCGCACAAACACCTCGCGCGGCTCGGCAAAGTCCGCGCCATAGCAATGCTGCTGTATGTGCATCACGGCATCCACATCGTCCGCGCCCAGCGCGCGCAGCAGGATTGGCATCGATCCGGACATCAAATACTCTCAAATCAATAGCTGTCAACGATTACCAGTCAATGGCTGGCTACCAGTTTCAATCAAACTCAGGCACATAGCTTAGCAAGCCGTTCATCTCGCATCAGTGTGTAGGCGCTATCGCAATAGTAATGATTCTCAATTGGAAATTCGTATCGACCCTCCCTACCATTCATACATCGCTCAGGGAGAAACAGATGACACGCTTGATCAAGACATTGCGCCAGAACCAGCTCACGCTGACCAAGACCGCCAGCTACTACGTGATCCACATCACCGTGGCCGCCTGCGTCGCCTATGCCGTGACCGGCAATCTGATTGCCTCGCTGACGCTGAGCCTGCTGGAGCCCACAGTCCAGGCCTTTGCCTTCTTCTTCCATGAAAAAGTCTGGGAGCGCCGCCTGAAGAAACGCGAGCAGCAAGGGCTTGCCGGACAAGCGCTGAGCGCCTGAGAGCCGCCTATGAACACCGACCACCCCGCCACTTTTGCGCAATGGCTGCTGCGCTCCCTGGCCACGCTGGGTGACTGCAACGGCAACCTCAATGACTTGTAGAAATCATGTGTACAAGCCTTGGCATAAGCCATGGATAAATCCTGAATATCCCAGCGCCATTCTGCTTTTTTGATATTCGATGTACAGAAGCCCACGAGACCGGCTCTCCGGCGCCATTGCCACCTGTGGATAAATCCTGCAGCACACGCCCATGGGTTTGCGGCTATTTGCCAAACCGGGCCCAAGGCCAACAATGGCCGGGAATCCAAGGAGTTCCCATGCAGCTTGCAGACCGCCAGACATCCGCAGACCTCGCGCGCCACGACGAACAATGGCTGAGCGCCCACTGGATGCCGTTCACCGGCAACCGCAACTTCAAGGCCAGGCCCCGCATCATCACGGGCGCCCAAGGCGCCTACTACAGCGATGCCGATGGCCGGCGCATTTTCGACGGCCTCTCGGGCCTGTGGTGCTCGGGGCTGGGCCATGGGCGCCGCGAGATCGCCGAGGCCATTGGACAGGCTGCGCTGCAGCTCGATTACGCTCCCGCCTTCCAGTTCGGCCACCCGGCCTCGTTCGCGCTGGCCAACCGCATCGTGGCACTGATGCCCCAGGGGCTTGAGCATGTGTTCTTCACCGGCTCGGGCTCGGAAGCCGCCGACACCTCGCTGAAGATGGCGCGCGCCTACTGGCGCGCCAGGGGCCAGGGCACAAAAACCCGGCTGATCGGCCGTGAAAAGGGCTACCACGGCGTGAACTTTGGCGGCATCTCGGTAGGCGGCATGGGGGGCAACCGCAAGATGTTCGGCCAAGGGATCGAAGCCGACCATCTGCCGCACACCCAGCCGCCACCGGGTTCGTTCTTCAAGGGCCAGCCCCAGGCCGATGGACGTGCCCTGGCAGACCGGCTGCTCGATCTGATCGCCCTGCATGACGCCAGCAATATCGCCGCCGTGATCGTGGAGCCCATGTCGGGCTCGGGCGGGGTGGTGATTCCGCCCGCCGGCTATCTCCAGCGCTTGCGCGAAATCTGCACCCAGCACGACATCCTGCTGATCTTCGACGAGGTCATCACGGGCTTTGGCCGCCTCGGAGCGATGACGGCGGCCGAGGCCTTTGGCGTGACGCCGGACATCATGAATATCGCCAAGCAGGTCAGCAATGGTGCCCAGCCGCTGGGAGCCTGCGTGGTCTCGCCCGCCATCTATGACCAGTTCATGGCAGCCGGAGGGCCTCAGTACATGCTGGAGTTTGCCCACGGCTATACCTATTCGGCCCATCCCGTGGCCTGCGCGGCAGGCATTGCCGCACTGGATCTGCTGGAGCGCGAAGACGGCCCGGGCCGCGTGCGCGCGCTGGCCCCCTTCTTCGAGCAGGCCGTGCACAGCCTCAAGGGCGCCAGGCATGTGCTGGACATCCGCAATATCGGCCTGGCGGCAGGTCTCACGATCGCCCCGCTGCCCGGCGAACCCGCCAGACGCCCTTACGAGATCGCCATGAAATGCTGGGAAGCCGGCTTCTATGTGCGCTACGGCGGCGACACGATTCAGCTGGCGCCGCCCTTCATCAGCGAGCAGGCCGAGATCGAGCGGCTCATCAACGCACTGGGCGATGCGCTGCAGGCCACCGACTGAATTATCAAATCAATAGCTTCAATCGCTTACCACGCAAGCGATTGAAGCTTTTTTATCCAATTTCAGGAAAGCCGTGCCGCCAGGGCTTCGAATTCGGCGACAGGCACTTCTTCCGCGCGGCGCTGCAGGTCGAACTCGCCGGCAAAGCCCTTGGTTTCCAGCCACTTGCCCAGGGTGTTGCGCAGGATCTTGCGGCGCTGGCTGAACGCCACCTGCACCAGCTCTTCCAGCAGCTTGGGATCGAGATCCGCAGGCTGCTCGCGCGGAATCATGCGCACCACGGCACTGTCCACCTTGGGAGGCGGATTGAAGCTGCCCGGCGGCACGAACAGCACATCTTCCATGGCGTAGCGCCACTGCAGCATCACCGACAGACGGCCATAGGCCGAGGTGCCGGCGTCGGCCACCATGCGGTCTATGACCTCTTTTTGCAGCATGAAATGCTGATCCTGCACCACATCCACCTGCTCCAGCAGATGGAAAAGAATGGGGCTGGAGATGTTGTAGGGCAGATTGCCGACCACGCGCAACTTGGCCACGCCCAGACGCGCAGCCAGCGCACGGAAGTCCACCTTGAGCACATCGGACTCGACCACATCGAGATCGTCGCGCAGACGCAGACGGGCCGCCAAGTCGCGGTCCAGCTCGATCACGGTGAGCTTGCCCAGGCGCTCGACCAGGGGCTGGGACAGCGCCATCAGGCCGGGGCCGATCTCGACCATGGGTTCGCCCGCCTTGGGGTCGATGGCCTGGACGATGTTGTCGATGATGGCGCCGTCGGTCAGGAAATTCTGGCCGAAGCGCTTGCGGGGAATATGTTTCATGAATGCGAAAGCGGTGCCTGGGCACCGCTTGGAATGGGGAGGAGCTCCGATGCCCGGTGCACAATCATGACACTACCGGGCACTCAAGCGGATTGAATGGACTTATTGGGGTGGCTCGCGGTATTCCACAAAGGCCTTGCCGCGCAGCTCCTTGAGCCAGGTTTCGTAGTCCTGTTCGGCCTTGCGATCGCGCACCACGTTACGCACCATTTCGCGCTGTTCGCGTTCGGTGAGCTTTTCCTGGCGACGTTCGATCAGCTGAATCAGGTGCACGCCGAAACGCGACACCACGGGGTTGCTGATCTGGCCGGGCTGGAGGCTGTCGAGCACTCGCTCGAACTCGGGCACGAACTGGCCTGGCGAGGACCAGCCCAGATCACCGCCATTGCGGGCGCTGCCGTCCTTGGAGAACTCCTGCGCCAGTTGCTGGAAGGTGGCCTGACCAGCTTCCACACGGCGCTTGTAGTCCTCCAGGCGCTTGGCCGCCTGCGCTTCGGTCATGCCCTCACCCACGGTCAGCAGGATATGGCGGCTGTGGTTCTGCGTGATGTACACGGGCGCACCGGACTGGGACTTCTCCAGCACCTTGAGCACGTGGAAACCGGCACCCGAACGGAACGGGCCGACGATGGCGCCGACCGCCGCATTGCCCACTTGCTGAGAAAACAGCTCGGGGTAATCGCTCATGAGGCGCATGCCCATGGCGCCGCCACCCTGGCCATTGGGCACATCCGAGAACTCACGCACGGCAGCGATGAAATCGGGATTCTTGCGCGCCGCTTCTGCCGCCTGCTTGGCCTTGGCTTCGCGCTCCGCCACCACGGCAGGGCTGGCGTTTTCCGGCACGGTGATCAGGATATGACCCAGATTGGCTGCCGCACCAGCCGCCGCATCGCCGGGGCGCCTTTGCTCCTTGAGATAGCGATCGATGTCGGCTTCCGTGACCTTGACGCGGCCATCCACATCACGCTCGCGCACACGCTGCATCAGCATCTGGTTGCGGATCTCCGAACGGAACTGCGCTTCGGAAATCCCTTCGGCCTTCAGGCGCGACAGCAGGCCGGCCTTGTCGGTACTGTTCTGGCGCGCCACATTGGCCACGGCCTGATCGACCGTCATGTTGTCAATGTTGATGCCCGTGTCCTTGGCTTCCTGCAACTGCACGCGTTCGACAATCAGGCGCTCCAGCACCTGGCGGGCCAGCTCGCTCTGGGACGGAAGCTGGCCGCCCTGCTCGGTCACGTTCTGCGCCACGCGCGCCATGCGCGCACGCACTTCGTTATTGGTGATGGGCTCGGAATTGACCACGGCCACGATGTAATCGGCCGAGCGAACACCCTGTGCGGCTGCCGGAGCCTGACGCCCCGAGGGCTGGGCCGTAGCCTCCAATGCGCGCGAGATGGAGGAGTCCTTGCCAGCCTTGGCCTTGCTGCCGGGACTCTTCAGGCCCTGGGCCTGTACACCGGCAGCCATTACAGCCAGTGCCACGGCAACAGCACATGCATTGGATGTCTTGGAGAAAAAACGCATGAAAAAAGCCTTGATTAATCGTAATTGGTAAAGCGGCTGGGCGGAGTCACCGCCTCACGCAAATATTGATAGCGCGGCACATTCTGCTTGAGGCTGGAGGTGGGATCGGCACCAAAGCTCAGGCGCGAGAAGCCCACGAACTCCATCTGGAACAGCAGACGCAGATTGGACTGGATGAACGAGCTTTGCAGACGCTCCAGCACCACACGGCCAATCCAGCAGCAACCGTCGTATTCCAGGCCGACCACGGTATCCACCAGCTTGTTGTCCTTGATGGAGTAGTTGAGGCGGCCCACGGCATACCAGCGGCCACCGCCCTGACCGCGACCGGCGCCCAGTTCCTTGCCCTTGTCACCCCAGAGGTCGTTGATGGGCCATTGCCAGCCCACGTCCACCAGCTCGCTGGAGGGCTTCTTGGTGACCGTATCCAGCTGCGTGCGGTAGCCAATGTTGAAGGTGCGATAGTTGCCCGGACTGTAACGCACCGTAGCCGTGGTACGCACCGTGCGATTCAAGTCCTTGTTGTACTGGGTCGTGCCTTCCAGCGACCACTTGTCGGTCCAGTTGAAGGCCGCGCCCAGCAGGATATCGGACAGCTTGCTGGTGGCAGCCACCTCACCGGGCAGCAGCACGCGCTGATCGGACAGGCGAACGCGCTGGGCCACGGCGAACTTGAGCTTTTCTGCGCCGCTTTCGGGGTCGATGAAGCGCGAGGTCGCGCCCAGCGTCATCAGGTGGTTATCGGCAATGCGGTCCTGACCGACATAGTCGTTCTCGGAAAAAATACTCGCGAAGTTGAAATCGCTGCGACCCGTATCGTAGAGCGGCAGCATGCTCTGGTCGCGATAGGGCGTATAGGTGTAGAAGGCCCGGGGCTCGAAGGTCTGCAGCAGATTCTTGCCGAACCAGGAGGTGTCGCGCTCGAAGATCAGGCCGCTGTCCAGGCTGAAGGTGGGCAAGGTCCGGTTGGCGCTCTTGCTGCCGTTGCTCATCAGCTGATCGGTCTGATACATGGAGGTATGCAGCATCAGCTTGGGCGTGATGAAGGCGCCGGGAGACAGGAATGGCCGGCTCAGCTGTGCCTGCACATAGCTGCGCTGACCGTTGTTGCCGACCTGACCCGTGATGGGGCGAATCAGCTCGAAGCGTGTGGTGTCGGCCACCACGGAGAAATCCAGCCCATGCGGCAGGTCCAGCGGCGTGTAGCGGTACTGCAGCTGCGGCACCATGCTGTAGGGCGGCGCAATCGGCGAAGTCACATCCTGCTGCACCTGGTAGCGCAGCACATTGAGGCTCAGCACCCCATCGCCCTTGGCCCAGCTCAGATTGGCCGTGCTGGGCAGCAGGCGCTGGCGCAGCGCCACGGGAGCCAGGCGGAAGTCGCGCCAGTAATCACCGTCGCTGACGCGGTTCAGATTGAGGTTCAGCCCCAGACCGCCGACCGGCGTATCGAAGCTCGCACGATGCTGCCAGGAATAACCCCAGCGATCGCGGTTGCGCAGATTGTCGCCCGGCATGTAGCTGGCATAGGTCTCGCCCGAGTAGCTGGGCTCCAGATAGCGGAACTGTCCCGTCAGGTTCACGCCGCGCTTGGTCATCAGCGTGGGCGTGATGGTCATATCGCGATTGGGGGCGATATTCCAGTAATAGGGCTGTGAATACTCGATGCCGCCGAGCTTGTCCATGCCTATCATGGGCGGCAGCAGGCCCGATTTGCGCTTGTCCGAGAGCGGAAAGCTCATGCGCGGCACGGGCAGGACGGTCACGCCCTTGAACTTCAGGGACGCACCCTCGGCCACCCCCACCTCTTCGGCCATGTCCAGATGAATGGTCTTGGCCTCGAGCACCCAGCTCGGCTCCCAGCTGGCCTCGTCATCGCGCTGGCAGGTGGTGTAGGTGGCGTCATGGACGACCGAACGATCCTTGTCGATGAAATCCACTCGCGAGGATTCGCCATGGCCGCCCGTGGCCAGAAAGCGATAGTTGGCATTGTCGAACTGGCCCTTGAAGGCATCCATCTGCAGATCCAGCACCGTACCCTCGTAGACATTGCCGGCCTGGTTGATGTGGACCGAGCCCACGGCGTTGATCCTGTCGTCCGGAACCGCATAGTCGAGCTTGTCCGCGCGGATCATGGTGTCGCCGCGGCGCAACTCTGCCTCGCCATGAACCGAGGCCTTGATATCGGGCTGACCGGACAGGCTGTCACCTTTGATATAGATGGGCTGCTGGTCGCGCACTTCCTGAGGATAGCTCTCCTGCAACAGACTGCTGGACTTGAGTTCCAAGGCTGGCAGCTCGCCCGCGACGCTGGAGGAGGACAATCCGCTCGCAGTGTCGGCAGACTGGGCATGGACTTGCATGCCAGCACCCGCCCATGCCAGTGCCACAGCCCATGCCAGAGGACGAATCACCGGCCGAGCAGCTCCCGCACGCGTCGAACGGGCAGGGCAGGCAGGTAGGAAATCTCGCGGATGGGATGGGGATTGCACGATGATCTTGAACGTCAAAAGCGCGCGTGCCCTGGCACACGTCAACAGAAAACCGAGAGCCTAGCACCACTGTCCACAGATGCGGCGGCATCGGTTTGTAAAATCCGATTATCCATGACCGCTCCTATCACCCCCACAGTTGGCGTTGCCTGGGCAGATTCTGCCCGCCACGCCGCATTCGACGCCTGGCTGGCACCGCTGGCTCAAAAGCACCAGCTGCTTCCCGCAACCCTGCGCCCCGCTTCGGCCGATGCGAGCTTTCGCCGCTATCTGCGCCTGGATCGCAGCGATGGCAGCAGCCTGATCGTCATGGACGCGCCACCAGACAAGGAAGATTGCGCGCCTTTTGCCAAGGTTCAGGGCCTGATGAACCAGGCCGGCCTGTGCGTGCCGCAGATCCTGGACTGGGACGCCGGTCACGGCTTCATGCTGCTCAGCGACCTGGGCGGCCAGACCGTCATCGAGGCTCTGAACCCCGAAAAACCCCAGGATGCCGAAGCCTGGTACCGCTCGGCCATCGAGGTGCTGCTGGACTGGCAACTGGCCTCCAAGGCCGGCAATACCGGCAGCTTGCCTCTCTATGACGAGGCCCTGCTGCGCCGCGAGCTACAGCTGTTTCCCGACTGGTACATCGCCAAGCACCGCCAGTTCACGCTGGACGACAAGCAGCAGGCCCTGCTCGGCAAGACCTTCGATCAGATCGTCGCCCACAATCTGCAGGCTCCCTGCGTGTATGTGCACCGCGACTTCATGATGCGCAACCTGATGCAACCTGTGTCCAGCGGCGCGCCGCTTGGCGTGCTGGATTTTCAGGATGCCGTCTACGGCCCCATCACCTATGACATCGCCAGCCTGCTGCGCGATGCCTTCATCAGCTGGGAAGAGGACTTCATCATCGACATCACCATCCGTTACTGGGAAAAGGCCCGCAAGGCCGGCCTGGTGGGCGCCAACAGCGCCAGCGGCTGGGGTGATGACTTCGGGGAGTTCTACCGTGGGGTTGAATGGATGGGCCTGCAGCGCCACCTCAAGGTTGCGGGTATCTTTGCGCGCCTGACGCTGCGCGACGGCAAGCCCAGGTATCTGGCCGATGCGCCTCGTTTCATCCACTACATCCGCTCCACCTGCAACCGCTATCGCGCGCTGGGCCCGTTCCTCAAATTGATCGACGAGATCGAAGGCATCCAGACGCAGGTGGGTTACGCCTACGGGCGGATGTGAACACACCCCCTGAGCCGCTTTGCGGCTTCCCCCTCTCTCGCCTTGCTTCGCAATGCGGGAGGGGGACGACGCCCTGAGCGTAAGGGGCGGCCCTTGCTTGGCGTCCCTGAGGTGATTCAGCGCCAGTTTTGCGAGCCACGGACTCTGCGTGGCACCATGAATCACGAACCCCGAATTTTTCCCTATGCCGCGCTATCACTGCCCTATTCCACTGCACATCGGCAACGAGCTGGACCTGCCTGCAGGTGCCGCCCGCCATGTGCAGGTGCTGCGCCACCAGCCCGGCGATGTCATCACCCTGTTTGAGGGCCAGACCGGCAACGGTTTTACCGGCGGCGAGTTCCAGGCGACCATCACCCACATGGGCCGCAGCGATGTGAGCGTGCGCGTGGACAACCACAGCCCCGTCGAGCGCGAAGCCGCACGTGCCGTGCACCTGGTCGTCGGCATGCCCGCCAACGAGCGCATGGACTGGCTGGTGGAAAAAGCCACCGAGCTGGGCGTTGCCAGCATCCAGCCCGTGATGGCGGCGCGCAGCGTGCTCAAGCTCAAGGGCGACCGTGCCGACAAGAAGATCGAGCGCTGGCAGTCGATTGCCGTCTCGGCCTGCGAGCAATGCGGCCGCAACCAGGTGCCCGTGATTCACGCGCCCCAATCGCTGGCCGACTGGCTGCGCAGCCAGCAAGCCGCAGCGGCCGATGCGACGCGTCTGGTGCTGTCGCTGCGCGAAGACAACCAGCCGCTGCGTACCGCCGCCGGCGATGCTCAGGCAGTCTGGGTGCTGCATGGCCCCGAAGGGGGCCTGACCGCCCAGGAAGAAGACTGGGCACTGGAGCAGGGCTGGAAGCCTGCCAGTCTCGGCTCCCGCGTGCTGCGCGCTGAAACGGCATCGGTTGCCGCCCTGTCCCTGCTGGCCCTGGAGTAAATCAATGAGCAGCTGTCACCTCTCTCTGGCCAAGCCCGAGTTTTATCTGCAGAACTTTCGCGTGGAGGCTCCCGAGTCTCTGCCTGAAGCCGTGCTGACCCCCAGGCGCATGGGTCTCATCATCGTCAATGCAGCCGCAGAATCTTCTGCAGCGCTCTTGGGACGTACGTTTACCGCTCCTGAAGAAGGAGCACCCGCACTGCCGGTGGAACGGCTGCTGGTGCCGGCCAGCTTCGGCCTGGTGCCGCACTGGGTGAAGTCGGCCTCGGACGGCCGCCTGCGCGCGCTCAAGCTGGTGAATGCAAAGATAGACAATCTGACCACGGGAACGGCCTTTCGCGATGCCTGGCTGGCAGGCCAGCGCTGCATCGTGCCGCTGCAGGCCTTTCAGGTCGACGACCTGCGCCCCGGCAAGCCCCTGCCGACCCGTATCACCCGCGTGGACAACCAGCCCATGGGTGCCGCCGGCGTCTGGGCGCGCTGGGTGGGCGAGGACGGCGAGGTCATCGTCAGCTATGCCCTCATCACCATCAATGCCAATGCCCATGCGCTGATGAACCGCTACGGCCAGCCCGGCAACGACAAGGCCATGCCCGCCATCCTCAACGAAGGCGCATACGACGCCTGGCTCAATGCCAAGGTCAACAAGGCCAAGGAGTTTCTGCGCCCCTACCCTGCGGAAAAACTGCGTGCCAACCCCGTGGAAAAAGGCCGCAAGCAGCCGCCACAGCAGTGGTAATCAGGGGGCTGGAAACTGCTGCTCCAGCCACTGCTCGAGCCGCGCAAACACGGGGGCTGCCAGCTCGGGGCTCTCGTTGAAGATCTCGTGATAGGCCGCCTCGAAGCACTGGGCCTGCACCAGATCGCGTGGCGCCTGGGCGACAAAGGCGGCACTGCCGGCCGGATTGACCAGCTTGTCCTGTCCGGCCCATAGCAGCAGCGTGGGCACGCACCAAGCCGTGGCCTTTGACAGCACGTGGCGGCCGCCCTCGGCCATATAGCGCGCCAGCCGGGCGCTGATGCGTCTGTGCTGCAGTGCATCGGCGTCATAGGCCTGGACCACTTCGGGATCATGCGAGAGATGCGCGGACTGCACGCCATTGGCTACACGCAAATTGGGCAGCAGCCTGGGCAGGCTCGCCACCAGCGCCTTCTGCACTCCTGACAGATGCAGGGCCAGCGCCGGCGAGGACAGCACCAGCCCGTCCACATGACGCAGGCCGGACGCGACAAAATCCGCCGCCACCAGTCCACCCAGGCTGTGCCCCAGCAGCACCAGGGGCTGATGCTTGGGCATGGCTGCACGGGTAGCGTCCACCACCACCGCCAGATCGTCGAGCAAGCGCATATCGCTGGTCAGGCCGCCCTGCGGCCCGCCCGACAGGCCGTGGCCGTACTGGTCATAGGCCCGCACCGCAAAGCCCCAGTCATTGAGCCGCTGCGCCAGCGCGGCATAGCGGCCGCTGTGCTCGCCCAGGCCATGAACCAGCAGCACCTGGGCACGGGGCTTGGCGTGCGGCGCTGGCGGCCAGTCGCGCAGCGCAAGCTGGGTGGCGTCCGATGCGGCCATATGCAGCAGCCGGGACGTATGGGTACTGGAATCGGTGGGCGTCATGCGCGATCTCTTCAAGCTGGCAAGAGCTTGCAGGATGCAGCCGCCGCCAGCGCACGTCAACCATGGCAGTCCTCGGTCCGACCACAGAAAATCGACAGCGCCAATCTCAAAAAACAGCTGTCAGCGCCTTGAAAATCAGCACTGGCCGCTGTTTGGCAATGACTCTTCAAGCCTGCGCCGCCTCAGTCTGATGGCGGGCCATGGCGGCAATCACCTCGGCCACCGACGCCGTGAGCTTCTTGGCATAGGGCACATGGAGGAATTCGTTGGGGCCGTGGGCATTGCTCTTGGGGCCGAGCACGCCGCAGACCATCATCTGCGCCTTGGGAAAGCCCTTGCTCAGCATGTTCATCAGCGGAATCGTGCCGCCCTGGCCGATATAGCCGCAACTGGCGCCGAAGTGCGCCTGGCTGGCGGCATTGAGCGCATTCTCGAACCAGCCGTCCATGCCCGGCGCATTCCAGCCGCTGGAGCTGGAAAGGCCTTCCCAGGTCACCCTGGCCTCATAGGGCGCGTTGTCCTCCAGCAAAGCCTTCATCTCCTGCACGCAGGCTGCGGCATCGACCAGCGGCGGCAGGCGCAGGCTGAGCTTGAAGGCCGTGTAGGGGCGCAGCACATTGCCGGCATTTTGCAGATTGGGCATGCCCTCCACACCGGTCACGCTCAGCGTGGGCTCCCAGGTTCGGCGCACCAGGGCCTGGACCGGATCGGTGGTCGTGGGCAGGGACACACGGGCCGAGCCGCCGCAGTCGTAATGCGCCCAGGGAAAGCGCGCATAAGCGTCCTCGCCGAGGATCTCCGCCGTGGCACGGATCTGCGCCATGCGCTCGACCGGCACCTCGCAGTGAAAGCTCTGCGGCAGCACGCGGCCATTCTTGCTGTCCTCGAGACGATCCAGCACCTGGCGCATGATGCGAAAGGACGAGGGCACCACGCCCGAGGCATCGCCCGAGTGCACGCCCTCGGTGAGGATCTGCACCTTGAGCGTGCCGCTGGCCATGCCGCGCAGGCTGGTGGTCAGCCACAGCTGGTCGTAGTTGCCGGCACCGCTGTCCAGACAGATCACCAGGCCCACATCGCCCAGACGCGGGCGCAAGGCATCCACATAGGGCAGCAGATCGGCCGAGCCGCTTTCCTCGCAGGTCTCGATGATGGCCACGATGCGCGGATGGGGCACATTCTGGCGCTTGAGCTCCTGAATCGCCGCCACGCTGGCATAGACCGCATAGCCGTCGTCGGCGCCGCCACGGCCGTAGAGCTTGCCGTCCTCGTACTTGGGCGTCCAGGGGCCCAGATCGCTGCGCCAGCCTTCGAACTCGGGCTGCTTGTCGAGGTGGCCGTACATCAGCACCGTGGGGCTGGTCGAGGCCTTTTCGGCCGTGCCTTCCACCTCGAAGAAGATGACCGGCGTGCGCCCCGGCTGCTGAATCACTTCCAGCGTCAGCCCGGCCACCTTCTGCGCCTCCACCCAGGCCGCGGCATTGCGCAGCACAGTGGCGATATGGCCTTGCTGCTCCCAGTCGGGGGCAAACATGGGCGACTTGGCGGGGATGGTGATGTAGTTGGTCAGCTCGGGGACGATGCTCTGGTCCCACTGCTCGGTGATGTGCTGCAGCGCGTCCTGTGGCTGCAGCAGATTGGTGGGAGTACGTGCGTTCATGGTCGGCTCCTTCAGTGACGGGGCTACGAGCCATGACGGGCCCGCGCCATGCCCGTGATTGTGCGCCAATGCCGGTGCCTGCGCCGCAGGCATTGACATGCAGGGCATGGGCTTAGCGCAATGCCAGCGCCCCCCGCTCCAATTGAAAGCGGGAAACCTCCGTCAGCAGGCTTTCGGCCTGTTGGCGCAGCCCCTCGGCAGCGGCTGCGCTTTCCTCCACCAGGGCAGCGTTTTGCTGCGTGGCCTGGTCCATCTGCATGACAGCCTCGCCGACCTGGGCCACGCCTGCACTCTGCTCGCTACTCGCGGCGCTGATCTCGCCCATGATGTCCGTCACGCGATGAATGGCACTGACGATCTCGTCCATGGTGTGACCTGCCTGGTCGGCCAGCGCACTGCCGTCTGCCACGCGTTCCACGCTGGCAGTGATCAAGGTCTTGATTTCCTTGGCCGCATCGGCGCTGCGCCCCGCCAGGGCGCGCACCTCGCTGGCCACCACGGCGAAGCCTCGGCCCTGTTCACCGGCGCGTGCAGCCTCCACGGCCGCGTTCAGTGCCAGGATATTGGTCTGGAAGGCGATGGCGTCTATGACGCCGATGATGTCGGCAATGCGCGAACTGCTGGTGTTGATGTCCTGCATGGTCTGCACAACGCGCGCTACTACGGCACCGCCCTGCCGGGCCACTTGCGAGGCGTTCTGCGCCAACTGATTGGCCGTCTGGGCGCTATCGGCGTTCTGGCGCACGGTGGCGTTGAGCTGCTCCATGCTGGCCGCCGTTTCCTCCAGCGCGCTGGCCTGGCTTTCGGTACGTGCAGACAGGTCGGCATTGCCCTGAGCAATCTCACTGGATGCATGTTGCATCTGCACCGATGCGCCGTGCACGCGCTGGACCAGTTCGCGCAACGCGCCGCGCATGGTTTGCAGATCGGACATCAGCCCCCGGGCCATGCCGCCCGAGCTCCCATCGGTCAGATCGCCATCGGCCACGCGGCGCAACGCCTTGCGCGCATCGGCCGGGTCTCCGCCCAGCTCGCTGCGCAGCGTGCGCACCATCACCCAGAGCAGCGTGGCCGAGATGACCACGGCCAGCAGGGCCAGCAGACCCGACCACAGCTGCATGCGCCGGGCGCTGGCACGGGTGGCCGCATGCGATGCTTCGGCCGCATCGCGGGCCGCCTTGAGCTGTTGCAGCACGGCTTCGCGCAGCTTGCGCCAAGCCGGGGTTTCCCGAGTCTTGAGCGCGGCGGCAGCGGTGTCATAGTCCTCGGCCGCCAGAGTCACGATCTGGTCCTGCGCTTCGGACTGTGCCTGGCGCAAGGCCTTCAGGCTCTTGACGGCGGCTTCCATGGCCGTGCCCTGCACGCGCTGGCTCAGATCGTCATAGGCGGCGTCATAGGCCCGACGGGCATTGCCCAGGTTCTGCACGGCCTGCCCGTCCGACGGATCCATCACGATATTGCGCAGTGCCTGGCCCGATTGCAGACCCTGGGCATACAGCTCCTGCAACTGCGCCACCACGGCCTGGTTGTTCCTCAGGTAGTCGTTGAAATCGGACTGTGTGCGGGTCAGCCCCCACTGACTGCTGAGCAGCGCCAAAACAAACAAGGCTGCAGGTGCAGCCGAGCAAAAAATGAGACGGGAACTAAAACGCATGGCAAGGCGCGCACCGACCGAAGCTTCGGCGCATTGATTCGGATCAAAAAGAAAATAAGCAGTTGATTATGAATCAAATGCTTACATTTTTTGCATTGCGGCAGCAGCAGCACCGCCGCCTTGCCGCAGGAGTGCTGCCATCTCAGATTTCAGAGCTTCTCGCGCTTATCAGGCAATGAATTCGATGTGAATCACTACCAGATTCATTGCCAATGAATCGTAATTAGCTACTGTTTCAAGAGCATCCATCAGGCATGCTCGAAGTGGAACACCGCCGTTGTCGCCAACAAATTGGGCAGGCTCCTCACCACCTGACCGTTTTGCAGACCGAAGGAGTCGCGAATGCGCAGGCGGTTCTTGGTGGCCAGCACCTCGAAGTCCTTGTAGGTGCCCACCCGGATATTCGGCGTGTCATACCACTGGTAGGGCAGGCGACGCGTGACCGGCATGCGCCCGCGCAGCACGGAAAAGCGATTTTGCCAATGGGCAAAGTTGGGAAAGGCAACCACGCCTTGCTTGCCGATGCGGGCCGTCTCCTGCAACATCACCTCGGCATTGCGCAAATGCTGCAGCGTGTCGATCTGCAGCACCACATCAAAACTGTTGTCGCCGAAGATGGCCAGGCCGTCCTCCAGATTGAGCTGCAGCACGTTCACGCCGCGGCGCGTGCAGGCCAGCACATTGGCGTCGTCCAGTTCCACGCCATAGCCCGTACAGCCGCGCTCGCGCACCAGATGCTCGAGCAGCGCGCCGTCGCCACAACCCAGGTCCAGCACGCGTGCGCCCTCGGGCACCAACTGGGCAATGGCTTTCATGGTGGTCAACTCGGTCATGCGGCTTCTCCTGCGCGTTCGGCGGTGTTCAGTTCTTTGGCAATGCCTTCAAAATAGGAGCGCATCACGCCCATATAGCGTGGGTCATCAAGCAAAAACGCATCATGACCATGGGGGGCGTCGATCTCGGCATAGCTGACGTCGCGGTTGTTCTCCAGCAGCGACTTGACGATCTCTCGGCTGCGCGCCGGGGCAAAGCGCCAGTCCGTCGTGAAGCTCACCAGCAGGAATCTGGCCTTGGCCACGGCCAGCGCCCGGGTCAGATCGCCATCATGGGAACGGGCCGGATCGAAATAGTCCAGTGCGCGGGTGATGAGCAGATAGGTGTTGGCATCGAAGTAGCCGCTGAACTTCTCGCCCTGGTAGCGCAGATAGCTCTCGATCTGGAACTCCACATCCTGGGTGCTGTACAGGTAATCGCGCCGATCCGGCGCCGGGCCGCCCCGAGTCGGGTCAGCCCCCTCAGCGGGGAGCGCTGAGGCCCTGAGGCTGCGGCCGAACTTCTGGTTCATCACGTCATCGCTCAGATAGGTGATGTGGCCTATCATGCGCGCGATGCGCAGGCCGCGCGCGGGCACCACGCCATGCTCGTAGAAATGGCCGCCGTTGAAATCCGGATCGGTCACGATGGCACGACGCGCCACCTCGTTGAAGGCAATGTTCTCGGCGTTCAGATTCGGCGCGCTGGCCACCACCACGGCATGGCGCATGCGCTCGGGATAGCGCAGCGACCAGGACAGGGCCTGCATGCCGCCCAGGCTGCCGCCCAGCACGGCTGCGAGCTGCTGGACGCCCAGGCGGTCCAGCAGACGCGCCTGCGCATCCACCCAGTCCTCCACCGTCACCACGGGAAAATCCGCACCATAGGGCTTGCCCGTGGCCGAGTTGGTGTGCATGGGGCCGGTAGAGCCGAAGCAGGAGCCCAGATTGTTGATGCCGATGACAAAGAACTTGTCGGTATCGACGGGCTTGCCCGGGCCGATCATATTGTCCCACCAGCCTTCGCTCTTGGGCTGGCCCTCGTAGCTGCCTGCTACATGGTGGGAGGCATTGAGCGCATGACAGACCACGATGGCATTGCTCTTGTCGGCATTGAGCTGGCCATAGGTCTCGAAGGCAAGGTCGTAATCGGCGATGGAGCCACCGCTCTGCAAGGGCAGCGGCTCATCAAAATGCATGAACTGAGGTGTCGCGATGAAGGACATATGAAAAAACCCGGCATCGCTAAAAACGAGGCCGGGTCGGTGTACTGTCACTTCGCGGACGGGTCTTTAGCTGGATTTATAAAGCGCCCGCAAGCTTTGGCAAATCGGCGCGTGAAAAGTGCAGTGTACTGCATTCATTGCACCGAGCTCAAAAGGAGACTGTCAAGGCTGTCCAAGCCTTTTTGAGCCTTGTGCAAATGGCTATGCGTTTGGTAGTTTCACACTTTGGTCAGGAGCGCCGCCACACCCAGCACCAGGAAGATCACGGCGCACACACGGTGAATCGTCTTGATCGGCAGCTTCTTGGTGATCTTCTCGCCAAACCACACCACCGGCGCATTGGCCAGCATCATGCCCAGCGTGGTGCCAGCCACCACCCAATAATACGACAGGGGGTACTTGGCGGCCAGGCCCACCGTGGCCAGTTGGGTCTTGTCCCCCATCTCGGCCAGGAAGAACAGCATCAGCGTCGTACCAAAGACACCCCAACGCCCGGCGCCATTGCCGGTGTCGTCATCATCCAACTTGTCGGGAATCAGCATCCAGCCCGCCATGAGGATGAATGAAACCCCCAAGATCCAGCGCAGCACGTCGGGACCTAGCATCGTGGTGATCCAGTTGCCCACGGCGCCGGCCAGAGCATGGTTGACCAGCGTCGCGACAAAAATACCAGCCACGATGGGCAGGGGTTTGCGGAACTTGGCCGCCAGTACCAATGACAGGAGTTGGGTCTTGTCCCCCATTTCGGCCAGGGCGACGATGGAGGTGGATATGAGAAAAGCTTCCATGATGGGGATAGACGGCCGGAGTTGCCACAACGCATTGATCACGCACCGACTCCGGCCTATCTCTTCATAGGTTTTCTCGGTGCGTAATCAATGGTCTCGACCGGTCGCACCACGCATTGCACGCGGTACCGCATGCGCCATAGATCACGAGGACCCAAGTCTGTTGACGCATGCATCCGGCAGACAGCTGCCGAACGGCCTACTCCCCAAAGAAAGTAGCCGTCATTCTACATGCTTAACCCTGTAAGACATCTGCGTATTTGGATATTCAAAATTTTGTATTTCAGGGTAACTCCCATCAGGACAATGTTGTTACAAGCACGAAATTTGATCTTTTCGTAATACTACGGCTTCTCTTGTGACTCATAATGCTTGAGTCTTTGTCTGGAAAGCAATTTCTGGATGGGGCAAGTGCGTTAGCGTCTCTAATGTTGTCATCCAAGGCTGACTCCCTAGGGCTCCATCGCGTTTTCAAGTTTTTTCAGGAGTCCAGCATGGGCAACAAGCTTTACGTAGGCAATCTGCCTTATTCCTTCCGCGACCAAGATCTGCAAGACAGCTTCAGCGAATTCGGCACTGTGAACAGCGCCAAGGTGATGATGGAGCGCGACACCGGCCGTTCCAAGGGCTTTGGCTTTGTGGAAATGGGCAGCGATGCCGAAGCACAAGCCGCTATCCAAGGCCTGCACGGCCAAAACCGTGGCGGCCGTGACCTGGTCGTGAACGAAGCACGTCCCATGGAGCCCCGTCCTCCCCGTTCCGGCGGCTTTGGCGGCGGCTTCGGCGGCGGCCGTGAAGGCGGCGGCGGTTTCGGCGGTGGCCGTGGTGACGGCGGCTTCGGCGGCGGCCGTGGCGACGGCGGTTACGGCCGTCGCAATAGCTACTAATCAGTTATTGCCTATAACAAAAAAAGGATCTTCGGATCCTTTTTTTGTTGCTAAACGTTAGCAATGCGGTTTTCGAGCATTTATTTTTTTCATTGTTCTCCGTCATAATTCCTTTCTCGGGCATTTCCCGTTCACAAGCGAATAGGTGTTTAGGATTTTTTGCATGTTTTCCCATGGATATGCAGTGGACGTCCTGAATTCGATCGCGCCATTGAAGCATTGAGGAGCTAGGAGTTATTAATGGGCAATAAGCTGTATGTCGGCAACCTTCCTTATGGTGTGCGTGACAACGATCTTGAGCAGGCGTTCAGCCAGTTTGGAGCCGTAGCAAGTGCACGCGTCATGATGGAACGAGACACCGGCCGCTCCAAAGGCTTTGGTTTTGTGGAAATGGCCAGCGAAGCAGAAGCACAAGCTGCCATTCAAGGCATGAATGGTCAGCCCCTCGGTGGTCGCAGCCTCGTCGTGAATGAGGCACGCCCCATGGAACCCCGTCCTCCTCGCACCGGCGGTTATGGAGGCGGCTTCCGCAATGAAGGCGGTTTTGGCGGCGGTAATCGCGACGGCGGTTACGGTGGCCGCAATGAAGGTGGTGGCTATGGTCGCGGTGATGGCGGCGGCTACGGCGGTGGTGGTCGCGGCGAAGGCGGCTTCCGCAGCCCCTATGGCTCAGGCCCACGCCACGGCGGTCGCGGCGGCTATGGTGGTGGCAATAACCACGGCGAATGAGTTTCTTTTAGCAACTCAGCAATAAAGGCACGATAACGTGCCTTTATTTATTTCCGAAGACATTCAAATGCATAGTCATTTTCTCAATGCCTTCCACTCAATCCTTTTTGAGATGCCTGGGTTTTCTGGTTTTCCCCAGAGTCAATCTATCCCACAGATAAGCGGGCAACACCCGCATCATGCTGCCGACAATCCTCATCTGCCAGGGAATAATCGCATATCTGGCTTTGTGCTCGATAACCCGAAAGGCACGCCTTGCGAACTCCTCGGGCGGGAGCAGAAAAGGCATGGAATACGGATTATTTCTCGTCAACGGAGTGTCCACATAGCCAGGCAATAAACTGGTCACAGAGACCCCGGATTTCTGCAACTCAACGCGCAGACTCTCACAATAAGCAATGGCCGCCGCTTTACTGGCTGAATATGCGGCATGGCCGGGCAAGCCGCGAATACCCGCCACACTGCAAATACCCACCAGACGCCCGGAGCCGCGTCGCACCATGGGTGCAATAAATGGCTGGAAGCTTGCAGCCAACCCCATGGTGTTGCAGGCCAGCACCTGCTGCATGACCTCAAGATCCTCACGCAAGGAGGTATCCACGCCCCAGCTGACGCCCGCGTTGGCGATAACAACATCGGGCAGACCCTGGCGCTCAAGACAGGCCTTCGCGGCACCGCAGATGCTGTCGATGTCCATGACATCCGCGCCATAGACAGCGTAGCGGGATGCGTCCATGTGCCTGGACCGCGCCCATTGCTCCATGACTGCGGTACGTCTTGCCACCAAGGCGATCGACCAGCCCATCTGGTAGTAGTGCCAGGCCAGGGCCTGGCCTATGCCGCTGGAGGCACCGGTGATGTAGACGAGTCCGGCCCCATGCCCTGCCATGATTTACGGCTTTTGGCTGGGCAGGATGACACCCTTGACCCGCCCCTGCATCTGCAGGACCTGATCAAGGTGCGCGTACTGCATGCTGTCACCCGTAAATCTGTCATTGCCACGGGTCATGACCACAGACTTGTCAGTGCTGACGCGCTCGTCATTGGGCCAGATTTGCAGGAACTCGCTCTCCAGCCGCATGGCGGGCAAGGCCTTCTGGGTCGCAGTTGCAGGCACCGGATCGCGCTGAATGACGGCCTGGCCGAACATCTGGATTTCCGAGCCGTCGCCATTGCTCAATGCCCGGTTGGAGCTGCCCACGGTCTTGCGTCCATCAGGCGTGAAGCTCAGCATGCGTGCGTCGTAGACTTCCAGCGTATCGGTATCGGGAAAGTGCTCACCTGTCGCGCCATTCAGGCGATTTTTGAGGCGGCCCGATGCTTCGAAATTCTTGATGACGAAGTCTTTGAGGAAATAGTCCGGATCGTGCCTCACGGCCTTCTCCGCGCCACTGACAATCGGCTGGGGAGCATTGCGCACCAGCCACCAGGTGCCCAGCGCCAGCAGGCCCATGATGAGCACCGGGAGGTACATCGAGGCCTTGTCGCCCACACGGCGCCATTGCCCGCTCATGAGCCATACCCCGAAAGCAGCGCCGCATAAGCACCATTGGCGGCCAGCAGCAGATCACAGAACTGCCGCACCGCCCCCTCTCCGCCATTCTTGGCACTGACCCAGTCCGCCACATGTGATGCCTCGTCATGGGCATTGGCGGGTGCGCAAGAAAAGTGGCTGCGACGCATGACGGGAAGATCGGGCCAGTCGTCCCCCATGGCGGCGGCCTGCGGCCATTGCAGACCCAGTTCAGCCAGGATGGACTCGGCAGCCGGCACTTTGTCCTCCGTGCCAAAGCGCGCATGTTCAATGCCCAGTTGCTTCAAGCGCAAACGCAGCGGCGCGGAGTCTCGCCCCGTCACCACGGCCGGCGTGATGCCGGCCTTTTGCAACATTTTCAGGCCATGACCATCCAGCGTATGGAAGCGCTTGAGGACTTCACCCTCACCCGAGAAGTAAAGGCCGCCGTCGGTCAGGACGCCATCCACATCGAAGAAGGCCACACGAATTCCCTGAGCCTTGAGCAACAGCTGTGGGTCCCATTGCTGGCGGGGTGTCAGAGCAGGTCGGTTCATCAAATCACCTTGGCACGCATCAGATCGCGAATATGCACCACACCCTGCAGGCGCTGGTTGTCATCGGCCACCAGCACTGCGGTAATGCCATGTTCTTCCATCATGCGTGCCGCAGCCACCGCCAGCAGATCAGGCTTGATCGTCAGAGGCCTGGCATGCATGACGTCCTGCGCCGTGCGGCTGCGCAGATCCACGCCGGCTTCCACACAGCGGCGCAAATCACCATCGGTGAAGATCCCCACCAGCTCACCGGATGCGTTGACCACGGCGGAGCAGCCCAGGCCCTTGGCACTCATTTCGCGCATCAGGGCCACGCTGCTCACATCCTGGGCAACCTGGGGCACATCGACACCACGACGCATCACATCGCGCACATGGGTCAGCAGGCGTCGCCCCAATGCTCCTCCGGGGTGTGAGCGCGCAAAATCCTCGGCACCAAAGCCTCGGGCATCGAGCAAGGCCACGGCCAGCGCATCTCCCATGGCCAGCTGAGCCGTGGTGCTGGCAGTGGGTGCCAGGTTCAAGGGGCAAGCTTCCTTGTCGACATGGGTGTCCAGCACCCAGTCTGCATGCTTGGCCAGTGTCGATTGCAGACCGCCGGTCACGGCCACCAGGGGCACGCCCATGCGCTTGATGGCGGGCAACACGCCGGTCAGCTCATCGGTCTCGCCGCTATTGGACAGAGCCAGCACCAGATCGTCCTGTGTCAGCATGCCCAGATCGCCATGACTGGCTTCTGCGGGGTGCACGAAAAAGGAGGGGGTCCCTGTGGACGCGAGCGTCGCAGCCA
Source organism: Comamonas testosteroni (assembly GCF_014076415.1). Taxonomy (NCBI): domain Bacteria; kingdom Pseudomonadati; phylum Pseudomonadota; class Betaproteobacteria; order Burkholderiales; family Comamonadaceae; genus Comamonas; species Comamonas testosteroni. The sequence continues at coordinate 5,850,953 of NZ_CP043568.1, forward strand.
CCTTCCGGCCCACATGCCCACTTTTGCCCATGCCCATGACCACCACACGGCCCGGCAGCTGCAGAATGCGCTGAACCACCGCCGTGAATGCGCCATTGAGGCGCACCGACATCGCACGCAAGGCAGCGGCCTCTATATCCAGGGCCTCGCGGGCCAGGTTCAAAGCTCGCGGTGCGTCGATCAGACGCGAATTGGCAGCATCAGAATTCATGCCCGGATTTTAGCCAGCCCATGCTTGCCGGGCCGCAGGCAACATCCCTTTGACCCGCATTTCAAGCCCGAGCCCATACACTGACGAGCATTCAAAAACTCAGGCGGCCACATGCAAACTTCCACCAGCGTCAACGACTATCTGCGTGACCATATCCGCACCGTACCGGACTGGCCTGCGCCGGGCGTGCAATTCCGCGACATCACGCCTTTGCTGCAAGATCCCAAGGTCTTTCGCATCATGACCGATGCCTTTGTTCATCGTTACATGGACCCCAAGCTGCGCCCCGACGTGGTTGCCGGCCTGGATGCACGCGGATTTATTCTGGGTGCCGTGATCGCCCACGAGCTCAACGTCGGCTTTGTGCCCATCCGTAAAAAAGGCAAACTGCCCTTCACCACGGTGGAGGAAACCTATGAGCTCGAATACGGCAGCGCTACCGTGGAGCTGCACACCGATGCCGTCAAGTCCGGCGACCGTGTGTTGCTGATCGACGATTTGATCGCCACCGGCGGCACCATGATGGCCGGCAAGAAGCTGCTGGAAAAGCTGGGGGCTACCGTGGTGGAAGGCGCAGCGATTGTGGATCTGCCGGAACTGGGCGGCTCCAAGCACCTCAAGGACAGCGGCCTGCCCCTGTTCACTCTGGTTGACTTTGCAGGGCACTGAGCAGCCCCGCAACAGCCCTGGATCAGCGCAGCTCTCCGTACTGCGTCGTGCCCAGAGAGCCCAGTCCGGACACGGCAAATTCGCCGCCCTCCTCATGGCCAGAGCCAGGGCCCAGCAATGGCGCCTGGCGTGACTGGCGCACACTCGCGGGCGATGCAACAGCCATGGCCACTGCCTGCTTGAACGCAACCATTTCCTGCGCGTCAATGGGCTCGAAAGAGCGGCCTGAATATGCTGCAACCGGAGCATGGCGTGGTGCCTTCGCCGGGGGGACAGCCCCGTCAAACTGCGTCTGCGCAAAATCAGGGCTGGCAGCGCTTTGCAGTTGCCCGTTCACGCGCCAGTAAACGGCGTGAACCCCTGCATCCATGCGGGTTCTGGCGAGCTCGGCAATCAATGCCTCGATACGTCTTTGCTGCGGAGCATCCGCGGCGTATGCAGGAGCCAGGTCCACCATCACGACAAAGCGCTGGCCGACGCTGTCCAGCGAGAGCACCTTGAATTTGTATCCGGCCGAAAGAATGCCGACCCTGACCATGGCTTCGCGCACGATGGCGTACAGCTGCTCGCGTCTGGCAGAGCGCTCACGGCGCTGCGACTGACGCGCTACTGCATCATCCTCGTGACGCGGTGCTTGCGTGCTACCTTCTCGGCGAGGCTCGCGAGAAAACCATCGGAACAGGGACATGAGCACACTCGAACAAGCAGGATTTACAACGAGACACATTCTGCCTCCATGTCTGGAGCAGCTCGTGACATTTGCTGGAATATTAGCCTTTGTCCGACGTGGATCAAGCCGCCAAACCGGCCGGAACACAAAAAATCTTCACTCAGGTGCTGGCCACCCGGCGACGACTGTCCCCTGCGCGGCGGGCCAGCACCTGACCTGCCATGGTCAGCAGCGCCAGGGCCAGAGCAGGCCGACGGTTGGCAATTTCGGAATAACGCAGCGCTGTCAGACACCATAGACGGCTGGGCGCTGCGGCCTGAACCGTGGCCTTGCGTGGTCGATGGGCGAAAAAGGCTCCCTCCCCCACAATCGCCCCCGGCCCCACCAAAGCCAGGCGGATTCTTTCCTTCGAATCCTGGTAATGCACGCTCAGCGAGCCGTACTCAACCATGTACAGGTTGCGATCCAGCGCCCCTTCTGCAAACAACACCTCGCTTGCCGCCAGATTGATCGGCTGCAGATACGGCGCCAGCAACTCCCATTGAGCGGCACTGAGCACGTTTTGAGCGGTATCGGTGGCAACCGAGGTCGTCATCGCCTGGATCAGCGCCGACAAATCCTGAGGTGTTGAAGCGAACATAAGCAGTGGGTAGAACGCGAACGCCGCATGCCATCCGGGTGGACAAGTCCGGATACACATCCCGGCCGCTCAGGGTAAAAAAATTCATAGCGCGCCATGGCTCACCATCAACGCAGGCTGAATGCTAAGCGACTCTGACAGTTCCGCCAATCACTTGCGGTGATGAGTAGCTTCTACTTCCGCAGAGCGTCTGCCTCTTCATCCGCGTCAAAGCAAAAAAGGATCGATGATTCGATCCTTTTTGATAGCCTACATTGCTCTTCCCATTTGGGCTAGCGCCATTTCTCAAGGAAATCAGCCATGGGCGCGCTTTTCCAGGATCTCGAAGGCGGGCAGCTTCTTGCCCTCCAGCACTTCCAGGAAGGCACCGCCGCCGGTGGAGATGTAGCCCACGTCCTTTTCAATACCGTACTTGGCAATGGCCGCCAGGGTGTCGCCACCGCCGGCAATGCTGAAGGCGGGGGACTCGGCAATCGCCTGGGCGATGACCTTGGTGCCATTGGCAAACTGGTCGAACTCGAACACGCCCACGGGGCCGTTCCAGACGATGGTGCCGGCCTTCTTGAGCTGCTCGGCCAGCAGGGCTGCGGTTTCCGGGCCGATGTCCAGAATCATGTCGTCGTCGGCCACTTCGGTGGCCTTCTTGACGGTGGCGACGGCGTCGGCAGCAAAGGTCTTGGCGGTGACCACATCGGTGGGCACGGGCACATTGGCACCACGGGCAGCCATGGCGTCGATCACGGCCTTGGCATCGGCCACCAGATCGGGCTCGGCCAGGCTCTTGCCGATCTTCAGACCGGCAGCCAGCATGAAGGTATTGGCAATGCCGCCGCCCACAATGAGCTGGTCCACCTTGTCGGCCAGGCTCTTGAGGATGGTCAGCTTGGTGGACACCTTGGAGCCTGCCACGATGGCGGCCAGAGGACGTGCAGGCGCGGCCAGGGCCTTGTTCAGCGCGTCGATCTCGGCCGACAGCAGCGGGCCGGCACAGGCGATGGGGGCGTATTCGGCGATGCCGTAGGTGGTGCCTTCGGCACGGTGAGCGGTGCCGAAGGCATCGTTCACAAAGATGTCGCAGAGCTTGGCCAGCTTCTGGGCCAGCTCGGGTTTGTTCTTCTTTTCACCCACGTTGACACGGCAGTTCTCCAGCAGCACGACCTGGCCGGGGGCAATCTGCACGCCGTCCACCCAGTTGGCGACCAGGGGCACATCGCGACCCAGCAGCTCGGACAGGCGCTTGGCCACGGGAGCCAGCGAGTCCTGGGGCTTGAATTCACCTTCGGTGGGGCGGCCCAGGTGACTGGTGACCATCACGGCAGCGCCGGCCTTCAAAGCCATTTCAATCGCAGGCACGGAAGCGCGCACACGCGTGTCTTCGGTGATTTCACCAGCGTCGTTCAGGGGTACGTTCAGGTCGGCACGGATGAAAACACGTTGACCCTGGGCCTTGCCCTGGGCGCACAGATCGGAGAAGCGGATGATGTTCATGCAGCAAAAAAGCGACTCCGAAAGTCGCCCATACAAAGGTTGGAAAACACAAAATCTGCCTGCATTCTAGGGCGATCGCCACTTTCAGGCATCGCTTTTACACGCTTACTCGACTCAAAAACAGGAGCATCCTGCGCGCTCTGTAACTTGGTTTCAAGCCATTTCACAGACAGCCCATATGAAAACAGGAGCACGCAGCTCCTGTTTTCTCTGGTCTTGGAGCTACCAGCCCAAACCGATGTGCAGAGGCAGATAAATCGCCATGCCCAGAGCAATGGTGCCAAGAATGCTGCGCTTGTAAAAAAAATACACCACCGAAGCGGCCAGCGCAGGCAGTCGAGCATCGGCCAGACTGTTGATCAGCTGACCATTGCTCATCACGATCTCGGGCGCAATCACCGCCGCCAGGGCCGCCAGCGGCGCGTATTTGAGCCCGCGCTTGAGCCAGTCGGGCAGCGGCAGTTCACGCTCGGGGATCATGAAGAAAGCACGCGTGACCAGCGTGATGAGGGCCAGACCGATGCAGGCAACGATGACCCAGAAACTGCTCATCATGACCGATCCTCCTCATTTTTCACCGCAGGCAGCCGGCTGGCCTGCTTTTGCAGTTGCTCGGCCGTCAGGCCTGCAGCCACCGCAGCTGCGATCGCCACCAGGATATTGAGCTTGAGCGGCAGCGCAAAAGCCGCCACGGCTGCCGTACAGGCCACGATGGAGGCCACCCAGGTTGCACGGTCCTTGAGCATGGACAGCAGCACGCCCAACAACGCCAGCACGCCGGCAAAGCCCAGCCCCCAGGACAGAGGAATCTGGTCGGCCAGGAAAATGCCCAGCGTGGAAGGGATCTGCCAGGCCAGCCAGTTGGTCAGCGCCGCCCCCCAGAAATAGGGCAGTTGCTCGGGCTGCGGCCTGGCCTCCGGGTAGCGACGCATGAAGTTCACGAAAATCACGTCGCCGCTGAAATAGGCGACCGCCAGACGGTGACGCAGACTCAGGTTGGCGAAATAGCTGCGCCACATGCTGGACAGGATCACAAACCGCAGGTTCACGCAGATGGCGGTGAACCAGACCACCCACAGCGGAGCCCCTACGGCCATCAGCGGCAGCACGGCCAGCTGGGCACTGCCCGCATAGACGGTCAAACCCATGAGCAGCGCCAGGGGAACGGACAGACCGCTTTTGACCATGGCCACACCGGTCACCAGGCCCCAGGCGGCGATGCCCAGGGCGGTGCCGCCCATCTCTTTGGAGCCGACCCAGAAAAACGGATCCCTGACTATCGATTTCGCACGCTGCCCCAGCGTGAGCGCCATAGCCGTCATACCTTGCCAGCACCCTCACCCAGTTGCGCGCCTGCGGGCAGCTCGAAACCGCGCAGAAAATCGCCTGCGGCCAGACGCTTGCCACCGGCACGCTGCAAAAGCGTCATATTGAGCACGCCGCTGCCGCAGGCCACGCGCACCCCCTGAGCATCGGCCGACAGCACCATGCCTGGCGCTCCGGAGCCTTCCTCGGCACTGGCCTCCCAGACCTTGATGGCTTCGCCGCCCAGGCTGGTGGCACCGCCGGGGAAGGGATTGAAGGCACGCAGGCGGCGTGCAATGACGCCGGCACTTTCGCTCCAGTCGATCAGGCTCTCTGCCTTCTCGATCTTGTGTGCATAGGTCACTCCATCGGCAGGCTGTGGCGTGCGATTGAGACCTCCGCAGGCCGCCATTTCCAGCGCTTCCACAATCAGACGACCGCCCAGCGTGGCCAGCTTGTCGTGCAGACTGGCCGTGGTGTCGTGCGCAGCAATCGGCAGACGCTCGATCACGCACATATCGCCGGTATCCAGGCCGGCATCCATCTGCATGATGGTGACGCCGGTTTCGGCGTCACCGGCCTCGATGGCGCGATGAATCGGCGCTGCACCGCGCCAGCGCGGCAGCAGGCTGGCGTGAATGTTCAGGCAGCCCAGGCGCGGCGTGTCGAGCACCCATTGCGGCAGGATCAGGCCATAGGCAGCGACCACCATCACATCGGCCTGGGCAGCATCGATCGCGACCTTGGCGGCAGCGGCGTCTTCGGGATATTTGCCGTCCAGACGCAGGCTCAGCGGCTGGGCCACTGCAATGCCATGCGCCAAGGCGCACTGCTTGACGGGAGAGGCTTGCAGCTTCATGCCGCGCCCCGCAGGACGGTCCGGCTGGGTCAGCACCAGCGGAACTTCAAAACCTGCGGCCAGCAGACTCTCCAGGGCCACGCGCGCAAATTCGGGCGTACCGGCAAAAATGACTTTCATGGAACTCACAAATTAAAAAGGCAGCCGTCGGCTGCCAGGTCTTCAACGGTGCGGCTCTCTGAGGTACATGCTCTCATCGGTGAACATGACCTTCTGCACCACACCTTGCGGGTCTATGTGCACATGGGCACGCCGACCAAAGGTATTGTCCAGAAAACGGTAGGTCCAGATGTCACCTTTGAAGCTGTAGACCCCCTCGACTATGGCGGGCGGGCCGAACATGCGATAGACATCGTCACGGGTATCCACGCCGTTGCGCAGTGCAAAAAAGTGCGCCGTATCCAGCACCTGCTCCACGCGCACCAGCTTGTGCTGGGCATCGAAGTCCATGTGATAGACCTGCTGACCGGCAGGCTGCTGGCTATAGACCAGACGCTGGCCGCCCTCGGGCAGAGGCACGACCAGAGTGGGCTTGCCCATGCCTTTTTCCACCTCGGCCTGCGGCATGCCAGGCTTTTGCCACTGGGGCACCATGCAACCCGCCAGCCCCAATGCCAGCAGACTGGCAGTCAACAGTGTTTGCAGGCGAGGCAGGGACATGGACACTCCGATCAGGCCCTCAGGGCTTGCTTTTGGGCCTTGACCAGCTTGGTCTTGATGCGGTTGCGCTTCAGCGGCGAGAGGTATTCGACAAACACCTTGCCCAGCAGGTGATCCATCTCGTGCTGGATGCAGATGGCCAGCATGCCTTCGGCGTCGATCTCACGGCTGTTGCCGTTCTCATCCAGGGCCTTGACCTTGACGGCAATGGAGCGCTCCACGCCGTCGTAGATGCCGGGCACGGACAGGCAGCCTTCCTCGCCCAGCTGCTTTTCCTCGCTGGCCCAGAGAATCTCGGGGTTGATCAAAGCCATGGGCTCGTTGCGCTTCTCGGACACGTCGATCACGATGACGCGCTCATGCACGTCGATCTGAGTCGCGGCCAAGCCGATGCCCTGGGCGTCATACATGGTCTCGAGCATGTCTTTCACCAGAGTCTGGATGCGCTCATCCACCTGCGCCACGGGCTTGGCGACCTTGTGAAGACGGGGATCGGGGTAGCAGAGGATGGAAAGAATGGCCATGGTGTCTCGGTAAATCTGTCGTTATTGTCCCAACATTTGACGCCAAACGCTTGTCACACCCTCAATAAACATTGATCTATCGAGGCCTTGCATCGAGAATTTCGACACATTTGTAAGACTTGTTGGCTGGCTATGCCAAGATCGGCCACAGTGCGGCGACGCGAGGGACGCTGCAGCAAACGAATCCCGCCAGAAGGAATTTCATGACCGCATTTGCCACTGCACGCGCCTTGAGCATTGGAGCCACATTGCTTGCAGCCCTGACTTCGGTCCACGCCCAAAGCTATCCTGTGACCGCCACCCAGCGCTCCACCGCACAGCAGGTCGCTCAGCAAGGCATCCCCGAGAACGAATTGGCGCCCAACGCTCCCGCGCAGTACACCGTCAAGCGCGGCGACACGCTCTGGGGCATCTCGGGCATGTATCTGCGCCAGCCCTGGCGCTGGCCCGAGCTCTGGGGCATGAACCTCTCCAGCATCGCCAACCCTCATCTGATCTACCCCGGCCAGGTGCTGTATCTGGTGCGCAGCAACGGTTATGCCCGCCTGTCGACCACGGCTCCCAACGGCGGTTCCGAGGTAGTGCGTCTGTCGCCGCAAACGCGTGAATCGTCACTGAGCGACCTGGCCCTGCCCACGCTGCCGCCGCATCTGATCGAGCCCTTCCTGGCCGAGCCGCTGGTCGTGGACAGCCAGGCCCTGACACAGGCGCCGCGCATCATCGCCACCCAGGACAAGCGCGTGCTCATGTCCAATGGCGATCGCGCCTATGTGCGCAACTCCGGCGGCGCGCTGGTAACCACCGGCAAGGGCCAGCCCGCGAGCTACCGCATCTTCCGCGATGCCACTCCACTCAAGGACCCTGTCACAGGGGAAATCCTGGGCTACGAAGCCAAGTACCTGGGCAGTGCCACCGTGGCACGTGGTGAAACATTGCTTGAGTCCGCACCAGGCCAGCCTGTACAGACGGCGCCCGGCACGGTGGACATCACTCGCTCCAAGAACGAGATCCGCGCAGGTGACCGTCTGCTGCCCTCGCCCGAGCAGCAGTATCTGAGCTATGTGCCCCATGCCCCGCGCCAAGCGGTGGATGCCGCCGTGGTCTCCATCTACGGCGACTCGGTAGGCTATACCGCGGCCCAGAACCAGGTCATTGCCATCAACAAGGGGGCCCAGGACGGCATGGACGTCGGTACGGTGCTCGAACTCGTCAGCAAGGGCAATGTCATCGTGGACAAGACCAGTCCCAGCCGTGACCGGGTGAAGCTGCCCGATGAGGCCAATGGCTATGCCATGGTCTTCAAGGTGTTTGACCGGGTTTCCTACGCGCTCATCACCACGGCCCAGCGCGGAGTGCATGTGGGCGATGGCCTGCAGTCGCCCCTGCCCTGAATGGAGCATGAGCATGGTGTCGCCCCCTTCACAAGATGCGCACCATGCCCAACCCGATGCCGAAATTCTGGCTTGGCTGCGCCTGCTGCTGACACCGGGTCTTGGACGCACCACGGCACGCCGCCTGCTGGCCAGAGCCGGTAGTGCAGACGCGGTCTGGCGGCTGCCGCTGTCCACATGGGCGGAATGCGCCACTCAGGCTCAGATCAAGGCTCTGACAGAGCTCCCGGCAGACTGGGAAAAACATTGCAGCATCCTGGCTCGATGGCTGACCTCGCCCGCACCGGGCATCTTGCACACCGCGATCCATCTGGGCAACTCTCAATATCCGGACTGCCTGCTGCAGACCGAAGATCCGCCCCTGCTGCTGTTTGTCCAAGGTCCAGCGGCACTGCTGGCATCTACCCGGCCCTGGTTTCCCTATCCCGCCACCCTGGCCATGGTGGGCAGCCGCAATCCATCCGCCCAGGGCCTCATCAATGCGCGCAGCATGGCCAAGGCCCTGGCCGAGCAAGGACTGTGCATAGTCTCAGGTCTGGCACGCGGCATCGATGCAGCCGCCCATGAGGGAGCACTCCAGGCCCGGCCAGGCCCTAGCCCCTGCACGATTGCCGTCGTCGGCACCGGACTCGATCAGGTCTATCCACGCGCTCACGCCAAGCTGGCACAGCAAATTGCCCTCCATGGGCTGGTCATCAGCGAATACCCGCTGGGCAGCGAGCCCCTGCCCCGGCATTTCCCTCAGCGCAACCGCATCATCTCCGGCCTGTCGCAAGGCACCCTGGTGGTGGAAGCCGCCCTGCAGTCTGGCTCGCTGATCACGGCCCGCCTGGCCAACGAGCAGGGGCGTGAAGTCTTTGCCATCCCCGGCTCCATCCACGCGCCGCAGGCCAAGGGCTGCCATGCGCTGATACGCCAGGGGGCCAAGCTGGTGGAAACCGCTGACAATGTGCTAGAAGAACTTCAAGGACTGAAGCTCGCACCGGCCAAAGCCGAACAAGCGCAGGAAGCCATCAGAAGTAAAGCATCGACACCGGATAACCCGTTGCTGCAGGCGCTGGGCCATGACCCCATGACACTGGAGTCATTGAGCGATCGCACGGGCTGGGATGCCGCCCATTTGCAGGCGCAGCTGATGGAACTGGAACTCGACGGCCTGGTCGCGCGCCTGCCTGGCGGCCTGTACCAGCGACTTACGCAAGGCTGAAGCGTCCCGGACAGGTATATCCCGACAAGGCGACGCCAAGCAAGGGCCGCTCCCTTCCCTGGCGCAGCGCATAGAGAAAGGGAAAGGATGCAAAACACCTCAGGGGCTTAGGCCAGTCTTTCCGGATTCGCCTGAATTTTCTGCAGTGCATCGCGCGTGGCGCGCACCGTCAGGGCTTCGGCATCATGCACCGCGAGCAAGCCGGCCTGCAGATAGGTCGCCATGCGTTGCGCCTGCAACAGATAGCAATGTCCATCCAGCGAGGCGAACAAATGCAGATGCTTGCGACGGCTATGCCAGACATATTGCACCTGCACACGGGCACCGTTGTGATCCAGCGTGAACCAGCGGCCGCTTTCCAGCGACTGAGCCCACTCCAGCATGGCGGGCTCCACCGGGCTGTCCGTGTTGGGAATGACGTTCAGATCGCCCGCATCCACGCCCAGCATCAGCTCTATGCTCTCGCTGGACAGCGGCATATCGTCGAGCTTGCCGTCCTCGCTGATGTATTTTTCCAGTTCCGCCAGGCGCTTGGCCATGGCCTCGATGCGCTCGGCCGGAATGGCTGCCGTCTTGGACATGAAGGCCTGGGCCAGCGTATCGGTCAACACCTTGATCGCGGCAGACTGTGCATCGCCGGTCACGCTCACCAGCTCCAGTCCTTCACGCAAGGTCTGCAGCAAGGTCGGCAGGCCCTGGATGACACGCGCACGCTCCTGGCGCAAGGGCTTGGCGCTGGCCGACCAGACCAGCTCGCTGGCCGCCTGCTTGAGGCGCATGGCCCGCGCATCCTTGGCGCCATAGCGCACGGTGGCCATGGCCAGCACATCGGCCCAGGATTTGAAGAGAAAGTCTCGCACCTCTTCGCGCACCGGCATATCGGTGAGCATATTGCGCAGCTCTATGGTGTATTGGATGGCCAGCGTTTCCTTCTGCTCCACCTGCTGAGCCACGCTGGTGATCTTGGCCGTGGACCGATTCTGGGCAAAGTGCCTGGTGAGGAATTCCTCGAACTCGCGCAGCACCAGCGCAAAGACCTTCTGCCCGGTCTCGGGGTACTGCTCGATCACCTGGACCACGCGGCGGATCTCGGTCTCCAGCGCATTGCCGTTGATGCTGCTGGCATCGAAGCCCATGACGCAGGAGCCCATGCGGTCGATCAGCTTGCGCGCCGGGTGGTTGAGATCGCTGAAGAACTGCGGCTCGGCCAGGGCCACGCGCAAAACGGGGACCTGCAAGCGCGCGAACCACACGCGAATGGACGGCGGCAGCCGGTCTTCCGAAAGAATGCTCTGGAACATCAGCGCGACCACCTCGATGGTCGCCTTCTCGCTCTTGGTCTCGGCCTTCTGCTTCCAGTCAGCCGAGCGCTCGCGCACCAGGTTGACCAGCTGGCCGATCGCTGCCGGGCTGTAGTCCATGGCGGGCATGGCCATGGCCGAACCGGCCGCAGACGGATACTGGGCCTGGAGTTCGGCCGCCATCAGCTGTTGCTGCTCCTGCAGCGCCTGCGCCAGAGCGGCAGACGCCGGAGGCATGGGAACGACAGGCGCGCCAGGCATCAGACCCGGAATGCCGACCGCAGGCTGGCTCAGCACCTGGCGCAGCTGATTCATGGCATCCAGCGCGCGATGTCGTGCCCGCGCCAGCATGCCCAGGCCGGCGCTGGCGCCTGGCGGCAGGGCAATGCCCGGAGCCATCCCGGGCCCGGTTCCCAGACCGGCAGCCATACCGGCCGGCATGTACTGCATGGCAGAGTTGGCCCAGCCCGCATCGGACGCATTGCCATAGCCACTGCTTGCGCCCAGATGCATGGCACCGGTGGACGGGCCGCCCTCGGTACGTCGCACGCGCAGCGGGGCATCCTGGGCCTTGCTGACGCCCTTGGCATCCAGCAGCTTGTGCAGGATGCTGTATTCGGACTCCATCAGCGGTGCCAGCGCATTCTGCAGGGGCTCCACGGCCCTGAGCAAATGCTTGCGCTCCATGCCGCTGCCCAGCCATTGCTCGACCAGATGCAGGCAGATGGTCTCGGCCCGGAACATGTCCCGGGAAGCCAGTTCATGGCCCTCCAGGGCCTGGATACGCAGGCGCATGGCCTCGAAACCGGGCTGCAGCGTCTCTCCCATGGCCAGAGCCATGCGGGAGGCAAGAATCTTGTTTTCGACGACATCGTCGCTGAGCAGCTCGAAGGTCAGCGGAGCCGAGCCCGACGAGCTGCTCTCCGTACTACCGGAGGGCGGCTTGCGCGCAGCCTGCTGCAGCGCCTGAGCGCCTGCCTGCAACCAGGCGTCCTTGTTCTGCTGAAAGCCAACCCAGGCCTCGCGCCATTCCTGCATCTCCTTGGCCGTGGTGACGGCACTGCTCTGGCTGGAGAGGAATTCATCCAGCTGCTGAGCGACCTTGGGCAGGCCCTGACAAATGCCATGGACCCAACGCAAGCGCGCCTGCCAGCCCAGCTGTTGCGGGGCCGCAGGCGCGGTGGAGGAAGACTGCGAGAGAGCCATTCCGTAAGTGTAATGGCGGCAGAAGCAGTTACGCCCCCGCCGCAATGGTCAAAACTTCAGACCACGGCTCCCGCATTGGGATCATTGGGATCTTGCGACCCGGGCTTGGCTGGAGCCTTGACCAGATCTTCGCGCTTGACGCCCAGCCACATGGCAATGGCAGCCGCCACGAACACCGAAGAATAGATACCGAACAAGATACCGATCGTCAGCGCCAGCGCAAAGTAATGCAGGCTGGGGCCGCCAAAGAAGAACATGGACAGCACCATGGCTTCGGTCGAAGCGTGAGTGATGATGGTCCGGCTCATGGTCGACGTGATGGCGTGGTCGATCACCTCGTGGGTACTGAGCTTGCGGAACTTGCGGAAGGCTTCGCGGATACGGTCGAAGATCACCACGGACTCATTGACCGAGTAGCCCAGCACGGCCAGCACGCCTGCCAGCACGGAGAGCGAAAACTCCCACTGGAAGAAGGCGAAGAAGCCCAGGATGATGATCACGTCGTGCAAGTTGGCAATGATGGCCGCCACACCGAACTTCCACTCGAAGCGAAAGGCCAGATAGATGATGATGCCCAGCACCACCATGCCCAGCGCCATCAGGCCGTTGTGCATCAGCTCATCGCCCACCTGCGGGCCGACAAACTCGGTGCGGCGCAGCGTGACCTCTGCATCCTCGGCCTTCAGTGCAGTGATCACGCGCTCACTTTGCTGAGCAGTCGTCACGCCCTTTTGCACGGGCAGACGAATCATCACATCCTTGGATGTACCGAAATTCTGGACGATCACATCGGCATAGCCGAGCTTGGAAACGGTTTCACGCACCTTGCCGATGTCGGCAGGCTGGGTGTACGCCACTTCCATGACCGTACCGCCCGTGAACTCCACGGACAGATGCAGGCCGCGCGAGAACAGGAAAAAAACGGCCAGTGCAAAGGTGATGAAGGAGATCGCGTTGAAGACCAACGCGTACTTCATGAACGGAATGTCTTTTTTGATGCGGAAGAACTCCATGATCTTCCTCCTTAATTGTTGCCGCCGCGACCGGCCACGGAACGGTGACCTTCACCCTCAGGCTTCCAGACCTGACCGATGGCGAGGCTCTTGAGCTTCTTGCGACCGCCGTACCAGAGATTGACCAGACCACGCGAGAAGAACACGGCCGAGAACATGCTGGTCAGAATGCCGATGCAGTGCACCACGGCAAAGCCACGCACCACCCCAGAACCAAAGGCCAGCAGTGCCAGACCCACAATCAGCGTGGTCACGTTCGAGTCCAGGATGGTGTGCCAGGCATGCTCGTAACCGGCATGAATCGCCGCCTGGGGCGAGGCACCGGCGCGCAGCTCTTCGCGAATGCGCTCGTTGATCAGCACGTTCGAGTCGATGGCCACACCCAGCGCCAGCGCCATGGCGGCAATGCCGGGCAGGGTCAGCGTGGCCTGCAGCATGGACAGAATGGCCAGCAGCAGCAACACGTTGATGCCCAGAGAGATCGTGGAAATCACGCCGAACAGCATGTAATAGACACACATGAAGGCAGCAACGGCCACCATGCCCCAGACCACGGAGTGGATACCGCGGTCGATGTTGTCGGCACCCAGGCTTGGGCCGATGGTGTATTCCTCGATGATCTCCATGGGCGCGGCCAGCGAACCGGCGCGCAGCAGCAGCGAGGTGTCGTTGGCTTCAGCCGTAGTCATGCGACCCGAGATCTGCACGCGGCCGCCGCCGATTTCGCCACGAATCACGGGAGCCGTCACCACTTCGCCCTTGCCCTTTTCGAACAGGATGATGGCCATGCGCTTGCCCACGTTCTCGCGCGTCACGTCCTTGAAGATGCGCGCGCCCTTGGCGTCCAGCGTCAGGTTGACGGTGGGCTCCTGGGTCTGGCTGTCAAAGCCGGGCTGGGCATCCGTCAGGTTCTCGCCGGTCAGCGTCACCTGCTTTTGCACGATGATGCTCTGGCCGTTGCGGTCCAGGTATTTCTCGGAGCCGAAAGGCACGGGGCCGGAGCCCATCTCGGCAGCACGCGCTTCGGCGGACTCGTCCACCATGCGCACTTCCAGTGTGGCAGTACGGCCCAGAATGTCCTTGGCCTTGGCCGTGTCCTGCACGCCGGGCAGTTGCACCACGATGCGGTCAAGGCCCTGCTGCTGGATCACTGGCTCGGCCACGCCGAGTTCGTTGATACGGTTGTGCAGCGTGACGATGTTCTGCTTGAGCGCCTGCTCCTGCACCTTGCGCAGAGCTTCAGGCTTGATCGAGGCTACCAGCTTGAAGCCCGTGCCGTCAGGCGTGGAAGTGGCCGCCAGATCGGGGAACTGGTCCGCGATCAGATTGCGTGCCGCCGTCAGCGTGGCTTCGTCGCGCACGCGGATGGTGACGTTGTTGCCGTCGCGGCTGACACCGCCATGGCGGATATTCTTGTCGCGCATCGAAGAGCGCAGATCGCCCGCATAGCTCTCGGCCTTCTTGGTCAGGGCCGCAGCCATGTCCACCTGCAGCATGAAGTGCACGCCGCCACGCAGGTCCAGACCCAGATACATGGGCTTGGCGCCGATGGCCGTCAGCCAGTCGGGCGAGCGCGACACCAGGTTCAGCGCCACGATGTAGGAAGGGTCGGTGGGGTCGGAGATCAGGGCCTTCTGGATGACGTCCTTGGCCTTGAGCTGCTCGTCGGGCGTATCGAAGCGGGCGCGCACCGAGGTGCCTTCCAGCGACATCGACGTGGCTTTGACACTGGCCGCGCTCAAGGCGGATTCCACCTTTTGCAGCACCGCGTTGTCCACCTTGACGGTGGACTTGGCCGAGGACACCTGCACGGCAGGCGCTTCACCAAAGAAATTGGGCAGGGTGTAGAGCACCCCCACCAGCAGCGCGATCACGATGATCGCGTACTTCCAGACCGGGTATCGGTTCATGATCGCGCTCTTTTTTTTACAGCAACGCACAACGGGTACGCGCACTCTGGTCGAGCGCCGTACCCCTCAAAATCCACAGCGGACAGGCTTACTTGGCCGTGCCCTTGGGCAGCACTTGCACCACAGCGGAGCGCTGGATCTGAACTTCCACGCCGGAAGCCACTTCGATGTAGATGAATTGCTCGGCCATGCGGGTCACGGTGCCGATGATGCCGCCGGCGGTAGCCACTTCATCACCCTTGGCCAGCGCGTCGATCATGGAGCGGTGTTCCTTCTGGCGCTTCATCTGGGGACGAATCATCACGAAGTACAGCACCACGAACATCAGCACCAGAGGCAGCATGCCGGTGAGCGAACCCATGAAGCCGCCTTCAGCAGCGGCGGCAGGAGCGGTCTGGGCGAAAGCAGAAGAAATGAACACGAAAAAGACTCCGAAAGAGTGAATTTGTCAGGAATAGGTCCCGGCAGGCGCGCACTTGCGCGATCTCACCAGGTCAGCGGGACATTGTATTCGGCTGGCTTGTACCCAAGATTGGCATGGGCTGCCGCGCAGCACAGGCATTCCCTGATGCGATGGGGACCTCCCGTCCCACATCAACAAAGCCTGCAAAAAGCATAGCTATCAGCGCATTGCCTGTATTGTTCTGTGATTGTTTTATATTTGAATATCACTCAATACAGGCGCTGGCAGCTATCAAATCCAGATAGCCCACTGCCAGCATCGCCTCTGGCCTGAATACAAAGGCCGGGTCGCCCCGGCCTTGTTGTGATGCGCCTCGGCGCAATTAGTTCACTGCCATCAGCTTGACCGCTGACGCAGCAGGTACAGCCGAGCCATTCCAGCGAGTCATCAAGGACTGCCACTTGATGCGCGCAGCCGCCAGATGGTGCTCTTTGACATGACCGTAGCCTCGAATGTCTTCGGGGATGGAGGCGATCTCCACGGCCAGCGCCAGCTTGTCGGCCGTCAAGCCCGTCAGCAGGGTTTCGATGCACTGGCGGTATTCGACGATCAGGGCGCGCTCGGTACGGCGCTCCTCGGTGCGACCGAAGGGATCGAGCGCCGTGCCGCGCAGTCCCTTCATGCCGGCCAGCCAGCCCATGGCCTTGCGCATCCAGGGGCCATAGGACTTTTTCAGCAGATGGCCCTGCTCGTCCTTCTTGGCAAAACCGGGGGGCGCCAGGTGATGGACGAGCTTGTAGTCGCCCTCGAACATGTCGCTGATCTTCTGGGTGAAGGCCGCATCGGTGTGCAGACGCGCCACCTCGTACTCGTCCTTGTACGCCATGAGCTTGAACAGATAGCGCGCCACGGCCTGGGACAGGCGCGTGCCATGCGCCAGCGGCTCCTCCGCGGCGCGCACCTTGGCCACGAAATCGCGGTACTGCCGGGCATAGGCCGCGTTCTGGTAGGCCGTGAGGAACTCCACACGCTTGTCCAGCATTTCCTCCAGCGACGGCTTCTTGACGAACTGGATCACCTGCGATGCCTGATACAGAGCGCGCACGGCCTCCAGATCATGGGCGCAGCGGCGGCCCCATTCAAAGGCCTCCTGGTTGCGCGCCACCTGCACGCCGTTGAGCTCCATGGCGCGCATCAGCGAGGCATGGCTGAGCGGCACCCTGCCCTTTTGCCAGGCGTAGCCCAGCATCATGGGGTTGGCGTAGATGCTGTCGCCCAGCAAGGCCGTGGAGGCCTTCTCGGCGTCGAAGCTGCCCAGGGCGCCCTGGCCCACGGCCTCGGCCAGCGCCGTGGCGCAGCGTGCGGCAGGCGACTGCCAGTCGGGATTGCCCACGAAGGTGGCCGTGGGTGCGGCATGGCTGTTGAGCGCCACATAGGTGCGCCCCGGCTGCATCACGGACAAGGTGGTGGGCGTGGCCGCCACGATGGGGTCGCAGCCTATGACCAGATCGGCCTTGGCCATGTCCACCTTGGTGGTGTAGATGGCATCGGCGCGGTTGGCGATCTGGATATGACTCCAGGTGGAGCCGCCTTTTTGCGCCAGACCGGCCGCATCCTGGGTGACCACGCCCTTGCCTTCCAGGTGTGCGGCCATGCCCAGCAGCGAACCGATGGTGATCACGCCCGTGCCGCCGACACCGGCCACCACGATGCCCCAGGCCTGCTCGGCCACGGGCAGGACGGGCTCGGGAATATGGGGAAGGGCCTCCAGGCTGCCCTTCTTCTCCTGCCTGGGCTTCTTGAGCTGACCGCCTTCGACGGTGACAAAGCTGGGGCAGAAGCCCTTGACGCAGGAATAGTCCTTGTTGCAGCTGTTCTGGTTGATGCGGCGCTTGCGGCCGAACTCGGTCTCCACGGGTTCCACCGACAGGCAGTTGGACTGCACCGAGCAATCGCCACAGCCCTCGCAGACCAGCTCGTTGATGACCACGGTCTTGTCGGGCGTGCTCAGCGTGCCGCGTTTGCGGCGGCGGCGCTTTTCGGTGGCGCAGGTCTGGTCGTAGATGATGGCCGTGCAGCCCTGGAGCTCGCGGAACTGGCGCTGGATCGCATCCAGCTCGTCGCGGTGGTGCACGGTCACGCCCTCGCCCAGCTTCACGCCATCGTATTTCTCGGGTTCGTCGGTGACGATGACCAGCTTGCCCACGCCTTCGGAGAGCAGGCTGTTCATGATCTGCAGCACCGAATGGCCTTCGGGCCGCTCTCCCACGCGCTGGCCGCCCGTCATGGCCACGGCATCGTTGTAGAGCACCTTGTAGGTGATGTTGGTGCCGGCGGCAATGCTCTGGCGTATCGCCAGCAGCCCGCTGTGGAAGTAGGTGCCGTCACCCAGATTGGCGAAGACATGGGCTTCCTTGGTGAAAGGCGCCTGCCCCACCCAGGTCACGCCCTCGCCGCCCATCTGCGTGAAGGTGCTGGTGCGGCGGTCGGGCATCCAGGTGGTCATGTAATGGCAGCCGATGCCGGCCACGGCGCGCGAGCCTTCGGGCACGCGTGTCGAGGTGTTGTGCGGGCAGCCGCTGCAGAACCAGGGCGTGCGGTCGCCGGTCGAGACTTCCTTGGCCGCCTTGATCGCCGCTTCGCGGGCGTCGAGCACGGCCAGACGCTGCTGCATGCGCGTTTGCACATGCTCGGGCACGCCCAGCTTGTTCAGGCGCTGGGCAATGGCGCGCGCAATGATGGCGGGAGTCAGATCGGCCGTGGGGCGCAGCAGCCAGTCGGTGCTGGGGTTGGGCAGCGACCATTCGCCACCATGCTCGTCGCTGAACTTGCCCACCACATTGGGGCGCACGTCGTCGCGCCAGTTGTAGAGCTCTTCCTTGATCTGGTATTCGATGACCTGGCGCTTTTCCTCGACCACCAGAATCTCCTGCAGGCCGCGCGCGAAATCGCGCGTGATCGTGGCCTCCAGCGGCCAGACCACGTTGACCTTGTGCAGCCTGATGCCCAGCTGGTGGCAGGTGTCCTCGTCCAGCCCCAGGTCGGCCATGGCCTGGCGCGTGTCGTTATAGGCCTTGCCGCTGGCGATGATGCCGAAGCGGTCGCTCGGCCCCTCGATCACGTTGTGGTTGAGCTTGTTGGCGCGCACATAGGCCAGGGCTGCGTACCACTTGTAGTTCATCAGCCGCGCTTCCTGCTCCAGCGGCGGATCGGGCCAGCGGATATGCAGGCCGCCGTCCGGCATCTGAAAGTCTTCGGGCAGGATGATGTTGACGCGATCCGGGTCCACCAGCACCGAGGAAGAGGACTCCACCACCTCCTGGATCGTCTTCATGCCCGACCACAGGCCCGAGAAACGGCTCATGGCAAAGGCATGCAGGCCCATGTCCAGGATGTCCTGCACATTGCTGGGGAAGAAAACCGGCGTGCCGCAGGCCTTGAAGATGTGGTCGCTCTGGTGCGCGGCCGTGGAGGACTTGCTGATGTGGTCGTCGCCCGCAATCGCAATCACGCCGCCATGCCTGGCCGTGCCCGCCATATTGGCGTGCTTGAACACGTCGGAGCAGCGGTCCACGCCCGGCCCCTTGCCATACCAGATGCCGAAGACACCGTCGAACTTCTTGGTTTCGGGATAGAGATCGAGCTGCTGCGTGCCCCAGACGGCCGTGGCGCCCAGCTCTTCGTTCACACCGGGCTGAAAGACGATGTGATTCGCCTCCATATGCTTTTTGGCCGCCCACAGGGACTGGTCGTAGGTGCCCAGGGGCGAGCCGCGATAGCCGCTGATGAAGCCCGCGGTATTGAGCCCGGCCTGCGCATCGCGCAGCCGCTGCAGCATGGGCAGGCGGACCAGGGCCTGCACACCGCTCATAAAGGCGCGGCCGCGGGCCAGGGAATATTTGTCGTCCAGAGTCACAGACTCCAGGGCGCGACGGACTTCATCGGGCAAAGGGGCATTCATGGCTTGTCTCCATGTGGGTGACCACCCGTGGCAGCTGTTGGCTACCAGAGCAGCATATTGCTTTGGGCATTCCTGCGCCAGAGGCACGGAACGCAACTTGTTTGAGCAAAGTTTAAGGAAAACACCCCGAATAGAGCTTTCTTTTTATTGCCGGGATTAACCTAGTTTTTGAAAGAATATTGCTGTAAATTGCGAATCATGAACCAACTTGATCGCTTCGACTGGGCCATCCTGAATGAGCTGCAGATGGATGGCCGCCTGACCAATGCCGAGCTGGCCCAGCGTGTAGGCCTGTCCGCCGCGCCCTGCTGGCGGCGCGTGCGCGCGCTGGAGGAGTCGGGCTATATCACCGGCTATCACGCCACGCTGGACCGCCACAAGCTGGGCCTGGGCGTGCTGGCCTTTGTGCGCGTGGATGCCGCACAGAACACCGCCGACATCACGCTGCGCATGGAGGAAGCCATTCGCCTGCTGCCCGAGGTCACCACCTGCCACTACATCAGCGGCGCGGGCACCTTCGAGCTGCAGGTCGTGGCCAGGGATCTGGAGAGCTTTTCCGGTTTCGTGCGCAATGTGCTGCTGCGCCTGCCTAACGTCAAAGACGTGCACACGATTTTTTCGCTGGGCGAGGTCAAGTCCAGCAGCGCGCTGCCGCTGCCCAGCACGCTGACGCACGCCTGAGTGCCGCCCGCGCCAGCCCGGCGGCACTCAAAAGTGAAGCATATGCCGCTTGGTTCATCGCAAATACAGATTCAATCCATATTGAAATCCTTGTCCATCAAGCGCTAAAAGCTCACTTATCAATAGCATCCAGCGCATGAGCATCACTGGGCGCCGGGCCGGGCAGGTTTGAGAAACTACGTATTTGTCAGCACAACTTTCCTGCTACAGAATCGTGTCCCATGGCCCACGATGATTCCGCAGCACGCGCTCCCCAAAATCCAATAATTTCAGAATCCGGCCAGGTCCCTGCAGGCAAGCTGCTGGAAGATCCCTCGGCCATGCATGACGGAGGCGCGCCGCCTGCCGCGGCCCCGGGCGTCTGGACACCACTGGCCACACCCACCTTCCGCATGCTGTGGATGATCTGGATGACGGCCAATATCTGCATGTGGATGAACGATGTGGCGGCCGCCTGGCTGATGACATCGCTGACCACCTCGCCCGTGCTGGTGGCGCTGGTGCAGTCGGCCTCCACCCTGCCGGTCATGCTGCTGGCCCTTCCCAGTGGCGCGCTGGCCGATATCCTGGACCGGCGCCGCTATTTCATCGTCACCCAGTTCTGGGTGGCTGCCGTGGCGCTGCTGCTGTGTCTGGCCGTGCTCTCGGGCCAGCTGACGCCCTATCTGCTGCTGGCCCTGGTGTTTGCCAACGGCATCGGCCTGGCCATGCGCTGGCCGGTGTTCTCCGCGCTGATCCCCGAGCTGGTGCCCAAGCACCACCTGCCTTTTGCGATGGCGCTCAACGGCGTGGCCATGAATGCCTCGCGCATCATCGGCCCGCTGGTGGCCGGGGCCGTCATTGCCAGCCTGGGCAGCGCCTGGGTGTTCGTGCTCAACGCAGCTCTGTCCATCGTCTCGGGCTTTGTGCTGCTGCGCTGGAAACGCCAGCAGCCCGCCAACCCGCTGGGCCGCGAGCGCCTGGGCTCGGCCATGCGCGTGGGCCTGCAGTTCATCCAGGAGTCGCCGCGCATGCATGCCGTGCTGCTGCGCACCGTCTGCTACTTTCTGCAGGCCGCCGCCATCATGGCGCTGCTGCCGCTGACGGCCCAGCGCCTGGACCACGGCACGGCCAGCAGCGGCAGTGCCGGCACCTTCACGCTGCTGCTGGCGTCCATGGGCGCGGGCGCCATCCTGGGCGCCATGCTGCTGCCGCGCATACGCCAGATGCTGTCGGGCGAGCGCACGGTGCTGGCCGGCGTGGCCGCGCAAAGCCTGGCCACGCTGACCGTGGCCTTCGCCCCCCATATCGCCGTGGCCGTACCGGGCATGATGCTCTCGGGCCTGGCCCTGCTGGCCACCGCCAACACGCTGGGCGTGGCCGCGCAGATGGCCCTGCCCAACTGGGTGCGGGCACGTGGCATGTCCATCTACCAGATGTCCATCATGGGCAGCACGGCCATCGGCGCCGCCATCTGGGGCAAGGTCGCCAGCCTGGGCTCGGTGCAGATCAGCATGGCCGTGGCCGCCGTCAGCGGGCTGACGGCGCTGCTGATCGTGCAGCGCCTGAACCCGGACCGCGACATCGAGGAAGACCTCAGCCCTTCGCGCGCCTTCACGCCGCCGACAGCCGCGCTGCCGCCCGAAGCCGGCCGCGTGGTGGTGACCATCGAGTACCTGATCGACCCGGCCAGGGCCGGCGCCTTCCGCGATCTGATGCAGCTGAGCCGGCGCAGCCGCCTGCGCCAGGGCGCGCTGGCCTGGAGCCTGCTGCACAGCATGAGCCAGCCCGAGCGCTTCGTGGAGCAGATCACCGACGAGTCCTGGACCGAGCACCTGCGCCGCTTCGAGCGCGTGACGACGGCCGATGTGGCGCTGCGCGACCGCAAGCTGAGCTTTCACAAGGGCAAGGAGCCGCCCGTGGTGCAGCGCTACTTCACCGACGCTCTCTAAAAAAGAGCTTCCAGCGCTTTCAACACAATGATTTCAGATAAATATTTACTGAAATTCATTGACCAGAAAGCGCTGGCAGCTCCTGTTTCTGCATCAGCGCAGATGCGGCGCCGATCCGGCCAAGGCCTTGGGCCAGAAGGCCCAGAGCTTGAGCGGCTGCTTGATGCGGCCCGCCACATCACCGGCCTCGGCCCCCCAGCCCATGAAATAGTCGGCGCGCACGGCGCCCAGAATGGCGCTGCCCGTATCCTGCGCGAACACCAGGCGGTTGAGCGATACCGTGGGGCCGGGCGT
Organism: Comamonas testosteroni; assembly: GCF_014076415.1. Taxonomy (NCBI): domain Bacteria; kingdom Pseudomonadati; phylum Pseudomonadota; class Betaproteobacteria; order Burkholderiales; family Comamonadaceae; genus Comamonas; species Comamonas testosteroni. The sequence goes on from NZ_CP043568.1 coordinate 5,873,277, forward strand.
GGACAGCCAGACCGGCGTGCCGTAGGGGATGCTGTTGCGGTCCACGGCAATGGAGCGGCCCGGCGTCAGCGCCACGCCCTGCGCTCCCTTGGGGCCGAACTGGGCATCGAAGTCGTTGAGCGCCTCCTCGCGGAAGAACACATAGCGCGGATTGCTCCAGAGCATCTCGTTGACACGCGAGGGATTGGCGGCAATCCAGGCACTGATGCCGGGCCAGGTGGCATCGCGCACCAGGTTCTGATCGAGCAGCCAGCGGCCCACGCTCTTGTAGGGCTGATCGTTGGTGCCGGCATAGGCCACGCGGATCATGCGCTGGCGGCCGTCGGCCTCGGTCAGCATCAGCCGGCCCGAGCCCTGGATATGCAGCACCAGCATGTCCACCGGGTCGCGCAGCCAGGCAATGGCACGGCCGGCCAGGGCGGCCTGCGCCTCGGGGTTGGTATCGATCTGCTGGCGCGTGAACCAGGGCTTGCGCTTGCCAAAGCCCTGCGGGACCTGGTAGATGGGCACGTTGAAGCCGTTGCCCTGTACACGGCGCGCCTCGTACAAGGGCTCGTAATAGGCGGTCAGCATGCCGTCGGGGCTGCCCGTGGTCGCTTCGATGCGATAGGGCTGCAGCGTGTTGATCATCCAGCTGCGCTGCTCGTCTTCCGAAGCAATGCTCAGCCTTCGCACCTCGCCGCACAGATTGGCAAACACGGTGCTGGGACGCTCGCAATTCTTGATCCAGGCATTCCAGGCCTCGTTCAGGGAATCCTGGGGCACGCCGGGCAGCTCGCCCCAGTCCACCGCCACCCAGCGGCTTTTAGTCGGTACATTGGCGGTGAACGGCGGCTTGGCTGCGGAAGCCGGCCCGCCATGCGGAGCCATCTCGGGCACCGATGCCGGGTCGTTTTGCTGCTTGGTGGTGGTGCATGCCACCAGGGTTCCTACAATCAGCGCCAGTGAAGCACGGCGCAGGAGATGGAAATTCATGGGTCTGATTTTGCTTGAAGCACTGCTGGCATTGGCCATTTTGGTCGCTATTGTGTGGTGGACCATGTTCTCGGGTCGGAAAAAGGGTGAGTTGCCGGCCCCGGTCGAGCCGGCGCCGCACAAAGAAGTGCTTGCAGACCCCGAACAAGATCGCTCTAATCGAGCTTAGCCCATGGCGCTGCAGCCACTGCAGCGCGGGCTGCATGTGACAATCTTTTGCATCAGAAACCGCTCGCTGGCCCGCGTCCTACTTTTTTTGCCTTCTCTTGGCAGTACGCTCGTGGCCTTGCAGCTTTTACGCGAAGCTGGTTTGCAAGACCCTCCGGGTCGTTCATCAAACTAAGGAGTTTTCTATGCGCAAGCAAATGGCTGTGACGGCCGCTCTGGCCTCTGCATTGTTGATCACCGGCTGCGCCAATACCGGCGGCATGTCGGACACCACGCGTCGTACTGCGACCGGTGCAGGCGTGGGCGCACTGGGCGGCGCTGCCATCGGCGCCATTGCTGGCGGCCATGCCGGCAAGGGTGCACTGATCGGTGCCGGTGTCGGCGCCCTGGGCTCCTATATCTGGTCGCAAAACCTCGAGAAGCAAAAGCGTGAAATGGAAGCCGCGACCCAGGGCACAGGCGTGGGCGTGACACAGACCGCGGACAACCAGCTCAAGCTGGACATCCCCAGCGACATCTCCTTTGACACCGGCCGCGCCGACATCAAGGGCAACTTCGCCCCCATCCTCGATCGCTTTGCCGAAGGTCTGCGCAACAACCCCAACGCAGAAGTGCGCATCATCGGTCACACCGACAGCACAGGCTCCGATGCCATCAACAACCCTCTGTCGCTGCAGCGCGCCGAGAGCACCCGCAACTATCTGACCTCGCGTGGCGTCAACGGCGCCCGCATCCAGGTGCAGGGCATGGGCTCGCACCAGCCCGTGGCTTCCAATGCCACCAACGAAGGCCGTGCGCGCAACCGCCGCGTGGAAATCTTCGTGGGTGAACGCGCTCCTCAGTAAGACAGGCACCAGCCAGCAAAAAGCCCCGCAAAGCGGGGCTTTTTTCATGCCGCGAAGGTTTGCGCTCAGGCGTTGCGCAGCAGATTGGCCAGCTCGACGGCCGACTTGACCTGCATCTTGTCGAAGACTCGCGCCCGGTGCACTTCCACAGTGCGCACGCTGATATCGAGCTGATCGGCAATCAACTTGTTCGGCACGCCCTCGACAACCAGTTTCATCACGTCTTTTTCCCGATCGGTCAGCTCGTCCAAGCGGCTGCGCACCTCTTCGCGCGCCTGCAAGGCAGCCAGATGCTCGGCAGACAGCGCCAGAGCCTGCTCCACACGGTCCACCAGCGCGTTGTCGGAAAACGGTTTCTCGCAAAAATCGAAGGCACCGCGCTTGACCGTATCCACGGCCGTCGGCACATCGGCATGTCCGGTCAGAAAGATCACGGGCATGGCCTCGATCTGGCCGCGCTCCAGCATGCGGTTGAACAGCGACAGGCCGCTCATGCCCGTCATGCGCATATCGAGCAGCAGGCAGCAGGGCCGGCGCGTCACGGGGCTGGTCTGCAGCACGGCCTGCTCGAATTCTTCGGCGTTGCGATAGCACTCGCTCAGCAATCGGCGCGAACGCAGCAGCCATGCCAATGCCTCTCGGACATCGGCATCGTCGTCCACAACGTAGACGGTAGCGTCGGTTACAGGTTCCATGAAGCCTAGTTCTCTCTGGGTTCCCTGTGGGCCGGAAGCGTGAAGACAAACTCCGTGCCCTGCGGGAGATGCGGGCGGTAATCAAGGTGACCACCATGTTGCTCCACCACCGTGCGGCACAGGCTCAGGCCCAGGCCCATGCCTTCGGCGCGCGTGGTGAAGAAGGGGGTGAACAGCTGCTCGGCGACTTCCGCAGAAATGCCGGCGCCGCAGTCCATGATGGAAAATTCTACCCAACGCGCGTTATTACCGTCAGAACTGCGCCTGACAGCCATGGTCAACACCCTCTCCTTGAGCTCGGGCAGGTCCATGGCCTGCATGCCGTTGCGCGCCAGATTGAGCAGGACCTGCTCGACCATGGTGACATCGCACAGCACCCCAGGCAGATCGGGCTCCAGCTCCAGTTGCACCGTTGCATTGAGCTTGTGCGCCTGCAGATAGACCAGAGGCATGACGGCATCGATCAGCTCCACGGGCGGCACCACCTCTCTGGACTTGTCTCGCCGGCGCACGAAATCGCGCACGCTCTTGATGACCTTGCCCGCGCGATCGGCCTGAAAGCTGATGCGCTCCAGAGCCATTCGCAAGTCCTTGAGATGCGGGGCATGAGGGTCGGCAGGCTCATGCTCCAGCAGATTGAGCGAACCCGTGGCATAGCTGGAAATGGCGGCCAGCGGCTGCGTCAGCTCATGGCTGAGCATGGAGGCCATCTCGCCAACGGTCGCAAGGCGTGCCGTGGCCTGCAGACGCTCCTGTGAGGCACGCGACATCTCCTCCATGCGGCGCTGCTCGCTGATGTCGATGAAGGCGCTCATCCAGCCCGTGTGCTGGCCCTGGGCGGTGATCAGCGGTGCCTCGAAAATCAGCACCGGAAAGCGCGAGCCGTCCTTGCGCATGAACACGCTCTCGTGGCCCTGGCGCGGTGTGGGCAGCAAGCCGGCAAGACGCTGATCGCGCCGGCTCACATATTCCTGGGCCAGCTCGGGCGGCCAGTAAGGCGCCACATTGAGACCCAGCAGCTCCTGCGCGCTGAAGCCCACCATATTGCAAAAGGCCGGGTTCACATAGGTGATGCGGCCCTGGAGATCACGTGCACGCATGCCCGTGACCAGGGAGTCCTCCATGGCCTTGCGAAAGGCCAGCGCATCGCCCAGATCGCGTTCCGCGCGCAGGCGGCGGCGGTTGTCGCGCACCAGCACCACCACCACGGTCACCAGCGCGATCGACATGCCGGTCACCAGCGCCGTCATCACATTCGGAAAGACGCTGGGTGCGTGATGCCAGCTGTCCATGCGCAGCACCAGGGTGTTGCCGGGCAAATCCAGCAACTGCTGGGCCGTGAACATGCGCGAGCCGCGCCAGGCCGCCCCCACCATGGCCAGACGCGTGCCGTCAGGCTCGGTGAACGAAACCTCCTGGGTGCGCGGCAGGGACTTGCCCACCTGGGCCAGGAGAATGCCTTGCAGGCTGTAGGTGCCCAGAACATAGCCCACCACATGGCCGTTCTCCGTCAACGGCATGCAGACCTGCATGGTCTCCGTGCCCAGGCCCTCGCCCAGCAGCTGGAAGCGGCTGGGCGAATACGACGGCCCGTTGACGCGCCTGGCCTGGGTACAGGTCAGTGCCTCGCCCGAATGCAGCTCGGGCAAGTGGCTTTCGTCCTCGACCAGCAAGGTGCGGTAAGGCGTCTCGGCATGCTCGATGAGGCGCATGTTTTCGCCCCGCCACTCGATGCGCATCAGGTCGCGGCGCTGCTGCAGCAGCTCGGTCGCATGCTCGCGCCAGGCGGCATGCTTGCTGCTGTAGGCGCTCAGCGCCAGCAGGTCCTGCAGATTGCGGCCCAGCGCTGCACGGATATCGCCTACGGCATTGGCGGTATCGCGCTCCAGCTTTTCCTGCACCTGCGATGCTTCATAGCGCCCGGCCAGCCAGACCATGGTGACCAGCATGCTGACCACCAGTGCCACCAGCAAGGTCCATAGCGACCAGCGCTTCCAGGCCATGCGCCAGCGCCGCCAGGGCCAATGGGCAGGATGGTCCTCGGGCAGTGCGTCAAGCGCGGTATTCAGCGGATCAGTCACAGCACACGATGGCTCAGGGCCGGCAGTTGCTGGCGCACTTGCAGCAAGCGGTCACGATTGAGCTCTCCCGCCACCACACCGGTGCCGCTGGCCTGGAGGCTCTGCACCTCGCCCCAGGGGTCGATCAGCAGACTGTGGCCCCAGGTGCGGCGACCGTTTTCATGCACGCCGCCCTGGCCCGGTGCCAGCACATAGGCCAGGTTCTCTATTGCCCGCGCCCGCAGCAGCACCTCCCAGTGCGCCTGGCCCGTGGTGTAGGTGAAGGCACTTGGCACCAGCAGCAGATCGGCCCCCTGTGCGCTGAGCGCACGATACAGCTCGGGAAAGCGAAGGTCATAGCAGACACTCAGACCCAGGCGCCAGCTCACGCCATTTCTGGCCTGTATGTCGCAGACTACGGGCTGGCTGCCCGCCTGCACCACGGCGGCCTCGGTATAGCTCTCGCGCCCGTTGTCGAACTGAAACAGGTGGATCTTGTCGTAGCGGGCCACGCATTCTCCCACGGGCGAATAGACCAGGCTGGTGTTGAGCACATGGCTGTCGTCAGCGGCCTGCAGCGGCAGCGTGCCGGCCACCACCCACAGCTGCAGCTGCCTGGCAGCCCCGGCCATGAAGTCCTGGATCGGCCCTTGGCCAAAAACCTCCCGGTAGGCCAGCTTGTCGGTGTCCCTGGCTCCCATGGCACAGAAATACTCGGGCAGCACCACCAGCTCCGCCCCCAGGGCGGCAGCCTGCTGCATCAGGCTGCGCGCCTGCACCAGATTGGCTGCGACGTCCTGACCCGAGACCATTTGTAGAGCGGCAATCTTCATGGCTTCTCCTCTGAGCTTGGAGCGGCAGCGGGCTGCTTGCCGACATCGTCGGCACCGACCTTGGGCACGCTGCGCCTGGGCAGCTCGGTCACCTGCGGGTCTTCCCAGCTGCCGTGGATATGGAACTCCTTGGTCGTGGCCGCAATCAGCGGGCCACGCAAAATCATCTGGGCCAGAAAGCTGCTCAGCCCCACTACGGGATTGATGGCCGTCGCAACCAGGGAGGCGGACAGGGCGTTGATCTCCGGCACCACCACCACATGCAGGTCCTGGGTTTCCTTGTCGATATCGGCAGAGCCCTCCATCAGCACGGCCGCATTCACGCCCTTCATCTGCATGTTATTCGTCTTGGCTATGCCGCGCTCTATGGTGACATCGCCCCGCATGAAGTCGAACGAGAAGCCGTTGCGGAACACGTCGCGGAAGTCCAGCGTCAGTCGCCTGGGCAAGGACTGCAGGCTGAGCACGCCCAGCAGCTTGGCCAGTCCCGGATCGGCCTTGAGGAACTGGCCTTTTTGCACCTCCAGATGCACGGCGCCGGACATGGTCTTGAACCCCGGCGTCACGGGCGCTCCTGTCCAGCTGATTTCACCCTGCAGCTGGCCCTGTCCATTGGCAACCACGCCAGGCATGTCAAAGCGATTGAGCAGCTTGCCCACATCGCGCAGATTGAGCTGGAACTGCAGCTGGGTCTGACCCGGGTGCTTTTTGTCACTGGAGCGCAGCCCCCAGGATCCCTGGGCCGTCAACGTCGCCTCGGGCGTGCTGATATTGAAGCGCGACAGCTGCCATTCGCGCTGTCCCGCACCGCCGGACAGCCCTTGATTGCGCGCCACCACATCCAGCTTGCCCAGCGAACGCTTGCCCAGCTGGAAGTCGTCCACACTGACCTGCAAGGCCGGTAACTCGCGCACATTGCCGGTCTGTTCCGCAGCAGCATCCAGCCCTTCGTCCGGGCCGTCGGGAATGCTCAGACGCGAGAGCCTGGCGATGACAAGGCCGCCCGGCTCCTGCGCAGATGGCTCGCGATACTCCACACGCCCCGCCAGATCGCGTGACTGGATCTGGTTGGTCCAGACCTTGTTGGCATGGCTGAGCTGCAGGGATACATCGTGCAGCGAACGGCCATGGAGCCTGACCTCGCGCGCCTTGAGCGCCAGTTGCTGCGGCACAAACTGGCGCCAGCTCTCTTCCTCGGTACCGGGGCTATCGGCAGCCCCCCCTGCGCCATCGGGCCACAAACGACTCCAGGCATCCAGATCAAGCACCGGCAACTGCACCCTGGCCTGCAGGCCGGCAGCCGGCAAAGCGGCTTCCGCCTTGCCCGTCTCCACCAGCTCCAGGCTGCCGCGTGTGATGCGGGCCTGAGCCCCGCTGATATCGCGCTCCAGCAAGGCGGCGGCCTGATTGCCCCATTGCACGCTGAACTGATCGGTCAGCGGCTTGGCCACGGCTGGCACCGTGCGGTTGACACGCAGGGCCAGGGAGCTGTCGGCTGCCTTTCCCAAAGGAGCCGGCAACATGACCGCCATGCCCTGCAGGTCGGACTGCAGACTGATTTCCGGCACGCTGTGCAGCACCTTGATCTGCAAGCCATAACGCGCCTGGCCTTGCAGATGCCTGCCCAGAGCCACCAGTTCGCTCATCTCCTTGGCGTCACGCAGGCCCTGGGCCGTGGCAATACCGTCTATGCGCACTTGCACCGGAGCCGTGGCGGCGTCGGCGGCAGGCTTCATGCCGCCCTCGATGCGCACATCACCGCCCAGCGCTTTGGCTTGCACACCCGAGAGCTGAAAGCCGGTTTCCGAAAACTGCACATTGCCGCGCAGTTGACTGAGTGTGGGCACCTCGGGCATCAGCTGCAGCGTATTGCCCGCCAGCGCCACTTCACCCTGAACCTTGCTGCGCTCCATATGCATGGTGGGCAGATGCAGCCTGAGGCTGAGCCTGGCGTTGCCCGTGGCCTTGCTGCTATCCAGAGCATGGGCGGTCAGCGCAGACAGCGCAGAGCCTTGAACCAAATTCAGCATATCGCCCAGGGCTCCATGAGCCTTGGCGTTGACCTCCACCTCGGTCAGGTTCCAGTCGGCCACTCCGGCCTGTGCTTCATCAACCACGATGGCGGTATGTCCCAGAAAGCCCTTGGCCTTGCGCACCTGCATGGAGTTTCGATCGAACACCAGCTCGCCCGACAGCCTGGTCAGCGGCGGCCAGGGCTTTTCGCCGGGCCCGAGCAGATAGCCGGGCACGAACTGGTAGTTCACATCATGCACCTGGGCGCTGATGTGGAACTCGCCCTTGCCCGGCTTTTCAAACGGCACATGCTCGAGCTCGCCCTTGACGCGGAAGTTCACCGCGCTGGCCTGACCCGTGGTGATGGCCTCGCGCACATAGCGCAGCGCATCGCTGCCCAGATCCTGGGGCAGATAGCGATAAATGCGTTCACCCTTGGCGCGACTGAGCTGCCCTTGCAGATCCAGCAACCCCGGAAAGCGCGGCTGCTCCTTGGTCCCAGCACCGGACTGCCAGCTGGCCTGGGCCTGGCCGGCCGTGTCCTCATTGGCGAAACGCAGCCGGGGCACTTGCACCTTGATGGACTGCCCCTTGTCCAGCAACTGCCAGCGCACCAGGCTGTCGAACTGGTCGAACGGGATGTCGGGGTCTTCAAACACGCCGGGAAAGCTCAGCATGGCCTGATTGGCGGCCGGCGCCTTGGTCAGCGTGGCCTCGCCGCTGTCCTGGTCCAGGCTGAACTTGCCGCTCAAGCCCCGCACGCCGGGAATACCTATGCTGTGCGGGCCCTCCTGCGAAGCCTGGGAACGCAAGCCCAGCTGCTCGAAGCGCCCCGAAGCCTTGTACTGCGCCAGCTGCTGCAGAGGTCCGCGCCATGACAGCTTGAGATCACTCAGCTGTCCTGCCGGCGCAAGCGCCCTGAGCTGGGTCTGCACGGACTCCGGCAGGGGCAGACGCTGCAGCATCTGCGCCGCAATGGCCAGGTCGATGCCATCGGCCTGAACGTCGCCATGCTCGCCCTGACTGCCCTGCTCGGAAGCGCCGGTCGGTACATAGCGCAGGCTGAAATCGCCTCTGGGCCAGTTCAGCCCGTCATCGGCCGTGAACTGCAATCCCTGGACGGAAAACTGGTAACCGTTCTGATTCTTGGCCCGCAAACGCCCCCGCAAGGCCTGCAGGGCCAGGGGCTCGGGTCTGTCCCGCCATTGCAGCTGCAGCGCCTGCACCGCGACATCGGCCACCCCGCCAACGGGCTGTCCGTGATCCACATCCAGCCAGGCCCTGACCGAGCCCTTGCCCTGCTGCAGCTTCCAGTCCTGCGGGCCCAGATACTGGCCCAGATGCGACAGGTCGATATGCGTGAAGTCCAGATAGGCCTGCCCGCTCCAGCGCTCCAGACGCCCTTCATGCACCGACAGCAAAGGCTCCTTGAAGTTGCCCATGACCGTAAAGCGCTGGCCCCAGCCCTGCGGCGGCGTGGCATCCAGCCGCAGGGAGTGGTGCCAGCGCTTGTTGCGCAGCACCAGATCCACATCCAGCAGTTGCAAGGGCGCGGCATTGCGCAGTTCGTCCACCCACTGCAGCTTGCCGCCGCGGATGGCGATTTCGGGCTGGGAGAAGATCCAGTCGGAGTCGGTTCCCTGCCCCGGATCGGATGACACGGCAATGCCGGCCACAAAGATCTGGCCGTCGGCATCGCGGCGGACCGTCAGATCCGGCCCTTCCAGATATATCTGCTCGACGCCCAGGGTCATCAGCGAATGGGCAGAGACCGCCACCACCACCTTGGGCAGTAGCAAGGCCTCACTCTTGTTCGCAGGGTCATGCAGGACTACATCGCCCAGCTCGAAAGTCGGCACCAGACCCGAGCGGTAAGCATGCAGCCGGCCAATCGAAACCGGTACACCCAGGGTGCGTGAGGCCAGGGATTCCAGCTCGGGGCGCCACTGTTCGATTCGCGGCACAATCCAGAAATGGAGCACCCCCCACACGGTGGCCAGCAGCAGCCACAGGCTCAGGACCAGTCCCAGAGACCACCGTGCCAAGCTGGCCAGCCTATGAATTTGGCGAGTTGGGAGTGGTTTCGGTTCGATCATCGGTGGCCTAGCAATGGCAGGAATTATGACCGGCGCCCCCGTGCGCGTTTCGGTAACCACACGTTGCCGAGCTGATTACCTGCCTGCCTGACACCATTTTTTACGGTCCGCATGCAGTCCCCAGAGCAAGCAATGGCAGAAAACGCCCTCAATGTTCCTTCCCCGGCCCAGTACTCGCGCTTTGTGCAGCGTCTTCACCGCCGTTACGAGAACTGGTTTGACGCCTTGCCGCCGGGAGCCCCCGACCGGTCTCTGATGGAGCAGGCCCTGGGCACGCTGCAGTCGCGCGGCCTGGATCTCTCCGCTTCACTGCGCGTGCTGCGCCAGCTGGTGATGGAGCGCATCATCGTGCTGGACTGCGAACAGGGCGCTGCTCTTGACGTGGTGACCAAGGCCGTCACCGAGCTGGCCGAGCTGGCCCTGGATCGTGCCTGCACCCAGGTTCGTGCCGAACTGGATGCCCGGCACGGCGCGCCTCAGGGGCCGACAGGTCAGGAAGTCCAGTTCTGGGTCATAGGCATGGGCAAGCTAGGTGCCCGCGAGCTCAATGTCTCCAGCGATATCGACCTGATCTACGTCTACGAGCATGACGGCGACACGCGGGGCCAGGCCGACGGGCGCGGCGTCATTTCCAACCACGAGTACTTCGGTCGTGCTGTCAAAGGCATCTTCAGCCTGATCGGCGACACCACCGAGCACGGCTTTGTCTTTCGCGTCGACCTGGCCCTGCGGCCCAACGGCAATTCCGGCGCCCCCGCCGTCTCGCTGTCCTCGCTGGAGGAGTATCTGCAGATTCACGGCCGGGAGTGGGAGCGCTTTGCCTGGCTCAAGAGCCGCATCGTGGCGCCGCTGGCCGATATCCAGACCCCCAACGTCCAGGCCCTGCGGGGCGTGGTGCTGCCCTTTGTGTTCCGCCGCTACCTGGACTATGCGGTGTTCGACTCGCTGCGCAGCCTGCACCGCCAGATCCGCGACCACGCTTCCAAGCGCAGTGCGGGCCATCCCGAGCGCGCCAACGACGTCAAGCTCTCGCGCGGCGGCATCCGCGAGATCGAATTCATCGTGCAGCTGCTGCAGGTGGTGCGCGGCGGCCAGTTCCCCGAGCTGCGCCGTCGCCCCACGCTGGAAGCGCTGCAGCGCCTGGTGCAGGCCAATCTGATGAGCGCCGAGATTGCCGATGCGCTGAGCCGTGCCTATGTCTTCTTGCGCCAGGTGGAGCACCGCATCCAGTATCTGGACGATCAGCAGACCCATGTGCTGCCCACACGCGACGATGATCTGCTGTGGATTGCCCGCACCCTGGGCTATGCCGATGCCTGCGGCTTTCTCCACCAGCTGGACGAGCACCGCGAGCTGGTGGCACAGGAGTTCGACACCTTGCTCGGCGGCGACTCCCAGCAATGCAGCAACGGTCACTGCAATGCCGCCAAGGGCGCGGCAGGTGGACCGCCCACGCCCAGAGACATCGAAGACCTGATCGAGGCCCTGCCTCCCTCACTGGCCGGGCAGATCGCCGACTGGCGCAGCAATACCCGCATCAATGGCCTGCGCGACGAGGCGCGGGCCCGTTTGTTCAGGCTGGTGGAACGCACCTCGCAATGGGTCGAAAGCGGCCAGTCCAGCGAGGAAGCCGCCAAACGCTTTCTGCAGTGGCTGGAACCCTTGCTGCGCCGCGAAAGCTACCTCGCCCTATTGCTGGAACGCCCGGCAGTTCATGAGAGGTTGCTACATCTTTTGGGAGCAGCACGCTGGCCTGCACGCTACCTGCAGCAACACCCCGGGGTGATCGATGAGCTGGCCAGCGATGCCATCCTCAAGGAGCGCTTTGTCGCAGCAGACTTCGAGCACGAGCTGGCCATGCGCCTGGCCGCCCTGCAGTCCACGGGCGAGGACGACGACGAAACCCTGCTCAATCTGCTGCGCCGCGCCCACCATGCCGAAGTCTTCCGCACGCTGGCACGCGATATCGAAGGCCGCATTACCGTAGAGCAAGTGGCCGACGATCTCAGCGCCCTGGCCGACAGCGTGCTGCGCATCACGGCCCAATGGTGCTGGAGCCGGCTCAAGAACCGCCACCGCGATACGCCACGTTTCGGCATCGTGGGCTACGGCAAGCTGGGCGGCAAGGAACTCGGCTACGGCAGCGATCTGGACATCGTCTTCGTCTTCGATGACGACGATGAGCGCGCCCCCGAGGTTTACGCAGCCTATGTGCGCAAGCTCATCAACTGGCTGACCGTCAAGACCGGTGAAGGCGATCTGTTCGAGATCGACACCGCGCTGCGCCCCAACGGCAACTCGGGCCTGCTGGTGACCAGCTTCGAGTCCTATGCCAATTACCAGCAGCAGCGCGGCAGCAACACCGCCTGGACCTGGGAACACCAGGCCATGACGCGAGCCCGCTTTGTGCTGGGCAGCCGCGACTTTCCCTCACCTGCAGGTGAGCCTGCGACCGATCTGCACCTGCATCAGCGCTTTGATGCGGTGCGCGAAGCCGTCATCACCGCGCCGCGCGATGCCGCTGCACTGCGCAGCGAGATTGAAACCATGCGTGAGCGGGTGCGTGGCGCCCACCCGGTACGCGGCGGCCTGTTCGACGTCAAGCACAGCCCCGGCGGCATGGTGGATGTGGAATTTGCCGTGCAGTACCTGGTGCTGGCCGAATCCGGTGCACACCGCGAGCTGATTGCCAATGTGGGCAATATCGCCTTGCTGCAGCGCGCCGAAGACTCGGGCCTGCTGCCCAAGGCAGTGGGCTATGAAGCCGCCAAGGCCTACCGCGAGCTCCGTCGCCTGCAACACGTGGCAAGACTGGATGAGCGCTCCGGACAGCTGGAACCCGAGCAGGCCCAAGTCCAGCGTGAAGCGGTACTCAAGCTCTGGACTGCGGTGTTCGGGCCTGTCGCCTCAACACAAAGCAGCTAGCTGCTCCAGGGGCCTGGAAATTGGTGAGCGCCCGCTTTTCGAGGCACTGGCAGCATCCATCAAGATTTGCCTACAGGCATTGCCAAACTGTTACAAAAATGAAACCCACGGGGGCTGGAACTTCTGCAACAGTGTCTTATCTGATAGTCAAGTGCAATGAACTGACAGGTCTGCATCCACCAATTTCCAGTTGCGAAGCCCTTGGGTACGCCCATTGAACCATCCCCGGAGCGCTTCTCCTCCCTCCCTCTCTTAATTCGTTTCGGGATGCTTCGCAGCTTTTTTATGCCCCAAAAAAGGCCACTTTCGAGTGGCCTTTTCTTTGACGGCATGCAGCCACTCAGTGGGGCACGGTGTTCACAAAGCTGGGGCGCGCCGCCAGCTTGGCCAGCAAGGCGGCCAGGTTCGGATGCTCGGCACGCCAGTCCATCTCGGGAAAGCGGAAATCCAGCCAGGCCAGAGCGCAGCCGACGCTGATATCGGCCAGCGTCAGATGCGTGCCGCCGCAGCAAAACGGCTTCTCGCCCAATCCCTGCGACATGACCTTGAGCGCGGCCCGGACCTTGCCCATCTGGCGGTCCATCCAGGCCTGGCTGCGCTGCTCTGCGCTGCGGCCGGGCCAGGTGGCCTCCAGCCGCACCAGAACGGCGGCATCCAGCATGCCGTCGGCCAGGGCCTCCCAGGTCTTGACCTCGGCGCGCTCGCGGCCCGTGCCCGGAATCAGCTTGCCAACCGGCGAAAGTGTGTCCAGGTATTCGACGATGACGCGCGAGTCGAACATCGCCTCCGTGCCGTCCATCACCAGACGCGGCACCTTGCCCAGAGGATTGCCAGTACCGGGTGAAAGTGCTTCCTCCCAGGGGTTCTCTTCGACGAATTGATAGTCCAGCTTCTTTTCGGCCAGCACGACGCGGACTTTGCGCACAAAGGGGCTGGTGGTGGAGCCTATTAGTTTCATAGCAGCGGTTCCATGACACGAGTCACCGGCGACGGGCCGGTGCGATGATTCTATGCGCTGGCATGACGGCACGGCTGCCGCCGCGCAGGGCTTGTAGGCGTGCCTGCCACAGCCGCCGAGCAACCCAGCGCTGCGTGCGACTGATGCAGCGCACCTACAATTGCGCCACCATGAACCTGTCCTCCCTCACCGCCATCTCTCCCTTGGACGGCCGCTACGCCGCCAAGCTGTCCGCACTGCGCCCCATCATGAGCGAATACGGCTATATGCACCGCCGTGTTCAGGTCGAGGTGACCTGGTTCATCGCCCTGTCCGATGCCGGCTTTGCCGAATTCCCCGCGCTGTCGGCCGAGTCGCGCGACTATCTGCACGCTCTGGTCGCCAATTTCTCCGAAGCCGATGCAGACGCCATCAAGGCCATCGAAAAGACCACCAACCACGACGTGAAGGCCGTGGAATACTGGATCAAGTCCAAGTTCGACGGTCGCGCCGAGCTGCAAAAGGCTGCCGAGTTCGTGCACTTTGCCTGCACCAGCGAAGACATCAACAACACCAGCCACGCACTGCAGATCCGCGTCGGCCGCGACACCGTGCTGATGCCCGCCATCGACGGCATCATCGCCAAGCTGCGCGAGATGGCCCACCTCTACGCCGAAGTGCCCATGCTCAGCCGCACCCACGGCCAGACCGCCTCCCCCACCACCGTGGGCAAGGAGCTGGCCAACGTGGTCGTGCGCCTGCAAAAGGCCGCTGCCAACATCGCCGGCGTGAAGATCCTGGGCAAGATGAACGGCGCCGTGGGCAACTACAACGCCCACCTGTCGGCCTGGCCCGAGTTCGACTGGGAAGCCTTCAGCCAGAGCGTGGTGGAATCCGCCGAGCCCAAGGGCCTGGGCATCAGCTTCCAGCCCTACTCCATCCAGATCGAGCCCCATGACTACATGGCCGAGCTGTTCGATGCCATGGCGCGCACCAACACCATCCTGATCGACCTGTCGCGCGACATCTGGGGCTATGTCTCCCTGGGCTTCTTCAAGCAGCGCCTGAAGGCCGGCGAGATCGGCTCGTCCACCATGCCCCACAAGGTCAATCCCATCGACTTCGAGAACTGCGAAGGCAATCTGGGCATGGCCAACGCCATGCTCAAGCATCTGGCCGAGAAGCTGCCCATCAGCCGCTGGCAGCGTGACCTGACCGACTCCACCGTGCTGCGCAACATCGGCGTCGCCTTCGGCTACACCACGCTGGCCTACGCCTCGCTGATGACCGGCCTGAACAAGCTGGAGCTCAACGAAGAGCGCCTGCAGGAAGACCTGAACCACGCCTGGGAAGTGCTGGCCGAGCCCATCCAGACCGTGATGCGCCGCTATGGCGTGCAGGGCGCCTACGAAAAGCTCAAGGAAGTCACGCGCGGCAAGACCGTGCTGGCCGAAGACCTGCACCGCCTGATCAACGGCCTGGAAATTCCCCAGGCCGACAAGGACCGTCTGCTGGCCATGACGCCTGCTTCCTACATCGGCAAGGCAGCCGAGCTGGCCAAGCGCGTTTAAGCAAAACTCCCCCTGAGGCGCTTTGCGCCTTCCCCCTCTCTCGCTTTGCTGCGCAAGGCAGGAGGGGGACGACACCCTCGCTGCGGGGCGGCCCTTGCTCGGTGCCCCCCTGATTGCGCCGCGCCAGTTTCCAAGACTGTGCGCGTTGGGACTTGATCTAGCAGCCCAACACACACCAACAACAAGTTTTTATGGCCATCAAGTCCACCATCTTCAAAGCCAATCTGTCGATTGCCGACATCGACCACAACTACTACGCCGACCACAATCTGACGCTGGCGCGCCATCCCAGCGAGACCGACGACCGCATGATGGTGCGCCTGGTGGCCCTGGCGCTGAACGCCTGGAAGCTGCAAGACCTGTGCAATGGTGACGGCACGCTGGGCTTTGGCATTGGCTTGTCCGACCCTGACGATCCGGACGTGCACATCACCGATTACACCGGCCAGAAGCGTCTGTGGATCGAAGTCGGCCAGCCCGACGAAAAGCCCATCACCAAGGCCTGCAACAAGTCGGACCATATGCTGGTCTACCCCTTCAACCACGCCGCCCATGTCTGGTGGAAGGGTCTGGAAGGCAAGCTGGCCCGCCAGAGCAAGCTGGAAGTGCACTACATCGACTCGGAAGTGGCCCAGCAGCTGGGTGCGCTGGCCGAGCGCAGCATGCAGCTGCAAGCCACGATCCAGGAAGGGCAGCTCACGCTGTCCAGCAATCTGGGCACGGTGTTTGTCGAGCCCACGCGCTGGAAATAAGCTTCAGAAACTCTGGCCGCGCCGCTCCGCCGCGCGCTCCGCATAGCGGGTGAAGCGCCAGGAATCGCCCTCGACCGTGATGCGACGCCATACGGCACGCTTCTCGGCGGGCTCCATGGCCGTCCAGTGCTGGACCTCGTCGAAGCTGCGGCCGCAGCCCTTGCATTTTTCATCGCCCTGGCTTGTGGAGCAGATGGCAATGCAAGGCGTATCGGGCATGGTGTCGAACCAGACCAGCCAGGCCGCCATGGCATGTGAGGGAAAGCCCTCCACCGCCACCTCGGGCTCGCATTCATAAATCATCAACGCATACACCTCGGCCAGGGCCTTGACCTCGGGTGCCAGCAGCACGCCGTCGGGCGATGGAGCGCGGCCTCGCCAGTAATTGATGGCAGCTTCGATGTCGGTGATGTGAATGGCAGTCATGAAGCAGGCATCATAAGCCGCTGCCATGAGGCCTGCGCCAGCAAGGTTGCTGCATTTTTGGTAGCTGCCTGTGCTGTGTGCAAAGGCGTCGCAAGACTGCCGCTCAATATAAAACCTGTGAACTAGATGGGGTTTGAAACTTGAAATCCCATGCCTGCTGTGTTGAAATGCGCAGCTTCGAAGGGGAGTAGCTTATCGGGCGCATGCTTTGCGTCATGAGCGGATGGTCGTCAATACGAAGCGCAAGCTTCCGGCCATACGGTTTGCAGTCAGGCTGCAATCGAGCAAGACCTTTGATAGGCCGATGACGGTCAATCAAAGTGTCTGCCCCTGCACGATTCCTCGCGCGGGTTTGCGCTTCGACTTACGTCACCTTGGTCTTCACCCGCTGGCGTCAAGTGCCAAACCTTTGCAGACTGCACCGGCGGCATTCCACAACGAGGAAAAATCACATGGATCTGGACTTTCTGACCCACACGCCCTTCTGGATTGCGCTGGGCCAAATCATCATCATCGACATCCTGCTGGGCGGCGACAACGCGGTCGTGATCGCACTGGCCTGCCGCAAGCTCCCCCCCGAACAGCGTCGCAAGGGCATCATCTACGGCACTGCCGGTGCCATCATCCTGCGAATCATCCTGATCGCCTTTGCCATGGTGCTGCTGCAGCTGCCCTTCCTGAAGGTCGTGGGCGCCATACTGCTGATCTGGATCGGTATCAAGCTGATTGCTCCCGATGACGAAGGTCACGACAACATCGAAGGCAGCGACAAGCTGTTTGCCGCCATCAAGACCATCATCGTCGCCGACCTGGTGATGTCCGTGGACAACGTGATCGCCATCGCCGGCGCAGCCCAGAGCTCGGGCGACCACCAGATGCTGCTGATCGTGCTGGGTCTGCTGATTTCCGTGCCCATCATCGTCTGGGGCTCGCAGCTGGTCATCAAGCTGATGGAGCGCTTCCCCATGATCATCGTGGCCGGCGGCATGCTGCTGGGCTGGATTGCGGGCGGCATGTTCGTGACCGACCCCGTGTTCGTGAACACCGACAAGTGGCTGTGGATGCCCAAGCTGGGCACGACCGATGCACAAGGTCTGGCCGAGATCTCCAAGACCCTGTACTGGGCAGCCCATATCGGCGGCGCACTGCTGGTTCTGGCCCTGGGCAAGTTCATTGCCAGCCGCCGCCCTGCGGTTGCAGCCCACTAAGTCTGGAAAACCCAGCAATTCGTGAAGGAATGCGGGAACTGAGCGCAGCCTTCACGACTCACAATAGAAACAAGTCGGCACATTCCTACAGAGGTGCCGCATTCTTCAACCTTCGTTCCCGTTAGGACGCACTTTGAACCCCATCATTGTTTACGTGGATGACGCCACATACGCCCAGCCTATGCTCGAGGCACTGGCGGGATCGAGCCAGGCGGCTTCCTCCCACTGGTTGCTGGTGGCCTGTGCTCCGCGCATGACCCACCGTGTGAGCAAATGGGTCAGCCATCGCGCTCGCGAGAACTGGCGCGGCAAATGGGCAGACAAGCTGTTTGCGGCGCTGATGCCCGTGATGGCGACGACAGGAGGCAAGGTCACCGCCGTGCTGGCCAAGGGCCCGCTGACCGAGCTGGTCGCCGAGCTGCAGCAGGAACATGGCGCAGCACAGATCATCGACGCCCGTCGCCCCAAGCAGGAGGCCGTGCAAGCCGCTCCCGTCAAGGCCAACGCCAAGACAGGCGCCACCACCGGCGGCCGCTGGAATCTGCCCGGCACCATGGCAGCGATTGCCGCCATGATGGGCTTTGTGATCGACGACTCGCTCTCGATTTAAGAGCTTCAAGCACTCTCTGAAAAGCCTTGCGCGGCCAACACCTCGCAAGGCTTTTTATGGTCTGCCGCGATGACCGCAGACACAGCCTGCTGCTATGCTGGTCGGCATGAAAATCCTCGTCAAATGGCTTCTTTGCGCGGCGGCTCTTCTCGCGGTCGCCTATGTCTACAGCGGCGTACAGGTACAGAGCTTCGGCTCGGCCATGATTGCGGCCCTGGTCATCGGCCTGCTCAACACCATCATTCGCCCCATCCTGGTGATACTGACGCTGCCCGTGACCATCATCACCGTGGGTCTGTTCCTGCTGGTGGTCAACGGTCTGATGTTCTGGATGGCTTCCGGCATCCTCGGCGGCTTCCATGTCACCGGCTTCTGGGCCGCCATGCTGGGTGCGCTGATCTACTCGGTGCTGGGCCTACTTATTGACCGCCTTGTCGCGCAGCTGTTCCCGGAGTAACTCTTCCACGGCACGCAAACGCGTGTCGATGATGGAAGCCTCGAAGTAGTCGGCACCGGCGCCGGCCTTGCGGGCCAGATCCTGCGCGGCCTTGAAGCGATCCACCGCTGCCGCGTAGTCGTAGTGCGCCACCTGGGCCTCTGCTTCGGCCCTCAAAGCTCGCATTTCCTGGCCCTGGCTACGCCACACGCGCGCCAGCGTCTGCCAGGCCGAGCCATCGCGGGGATGGTCAGTCACCCAGGTCTGCAAGGGGCTGGCCATGGGACCTGCCTGATTGAGCCTGAGCAGGATTTCGGTCTTGAGCAACAGCTCTGGCCTGCGCGGTGCAACCCGCTCCACCACGTCAATCGTGGCCAAACTCGGCCGGGCCTCGCGCGGCCCGGCCTCACGTGGCCCGGCCAGATTGCCGCTGGCCGTGACCCTGGGCGCCGCCTGGGGCGCATTGTCGGAGTGCAGTGGCAAGGCAGCCAAAGCCGCCTGTGGGTTGTCGGCCTTGAATTCAAGCTCGGCATTCAGCCATCTGGCTTGAATATTCGCTGGTGCGTTGCCCGCCGTCGCCGCGAGCAGCCGCTGCACCATCTCGCGCGCCAGCGGCCAGTCGCGCAGATACATGGCACTGAGCGTGGCCGCATAGAGCTGAGCGACCTGCTCGAACTGGCTCAGACTGGAAAAACTGCCGGAACGCGGCAGCCTGGCCCACTGGCGGCGCACCTCGACACCCTGGTTGGAGATCACTCGGGCACGGGCCGCCATCATCACATGCTCCAGCGTCGGCACGGGGTCGGCCGCACGCTTTCCTGGCGGAATGCGCGAATCCATGTCCGCGATACGCTGGGTGGTCAGCGGGTGGCTGCGCAGATAGGGCCAGCTGCCGTTGTCATTGAGCCGGCTGGCCTGCTGCAGCTTGCCGAACATGCTCACAAAGCCCTGGGGGGCAAAGCCCGCAGGAGACATCAGGCTGTAACCCATGCGATCCGCCTCGCTCTCCATGGCGCGCGAGAAGTTCAGCTGGTTCTGCATCACGGCCGCCGGACCGCCCATCATGATGGCCATGGCCGCATCGGGGCTGCGCGTTGCCGCCAGGGCGCCCAGCAGCATGGAAGCCAGCATCAGCGGCGTCTGCTTGCCTTGCTGCGCCATCATGCGGGCAATGTGGCGCTGGGTGATGTGGCTGGTTTCATGGGCGATGACCGAGGCCAGCTCATCGCCGCTGCTGACCACGCCGATCAGACCCAGATAGACGCCCATATAGCCGCCCGGCAGCGCAAACGCATTGACCTGGCGGTCCTTGCCCAGGAGCAGCGTCCAGGCAAAGCGCTCCTCAAGCTCGGGTGACAGCTCGCCATTCTTGCGCGCCGCATCCTGCAGATGCAGCCAGATGCCCTCTACGTACTCCTGCAGCACCGGGTCATCCAGATAGTCCGGATCGCGGTAGAGTTCGCGGGCGATGGAGTCACCCATACGCCGCTCCTCACCCGTGGTCAGCGACGAAGCGCCGTCGCCCAGGGTCGGCAAGCCCGCCGCCTGCGCAGATGAAGTCAATGGGGAAACGGCCTGAATAGCTATCAAAACAGAAGCTGTCAGCGCTTTTAGAATATGAACTGTACGCAGTTTTGGCATCAAAAATGGCATGGCAATCACAGCATTGCCGGCATACGGATCTTCCATATGCCGACCGTTCAACACCCCACTATGATGCCTTGATTGATGGAGACGGCGATACGCCCGCCTGGGATGCCCAGGTAAAGCCGCCATTCCATCACCGCTCAACCGTGATTGGGCGGCAGAACCCAAGCGGTCTGCCCCCGGAAAGAACCTCCATGTCCTCTCTTACCCACTTCGACGCCCAAGGCCAGGCCCATATGGTGGACGTTGGAGCAAAGCCCAGCACTCACCGTATTGCCGTGGCAGAAGGCCGCATCACCATGAAGCCCGAGACCCTGGCCATCGTGCAAACCGGCACAGCCAAAAAAGGCGATGTGCTGGGCGTGGCCCGCATCGCCGCCATCATGGCCGCCAAAAAGACCAGCGACCTCATCCCGCTGTGCCATCCCCTGGCCCTGACCCGTGTTGCCGTCGAGTTTGAGCTGGAGCCCGAATCCAATTCCATCCTTTGCACCGCCACCGTCGAGCTGAAAGGCCAGACCGGCGTGGAAATGGAAGCCTTGACCGCCGTGCAGGTCGGCTTGCTGACCATCTACGATATGTGCAAGGCAGTGGACAAGGAGATGGTGATGGGGGGGGTCAGGGTGCTGGAGAAGCACGGGGGAAAGTCGGGGAGCTGGGTGGTTTAGAGCGTGTTTACGTTCTTTACGCGGCCCGAAGAGATCGTAAACACGCTCGCTCTTGTCCGGAATGGCAGACTTGGAGAGCAGTCAAATCTTAGATATCACTCAAACAGATTGCCGGAGAAATGAAGAAGGACCTTCAGCCATTTCGTACCCGCATCTGCCCGTCCGCGCTCGCGTCCTCTCCCTCCTTTAATGATGGGATTTGGAGCTCGACGCGTAACCTGATCAGTCAACCTCAAGTACCAAATAGGGAACCTGGCCTTCAACAAAGGCATCGCGCGAGTCTGCATCAAAGAACTTGGGTTCATGGTCGCCCACCAGCACAATGCGCAAGCCCGGCACCGGGTTGCGTAGCAAGGCATCTTTCAGCGACCGCATGAAGTCATACAGCAGTGCTGCATGTGCACAGCGCGCGCCCCCCAGTTGCAACACTGGGCAAACGCGCTCTTGCACATCGGGGGAACTCAGATCGGCCAGCTTGTAGGGCGTATGCGAATTAAGCGTCATCCAGTAGCTGAACTGCCGTCCTGGCTCACTCAAGGTCTGCACCACACGCTCGGCAATGCTGTGGTCACATGTGCCCGGCACATTGGCACAGAGTTTCCCACCTGCCATCAATTCAGGCAGGAAATACATATGTTCAAAGCCCACCTGCGGATACCAGTCACTGCGCCTGTACATACGGGGTGAAGCGCCATGGAAAGCCTGGGTTTGCCAGCCTTGCGCGCGCAAGCGGCTGGGCAGGCAGTTACCGCCTTGCGGCACCTCATCAATGCGCAGCGTCTGCGGTAACAGACCGCACAGTTCCCGGAATTCCGCCTGCAGAGTTGCCCCCAGAAAATTGATGCTTCCTGCATCCACTTGGCGCAGGCCCGGCGAGTGCCACAGTTCGCGCCAAAACTGTTTCTCTGCCTTGTTGTGTACTAAGCCCCAGGACTCAACCACCACCAGCAATAGCTTATCGGGCGTCACGGCCCCCTGACTCGGATCACCAAGCCGACTCATGGCAGACTGCTTCGACGCAATAGGCCTGAATACCCCCACATCAGGTACATAGCCTTCTTCGTAGAAAGCCATCGCTTGCTTCATAAACCGGCTATCCAGCAGCCACGACCCAGCTAGCTTGGCCTGACGAATGCCATAAAGCTTGTCCTCCGGGTGATTGAAGCCATCAAGCCTGGGCACAGTCACCGCAACACTCGCAATCACCAGCACCCACACCAGCATGGATCGCCCCGGCGACCCCATATGGTGAATGCGCACACACAGCCAGCCCCAGGCCACCAGCGCCACCAAGCCCACAATGCCAGCCAGAATCCAGCCGATATTGGCATAAGGCAAAAAGCCCAGCAACTCCAGCACATCGTCATAGTTCGACGACAGATTGACTTGCGCAAAAGCAAAAAGAAAATCCGCCAGCCACAGAAGGGCCAAGCCTGCCGCAAAACATAGTGGCCTGCCGCGCGCAGCCAGAGCCAGCAACAGAAACTCGGCCCAAAACCAAGGTCGGTAGACTTGAAACGCCCATGCTGCGGCCAAGCCCGGCAGCATGGGCAACAGCAACGAGCCCAGCGCAGCGCTGACGGTTTTCCACTCGCTCATCAGCTCACTAGCGTGCGGCATGATGGCCCACTCCATCAATCAATGTACGTACCAGGAAGTCAGAGGGCAGCGTGAGTGGATTCATCTCCCCACTGCCCAACCAAACCAAGAAATTACCGGCCTCGTCCATCACAAATAGCGCAGACATACCATAGAGATAGCCGCGTTGCAGCCATACCATGGCGTCTCCCATGCGGCGGCGCTCCAGAAAGCCGTCCATGCAGCTTTCCAATATCAATTCGTTGCAGGGGATACCTGGATCGTGCATACCGCGCGCATAGCCCAACAAAGCACGGTTGTCAGCCACAAAGCGGGCTAGTCCCTGGGCACTCCCTGTCATGCCCATGGGCGCGCGCAGTGCCTGCCAGTCAAAGTGTTCTACAAACTCCGGCCCACGCACCTCGTTGTGCATAAAGTTATAGGCAATGGGTGAATCCGCCTCATCCATATAGCCCAGCCCGTAGCGTGATAGATGCATATCCTGCTCCAGCGCACTCCACAGACTGCGGCCCATATGCTTTTCATAGGCCGCAGCGGCCAGGCAAAAGCCCAGATTGGCATAGGCATGACGTGCACCTGGAGTGAATTGCAGCGGCGTGTCCGCCAATTTCTCAAGCTGCCCGGGGCACCAGGGCTTTTGGTCGTCAATGACCATGGGATCCTTGGCGCGCATACGGTCAAAACCCGCCGAATGGTTGAGCAGGTGGCGTATTTGTATTTCAGCAATGCGCGGATCACGGAATGGCGGTGTCAGCCCCAACGCCTGAACCAGAGGCAGGCTCAGCCAGTCTGCCTGTCCCAAAGCCTGCTCATGGGTCACGCCAAAGAAAGTCACCAGCTTTGACAGGCTGGCAAGGCGAAAGCGCGTATCAGTTGTCACTCGCCTGCTGATCAGGGGATAGCTTTCCCAACCATTGACACAACCGGAAAGCGTACCCGATTGATCGACCAACACAATCTGGTTGCTAGGGGAATCCAGCTGAGCGGGGATTTGCCGCGCCAGTGTCTTTAACCAAGCCGGAGCAGTTGCATCGCAGCGTGTGGACAGCGCTGCCAACTGGCCTGTGATCGGATAAACCCAGCGCCGCACCATATTCCGGTCCGTCTCCCAGGCCAACCAGGGCAGGAAAATGGCACAGATCAACAAAAAATAAAGAATTGATCGCCAAAGCATGGTTTATCGAGGCGCTCATAAATGAAGAAGCGCCTTGAACAGGCGCTTCTTTCAGTCGGTTTAAAAAGAACCCAATGCTAGAGCATTAAGGGGTACCAGTACCAGTACCAGTACCAGTGCCAGAGCCAGTGCCACCGGATGCAGCCGCGCTAGCAGAGCAGCCGGCAGGACGGTACTTTCCATCAACAGTAGTGAAGCAAGACCAAGCACCCGAAGCAGCGTCACGTTGCCAAGTCAGCTTCTTGGTCTTAATCGCCACTGCAGCATTGCCGTTGAAGGTCGCTTCAAGAATTGCGGGGGCTGTCGCGCTGCCGAGATCGGCTGTCAGGCCAGTGGAGATAGTCACTGCCGCGCCCAACAAGTTGCTGGGAGTTGAGCCCAGATTGCATTCACCAGCTGCGGGGGTGGTTGTAGTCGAAGCAACAGCTGTCAGCTTGCCATCCAGAATACAGGCTTCGGCAGCCGTACGCAGCGAGCCCACTTCAGACATCACTCGCGAGACTTGGGACTTGGCCACATAGGTCTGGTATTGGGGAATGGCGATGGCAGCCAGAATACCGATGATCGCCACAACGATCATCAGTTCGATCAGGGTGAAACCCTTTTGAATGGAACGCTTCATTTCAAACTCCCTAGTTGGATAAGACATGAAGTACCAAGCAAGCTGCATGCCAATAATTTGGCAGAGGCAGGTCATATCCAAGACGACACGTTTGGCAACATGAAAGCGAGTTTGCGTAACAGTTTTGGCATTCCCGTCACAAGTAATGACAAATTTGTCAGACTCTTGGCGCAAGTCAAGCGAGCCAGTCACTCCACGACAAAGCGCATGGTGCTTCCCGCCAGGTCCACCGTGTCGCCATTGAGCAGCGGCACGGAAAGAGGGCCCACCACCTGACCATTGAGTTTGAGGTCTTCGCTTGCGCCCTCCAGCTGGGTGAGCACAAAGCCATGGGGCTTCTGGGTGATGGAGGCGATGGCTACACCGGGCTTGCCCAGGGTGGTGACGACCTTGAAGAGAGGTATTTCCCTGCCGGCCAGGCTGCCGGTGAGCATGCGAATCACCGCGTGGCGCTCAGGCAGCGCGGCGAGCGAGCCCTGGATGGTGGAGCTGAAGCTGGAGATTTCACCAAACCCGGAGGGGCTGGCGACTTTGGCATAGCCGCTGTCTGCCTCTTCGGAGATATGCGCCAGCGCCTTTTTGCTGCTCTGGGCAGACGACGGGGCACTCGAACCGGCAATCACGGTATCGAGAAAGCGGATCTTGTAGCGCCCGATGTCGAGCAGGTCGCCGTTGAGCAGGTCCTGCTTCTGGACGGCGCGACCGTTGACATAGGTGCCGTTGGTGCTGCGCAGGTCTTCAATGCTGACCTTGCCGCCAGAGATGGTGAGCACGGCATGCTCGCCGCTGACCGCCAGATTCTCGATCACGATGTCGTTGTAAGGACGACGACCCAAGGTCGTGCGCTCCTTGGTGAGCTGTACTTCCTTGATGACTGCGCCGTCGATTGAGATGACCAAAGTCGGCATGCTCGAAGCTCCTGAGGAAACGCCAAGTCCTGCTTGGCTGCACTGGCTAGGACCACTCCACTTGAGTGTGTGACTCAGCGCTCAATCACCAATCGTAACTGAATGAAACGCGCTTGCATGCTGCATCTTATTTCACTAATTCGATGAAGCCAGCTAACCGATTGAAATTTTCAACCTTGCTGCCATTCGACTGCAGCATCTTTGGAATCGCACCCGCAATCTATCAAGTCGCCATATAGGAAAAAGCCCGCGCTCGTTGAAAGCGCGGGCTTTTTGCAAATCTTTGCAAAGTGGCAGCTGCCACCTATCCGTGATTTAGAACGGGATATCGTCATCCATGTCGTCAAACCCTGAAGCTGCACGCTGGGGGGGAGGAGCCATGGGTGCAGGAGCAGGACGCTGCTGCATGGGTGCCGGTGCGGGGCGCTGCTGCATGGGAGCGGGAGCCTGACGGCGGGGTGCTTCGTAGCTGCTTTCGCCATAGCCGTCATCGCTGCCATAGCCGCCTTGCTGCTGACCACCACCCTGGCGGCTGCCCAGCATCTGCATGGCGTCGGCACGGATTTCGGTGGCGTAGCGTTCCTGGCCGGAGGCCTGGTCGGTCCACTTGCGGGTGCGCAGGCTGCCTTCCACATAGACCTGGCTGCCTTTGCGCAGGTACTGGCCCACGATTTCGGCCAGCTTGCCGTTGAAGACCACGCGGTGCCATTCGGTGGCTTCACGGTTTTCGCCGGTGTTCTTGTCGCGCCAGCGGTCTGTGGTGGCGATGGTCACATTGGCCACCTGATCGCCGCTGGGGAAGGTGCGCATTTCAGGGTCACGACCCAGATTGCCGACGATGATGACTTTGTTGACGGATGCCATAGAGATACCTTTTCAAAAAGTGGCCCGGGTAGTCAAGAAAGGTCCCGAACCAATGAACCTCGTATTCTGCCCCAAGCCAGCCATGACGAGCACGGGATTGCCCTATATCCCATCACGGCGATACATGGTGCCCCAGCAGGAAAGGGCCACTGCGCGCGAACAGCCGAGCAAGGGCAGCCCCGCTGCGAGGGCTGCGTCCCCCTCCGCGAGCAGAGAGGGGGAAGGCGGGGCCGCCTAGGCGCACAGCGCCTCAGAGGGTGTTGGTCTAAGTCAGTGGCGCCCCACAGGGCGCAGCGGCCAGGTCACCACCAGCCACAGGGCAACGAGCACAGCCGTCATGATGAACAGGCCCGGAATGCCCGCAAATTTGGCGACTGCACCACCGACAGCGCCACCGGCAAACAGGCCCAGCGACTGCAGCGTGTTGTAGGCACCCAATGCCGCACCACGCAGCGGCGCCGGAGCCATGCGCGAGACCAGGCTTGGCTGGGTGGCTTCAAGAGCATTGAAGCCGCAGAAAAACAGAAACATCAGCAGCGCCATGCACCAGACCGTCGGAATGGTGCCACTGGCGGCCAGCATGCCCAGACCGATCTGCACGACCAGTGCCAGACCAATGGCTCCCAGCAAGGCCTTGCGCAGCTTTCCCTTGCGCTCCATGGAGAACAGCAGGCCCATGGCCAGAAAGGACAGCAGCACGGCCGGCAGATAGATATGCCAGTGCTGCTCCTTGGCCAGACCGGCCTGCACCAGCATGGCCGGGACGGCCACCCACATGGACATCTGCACGGTATGCAGAATGAAGACGCCAAAATTCAGGCGCAGCAGATCGGACTGTCCCAGCAGCTCGCTGAACCTGCCCTTGGGCGCATCGGCATGTTGCCTGGGCTCGGGCGGCACCACCCACAGCACCACGGCAATGCCGGCCAGCGCCAGCGCGCAGGTCAGGCCGAAGATGCCGGACAGGCCGATCCAGGCATTGAGCAGCGGCGCCAGCACCAGCGCCAGTGCAAACATCAGCCCAATGCTGCCGCCGACCAAGGCCATGGCCTTGGTACGCACGCCATCGCGCGTCAGGTCGGCCAGCAAGGCCGTGACAGCGGCAGACACGGCACCTGCGCCCTGAATGGCACGTCCGGCCATCAGGCCGGTCAGCGAGTCGGCCATGGCCGCAATCAGGCTGCCGGCCGCAAACACCAGCAGGCCGGCGACGATGACACGCTTGCGGCCGATACGGTCGGAGGCCAGACCGATGGGCAACTGGAACAGGGCCTGGGTCAGGCCATACAGGCCCATGGCCAGGCCGATCATGGCCGGGTCGTCACCGCCCGGGTATTTGCGTGCCTCCAGCATGAAGACGGGCAGCACCAGGAACAGGCCCAGCATGCGCAGCGCAAAGATCAGCGCCAGGGCGCCGCTGGAGCGGCGTTCCTGGGAGGTCATGGTGGTGGAGGATTTGTCCGTGCCCTGCGTGCCCGCGCTGGGGGAGGTATTGATTTTTTTCACGCTCAGATTTTGCCAAGAGTCAAAGTCTTATGCCCAGGTTAACTAAATCACTGCCGGGCAAAAGAGAGGAAATAAAACCGTAGATTGTCCGTGAACCTGGATCATCTAGTCACGCGCAAGCCCGTCTGACTATCATGGAGAGTTTTCCCCGTCTGGAGCGCCCGTGTCCCTGAAGCCTGATTCGCCCTCTGAAATCCACGATGACAGCCTCTATCTGGGCCGTTCTCTGGCGCAGACACGCATCGCCATTCGCGGTGCACGCACGCACAACCTCAAGAACATCGACCTGGACATTCCCCGCAACCAGCTGGTGGTGATCACCGGCCTTTCGGGCTCGGGCAAGTCCAGCCTGGCCTTCGATACCTTGTACGCCGAAGGCCAGCGCCGTTATGTGGAGAGCCTCTCGGCCTATGCACGCCAGTTTCTGGGCCGACTGGACAAACCCGACGTCGATCTGATCGAGGGCCTGTCGCCCGCCATTTCCATCGAGCAGAAGGCCACCAGCCACAACCCGCGCTCCACCGTGGGCACGGTGACCGAGATCAACGACTATCTGCGCCTGCTCTACGCCCGTGCCGGCACACCGTTCTGTCCCGACCACAATCTGCCGCTGCAGGCCCAGACCATCAGTCAGATGGTGGACAGCGTGCTGCAGCTTCCCGAGGACACCAAGCTGATGATCCTCGGCCCCCTGGCGCGCGAGAAAAAGGGCGAGTTCGCCGAGCTTTTCGTGCAGCTCCAGGCCCAGGGCTATGTGCGCTTTCGTGTCGACGGGCAGATCTACGATGCACAGTCCCTGCCCAAGCTGGAGAAGAACGAGCGCCACAACATCGATGTGGTGATAGACCGCGTCAAGGTCCGCGAAGACATCAAGCAGCGCCTGGCCGAGAGCTTCGAGGCCGCCTTGCGCGCCGGCGGTGCCGATGCCGGCGGCCGCGTCATCGCGCTGGAGATGGACGGTGGCAAGGAACATCTGTTCAGCGCCAAGTTCGCCTGCCCCCTCTGCGACTACTCCCTGCCCGAGCTGGAGCCGCGTCTGTTCTCCTTCAACTCGCCCATGGGTGCCTGCCAGGCCTGCGACGGTCTGGGCAACAGCGAGGCCTTCGACCCCGACCGCGTCGTGCCCTTCCCGTCGCTGAGTCTGGCCAGCGGCGCCATCAAGGGCTGGGACAAGCGCAACAATTACTACTTCTCCATGCTGGAGAGCGTGGCCAAACACTATGGCGTGAGCACCGAGACGGCATTCGAGGACCTGCCCGAGAAAGTTCGCGACGTGATTCTCTTTGGCTCGGGCGACGAGTCCATGGAGTTCAACTATGTTTTCGAGAGCGGCGAACGCAAGGGCGAAGCCTTCATCAAGTCGCATCCGTTCGAAGGCATCATCCCCAACATTCAGCGCCGCTTTCGCGAGACCGAATCCCAGGTCGTGCGCGACGATCTGGCCAAGCTGCGCAGCATTCGCAAATGCCCCGAATGTGAAGGCACGCGCCTGCGCCGCGAAGCGCGCTTTGTGCGCGTGGGCGATGGCGAGCAGGCCCGCTCCATCTATGAAGTCAGCCATGCCACGCTGGCCGATGCGCTGGGCTGGTTCAAGCAGTTGAGCATGGCCGGAGCCAAGGCCGAGATTGCGGACAAGATCGTGCGTGAAATCGCCTCGCGCCTGCTCTTCCTCAACGATGTCGGCCTGTCCTACCTGAGCCTGGACCGCAGCGCCGACACGCTCTCGGGCGGCGAGGCCCAGCGCATTCGCCTGGCGTCTCAGATCGGCTCGGGCCTGACGGGCGTGATGTATGTGCTGGACGAGCCCTCCATCGGCCTGCACCAGCGCGACAACGACAAGCTGATTGCGACACTCGAGCACCTGCGCGATATCGGCAACAGCGTGATCGTGGTCGAGCACGACGAAGACATGATGCGCGCAGCCGACCAGATCATCGACATGGGCCCGGGCGCCGGCGTGCATGGCGGTCGCATCATGGCCCAGGGCAGCTACGAAGACATCAAGGCCTGCCCCGATTCGCCCACAGGCCGCTACCTGAGCGGCGTACAGAGCATTCCCGTGCCCAGGCAGCGCACCGCCTGGCTGCCCGTGCTGCGCAAGGAAAGTGAAGCCGAGGCTGCCCAAAGCGCATCGCGCTTTCCCGTCACGGCCGCCAAAAAGCGGGAATCTGCGAGCAAGGCGCGCACCGACCTTCAGGCGCTGACCGTGCAAGGCGCGCGCGGCCACAACCTCAGGAACGTGACGGTGGACTTCCCCGTCGGCCTGTTCACCTGCGTCACCGGCGTCTCGGGCTCGGGCAAATCCACCCTGGTCAACGACACGCTGTATGCCGAAGCGGCACGCCAGATACACCGCGCAGGCACCGAGCCGGCGGCGCATGACGATATCGCGGGCATCGACTATTTCGACAAGGTCATCAATGTCGACCAGTCGCCCATCGGCCGCACGCCGCGCAGCAACCCGGCCACCTATACCGGCCTGTTCACGCCGATCCGCGAGCTGATGGCCGAAACCAATACCGCCAAGGAACGCGGCTACGGCCCCGGGCGTTTCTCGTTCAATGTCTCGGGCGGGCGCTGCGAAGCCTGCCAGGGCGACGGCGTGGTCAAGGTGGAAATGCATTTTCTGCCCGATGTCTACGTGCCCTGCGACATCTGCCACGGCCAGCGCTACAACCGGGAAACACTGGAAGTGCAGTGGAAAGGCCGGAACATCTCGCAGATTCTGGAGATGACGGTCGAAGACGCCCATGCCTTCTTCAAGGACGTGCCCAGCATTGCGCGCAAGCTGCAGACCCTGCTGGACGTGGGCCTGTCCTATATCCGCCTGGGCCAGAGCGCGACCACGCTGTCGGGCGGCGAGGCCCAGCGCGTCAAGCTCGCACAGGAGCTGTCCAAGCGCGACACCGGCCGCACCCTCTACATCCTCGACGAGCCCACCACCGGCCTGCACTTCGCCGACATCGCCCTGCTCCTGAAAGTGCTGCACCAGCTGCGCGATGCGGGCAACACCATCGTCGTGATCGAGCACAACCTCGACGTCATCAAGACGGCCGACTGGCTGATCGACATGGGTCCCGAAGGCGGCTCGGGCGGCGGCCAGGTCGTGGCCCAGGGCACGCCCGAAGACATCGCAGCCAACCCGGCCAGCGTGACGGGCCGCTACCTCAGGCCCTATCTGCACAAGACCTCTGTCAAATCCAAAGCCAAATCGGCCACAAACCAAGACTGATAAAGTGCAAGCAGCTATGCAAACCATAGCTACTTGCAGCGAGGAGAGAAACAATGCAGAAAGATATCTGGGATTTCGTCATCGTGGGGGCCGGCATGGCCGGTGTATCCGCCGCCTGGCAACTGGCGCAGTCGGGTGGCGATACTCCGCCTTCCGTGCTGGTGCTGGAGCGCGAATCCCAGCCCGGCTATCACACTACCGGCCGCTCGGCCGCACTGTTTGAAGAGCATTACGGCCCCGCCCAGGTACAGGCCCTGACCCGCGCCAGCCGCGCCTTCTACGATGCGCCGCCGGCCGGTTTTGCCGAAGCTCCCATCCTCACGCCGCGCGGCGTGCTCTATGTCGGCACGGCCGAGCAAAAGGATCTGGTCGATGCAGCCTATGCAGAAGCCACCATCCACTCCCCCGAGGCCCAGCGCCTGAGCGCCGAGCAACTCAAGACCCTGGTTCCCGTGCTCGATACCGAGGTCTTGGTGGACGGTTTTCTGGACACCGGCGCACGCGATATCGATGTGCACGGCCTGCACCAGGGCTATATCCGCGGCCTGCGCCAGCGCGGCGGCGACCTGTGGTGCAACGCCGAGGTCCAGGCCATCACCCGCGTCAACGACTGCTGGCACATTGCCCTGCCCCAGGGGCTGAGCCTTCGTGCCAAGGTCATCGTCAACGCTGCCGGGGCCTGGGTGGATGTCGTGGCCGCCATGGTGGGTGCGGCTCCCATCGGCATCACGCCCAAGCGCCGCAGCGCCTTCACTTTCCCGGCCCCCGAAGGCATGGATGCCACGCACTGGCCCGCCATCATCAGCGCCGATGAAAACTGGTACATCAAGCCCGACGCCGGCCAGTTGCTGGGCTCACCCGCCAATGCAGACCCCGTGGCACCGCACGATGTCGTGCCCGAAGAGCTGGACATTGCCACCGGCATCTATCACATAGAGGAAGCCACCACGCTGCAAATCCGCCGCCCCTCGCATACCTGGGCCGGCCTGCGCAGCTTTGTCGCCGATGGCGAGCTGGTGATAGGCTGGGATGCCTCGCCCACGCCTGTGCCGGGATTTTTCTGGGTCGCCGCCCAGGGCGGCTATGGCATCCAGAGCGCCGCCGGCTACAGCCTGCTGGCACGCAATCTGCTGCTCGGCGAAACGCTGGATGCGGCGCTGGCCGCGCAGAAGGTGAATGTGGGGGCGGTGTCGCCTGCGAGATGCCAGCGAGTGCATCAGGATTGATAGCGGGTAGCGCTTGATGAGTTTGGGCTATTGCCTGATTTTTGCCTGATTCCCGTGCTGAGGGCGGGTCTCGGCCCGCCGGCCGCCCTTCTTTTCTTGCTCGTGCAAGAAAAGAAGGCAAAAGAACACGTCCCGACTATCTGCGTCCCTGCGCTTCGCTACGGGCAAGCCTGCCAAAGCCATGACGAAATCAGGCTCTAGCGCTTATCTGGATTGCAGCAACAGCTATTAATTTTTCAAAGAAGCTATCCCACATTCGGTATTGCACCTTGTGCCCACGCCTGCGAAGGCAGCCTGTTGTGGCGCGCAGTTGCACCGTAGAGTGCAACAGCATCGTCATCACTTTTACGGCAACGTGTTTGAACGCCGTGAGTTTTGCCGAACAGCCACAAGAGGTTGACGGCACAGGTTACCCAGTAGCGTAGCGAAGGGGGCGTGGGCAGTAGGGGCGGTGTTCTTTGCCTACTTTCTTGGGGGCGGCCCCCCCGCCACCGGCAAGAAAGTGAGTCGGCAAGGCGGGCCGAGACCCGCCCTCTGTCCTGCAATCAGCAGAAAAAACAAAAACGGCCTGCGCCCCAGAGGCACAAGCCGTTTCCCAACCTAGGCGACCTCAGGCCGCCAGTCAAAGCAAGATCAGTTCTCGATCTTGGCGAACTGAACAATCTTCGAGTACTTGGCAATCTCGGTATTGATGTACTTGCCGGCATCCACCTTGGGATCGGCCACCACATTGCCGGTCTCTTCCATCTTCTTGCGGAACTCGGGCGAAGCCATGGTGTCTTCCAGCGCCTTCTTCAGCTTGGCGGCGATGGGAGCGGGCAGGCCCTTGGGGGCCATCAGCGCAAACCAGCTGTTGATGTCCACATTCTTGAACTGGGGCAGCTCGGAGAGGGCCGGAATATCGGGGGTGATGGCCGAGCGCTTGCCTTCGGTCGTACCCAGGGCCACGACCTTGCCGGCCTTGATATGGGGCAGACCCGAGGACAGCACGAACACGCCGAACTCGATGTTGTTTCCCACCAGGTCGGTGGTCAGCGGCGCAACGCCCTTGTAAGGCACATGGGTCATGTGCAGCTTGCCCTGCTCCTTGACCAGCTCGCCGGCCAGGTGCAGCGCCGTGCCCACGCCGGAGCTGCCGTAGCTGAACTTGTCGGGGTTCTTGGACACCAGGCTCACGAACTCGGCCGCGTTCTTCACGCCGGCCTTGTGCGATGCGACCAGTACCATGGGCTGGGAGCCCACCAGACCGATGGGAGTGAAGTCGCCAATGTTGTACTTCACGGCCTTGTTGATGAGCCTGGCGATGGCCAGCTCATTGTTGGCGCCCACCATGATGGTGTAACCGTCGGCAGGGGCCTTGGCCACTTTTTGCGCACCGATGGCGCCACCGGCACCGCCCAGGTTTTCCACCACCACGGGCTGGCCCAGATGCTTGGCCAGGCCGTCGGCCACCAGACGACCGACCAGGTCGGTGCTGCCGCCGGCCGGGTAGCCCACGACCATGGTGATGGCCTTGCTGGGATAGTTGTCGGCGGCGATGGCAGGCACTGCCACGGCAGCGCCCAGCAGCAGGCCCGCAGCGATGGCGGTACGGCGGAGGATGTTTGTGTTCTGCATGAAACTATTCCGAATCTGTATGAGGCAATTGTCCGAATACGGAGAGAACCTTTCAGTGCCGATCTGGCACATTTCAGTGCCATTTCAGCACATCAAGGTACTCCCGGGCAAATCGAGAGGGAGCAACGTCGTCAGGCGCTCGATACCGGCTGTTGTTTTTCAAGCTTCAATTCTGGCCGCAGGCAAAAAAGGAGTGACTGCTCATTTACTGACCGGTGATATCGGTCCAGAACTGCTCCGCAGCGGTGCTCAGGCGGCGTTTGGGCCGATAGAGCCGCACATCGAAATGCACGTCCAGACTGCCGTCGCCGGCCAGCGCCAGACGACCGTCCTGGCAATCGCGCTGCACCATGGACCAGGGCATCCAGGCCACGCCCAGACCCTTGAGCACGTACTCGTAATTGGCATCCGCCGAATCGCATTCGATGCAGCGGCGCAGGCGCGGCCACAGCGGATGGCTGGCCAGATGGTCTTCGGCCAGCCGCCCCAGCGCCATGCTGTGCGAGAACGCCAGATAAGGCACGGGGCTGGCACCGGGCAGCAGGGCCTGCGCCAGTGCAAACAAGGGCTTGCCTTCGGCATCGGCCCGGGCCACGGGCACCAGCTTGTCGCTCATCACCGTCAGATAGCTGAACTGACGGCCATCCAGCCGCACGGCAATGGCCGCATGGTGATAGAGCAGGGCAAAGCTGACCTCGCCGCGCTGCAGCATGTGCACGGTTTCGTCGAGTGTGCGGGTGACGATGCGCATCTCCGCCGTCTGCAGCACGCTGCCGTAGCGCGCCAGCCAGTCGGCCACGATGGTGCGCGCCAGGGTACGTCCCGTGGCCAGCGTGATCACATGGGCCTGCCGACCGGCCACGGCCTGCAGCTCGTCATGCGACTGGGCCAGGGTACGCACCATCTGCTCGGCGGTGTCGCGGAAGGCTTCTCCGGCCGGGGTGAGACGAACCGGCCCGCCGCCCGCTTCGATCAGCGGCGTTCCAGCCCATGCCTCCAGCGCACGAATGCGCCGGCCGAAGGCGGGATGGGTGACATGACGCAGCTCCGCCGCACGCGTGAAGCTGCGCTCCTGAGCCAGAAGCAGAAAGTCTTCCAGCCATTTGCTTTGCATGGCCAGAGCCTACCCTGGCTCAGCTCTGGGCTGCAGCCTGCAGCGTGGCGCGCGTGGCGATGGCGGCTTCGCGTGCAGCCTTGGCAAAGTCGTCGCCCTGCCCTGCGTACAGGATGGCGCGCGAGGAGTTGATGATGATGGGCCCGCCGCCGATGCGGGCCGCCTTGACGGTTGCCACGGCATCGCCGCCCTGTGCACCCACGCCGGGAATCAGCAGCGGCAAGGTGGGAGCCACGGCACGCACGCGCTCGATCTCGTTGGGACGGGTTGCCCCCACCACCAGGCCCAGCTGGCCGTTGGTGTTCCAGGGGCCCTGGGCCAGCTTGGCCACATGCTCGAACATATGGGGGTTGCCAGGCACATCGGCCAGGACCTGGGCCTGCAGATCGTCACCGCCGGGGTTGGAGGTGCGGCACAGCAAAAAAGCTCCCTTGCCCTCGTACTTGAGATAGGGCGTGATGGAGTCGAATCCCATGAAGGGAGAGAGCGTCACGGCATCGGCGCCATAGCGCTCGAAGGCTTCCTTGGCGTATTGCTCGGCGGTGGAGCCGATATCGCCGCGCTTGGCATCCAGAATCACGGGCACATGGGGTGCCACGCGACGCATGTGCTCCATCAGCTTTTCGAGCTGGTCTTCGGCACGGTGAGCGGCAAAGTAGGCGATCTGGGGCTTGAAGCTGTTGACCAGATCATGGGTGGCATCGACGATGGCTGCACAGAAGTCGTAGATCTTGGAAGTATCGCCCTTCATGGCACCGGGGAAGCGGCTGGGTTCGGGGTCCAGACCCACGCACAGCATGGAGTCATTGCGCGTGGACGCGTCGCGCAGCATGTCGATAAAAGTCATAAAGGGGGATTTTAATTGTTCACCCCTTCCAAGCCTTGCCACAGGTTTTGCAGCAAGACGTCAAACTTGGCACACACCAGTGGAGAGACAGCGAGCAAGGGCCTGGGCGGCCCCGCCGCCCCGCAGCGAGGCTGTCGTCCCCCTCCCATAGCGCGCAGCGCGTAGAGAGAGGGGGAAGGCGCGAAGCGCCACAGGGGGAGAAAGTCATCCCGGGGGGAGATAATCCAGCCCCATGCCTTCGTTCACGCCCAAACAGCTCATTCTTCTCGTTCTGCTCACCATCGTCTGGGGCCTGAACTGGCCGGTGATGAAGCTCGGCGTGCAGCATTTTCCGCCGCTGAGCTTTCGCATGGTCAGCATGTGGATAGGCCTGCCGATTCTGGCCCTGCTTGTGATCAGCCAGCGCTTGCCGCTGAACATACCGCGCAGCTACTGGGGCCAGCTGGCCAAGCTCACGCTGTTCAATATGGTGCTCTGGCACTGCCTGATCATCATTGCCATCCCCACGCTGTCCAGCGGGCGCGCGGCGATTCTGGGCTACACCATGCCCATCTTCTCGGCCGTGTTCGGCAGCCTGTTCTTCAAGGACAGGCTGGGCGCACGCGCCTGGGCCGGCGTGGGAGCAGCCTTCGCCGGCGTGCTGCTGCTGCTGTGGCATGAGGTTGGCGCTCTGGGCAGCAAGCCCCTGGGCGTGATGCTGATGCTGATCGCCGCCGCCGGCTGGGCCTGGGGCACGCAGCTGCTGCGCCGTACCGAGGCACCGGTGCCGCTGATGACGCTGTCGCTGTGGATGGTGGCCATCACCACCGTGGTGCTGACCGTGCTGGCCTTTGTTTTCGAGCGCCAGCAATGGCATATGCCCGACCAGAGCGCCCTGGCTGCCATCGCTTTCAATGGTGTGCTGGTGCTGGGCTTTGCCCAGGCCGTGTGGTTCTATCTGGCCCGCAGCCTGCCGCCCGTGGCCTCCACGCTGAGCGTGATGATGATTCCGGTGCTCGGCGTTTTTGTGGGCGCCTGGTGGCTGGGCGAGGTCTTGCACTGGCAGGACTGGACTGCCGTCTGCCTGATGGTGGTGGCAATTGCTTCGGTGCTCTGGCCTGCCAAAAGCAGCCGTTAGTTCGCAGGTGGCTGCGTTTTGCACACGGTGTAGCGCAGCTCGGCCATTCCCGGGCCCATCTGCTGCACGGACTGCAGCTGCAGCACGGGACTCAGTACGCGGCGCGGGAACAAAGGCTTGCCACGGCCCAGAGTGGCCGAACCGATCTGCACAATCACCTCGTCCAGCAGGCCCGCGTCATGGAACTGACCTGCCAGATCTCCACCCCCCACGATCCAGATGTTCCTGTCGCCGGCTGCAGCCCTCATGCCTGCCAGCACGGGCCGCACATCGCCGCTGACAAAACGCACATCGGCTCCCTCTATCAACGGCAGCTGGCGGCTGGAGAAGACCCAGGCAGGCTGCGCATAAGGCCAGGCCGCGCCGGTTTCCCGCTTCACAGCATCGGCGTTGCGGACCATCCACTCATAGGTGGACGAGCCCATGGCCAGCGCACCGACCTGTGCAATAAAGCCCGGATAGCTGGACTCCGTCAGACTGCCCAGGGGAAACAGCCAGTCCAGGGAGTCGTCCTCGGTGGCAAGAAAGCCGTCCAGGCTGGAAGCGGTGTAGTACTGGGTCTTCATGATGGGCTGTAGTTTGCCTTGAAGGCGCTGACTCGGTTGGTTACAGGCCCGCTATCGAGAAAAATCAGTCTCGGTAGCATCCACCATTGCGGCGCTACAGCGCCTCAAAAGGCCTCTTACTGTGCCGGGGGCAGATTCCGTGCCGTGGCCAGCATGGTGGCGCACAGCAGCTCCTGTCCTTCGCGGCAGGAAAACACATCCGCCCGGGCCACTGTCAGCAGCTTGCTGGCCTGGATGACGCGGCCACGTGCCAGCAAGCTCGTGCCATTGGCCGCCGCCAGGTATTTGATGCTGCAGTCGATCGTGGCATTGAACCAGCCAGTCGGCAGCAGCGTCCCTGCCGCCGATACTGCGGCAAAGTCTGCGACGGCAAAGACCGGCGTTGCCTGCAACTGGCCGGGCTTGAAACTCAGACTTTCCTGGTAGGGCAGACAGAGATCGACCTCGCCCGGCTCTATGCGCTCAAAGCGCAGTTGCAGCATCTGCGCCACTGGCATGGACAGCACCAACGCCCTGATATCTCGGGCAAAGTGTTCGTTCTGCGGTGTCATCACTTCCTCCTGCTCCGGCCGGATGAACCGGCCTCGTCACTGCCGCGCGCACGAACACGCGGAAATCCTGGCTTCGAGGCTGGCTGCGGCTCGCGCTCGCCGAACCATGCGATATGTGAAACCAGGTGCTTGCGCAGTGCGCGCCGCTGGGCAATCTCCGCATCCAGTTCGGCAATGCGCTCCGCAAGCCTGGCAATCATCTGGGCTGCCGTCAGTGTCTTGCGACGATAGGCCGGCAGCACTTCGGCGATCTGCGCCAGAGAGAAGCCACATTGCCGCGACATGGCGATGAATCGCAGCTCGCGGATCACGCTGTCATCGAACTCGCGGTAGCCGGATGGGCGCCGACTGGCGGCAATCAGGCCCAGACTCTCATAGTGGCGAATGGCGTGCACGGACACACCCGACAGGCTGGCAAGTTCCGATATCTGCATGGCGACAAGGCTAACAAGCCTGGGGTTACACGAAGGTTGGAAGCCATGGTCACACAGTTTGTCGTCCGTGCTGCGGCCATAAAAAAACGCACCGTGGAACCACGGTGCGTTTTTTGGGGAAAGACTTCCGGGGCGATCAGGCCGCGGCGACTTCCTTCTTGATAGAGCGTGCCTGCATGAACTTGCCCAGTCCGACCACCAGCACGGCGCCCGCTGCAGCAGCGGCATAGTGCAGCCAGGGGTGAGCCATGGTGTAGCCATGCAGCAGGTTGTCGTTGACGATGGTCTCGCCACCCACCCAGCCGATCAGCGCCGCGCCCAGCGTGACGATGACGGGGAAGCGCTCCATGAGCTTGATCATCAGCGTGGAGCCGAAGATCACCAGGGGAATGGAGATGGCCAGGCCCAGGATCAGCAGCACCATATTGCCCTGGGCGGTGGCGGCCACGGCAATCACGTTGTCCAGGCTCATCACCAGGTCGGCGATCAGGATGGTACGGATGGCGGTCATCATGGAGCCATGGCCCTTGGACTCGCCCTCGCCGTCTTCGTCGCCAGTCAGCAGCTGATAGCCGATCCACAGCAGCAGGCAGCCGCCCACGACCTGCAGGAAGGAGAGCTCCAGCAGCTTGGCAGCCACCACGGTCAGCACGATACGCAGCACCACGGCGGCGCCGGAGCCGAACATGATGGCTTTCTTTTGCTGTTCAGGGGGAAGAGAGCGCGCGGCCAATGCGATGACCACGGCGTTGTCGCCGGAGAGGATGATGTTGATCCAGATGATCTTCACCAGGCCGATCCAGAAATCGGCGCTATTGAGCATTTCCATGATGACTCCACTGTTTTGAATATGAAAGCGCCGCATTGCGCGGCGCTTTCTTTTAAGAGTGGAGGCAGTGTAGGGCGCGAAGCCCATCTTGCCAGTTCGTAATACTGCGTAAATTCAACGCTGTATCACGAACTTTTGCACTGGCTTACTTCTTCAGCAGGCCTTGCAGCAGGCGACCCATTTCGGAAGGGTTGCGGGTGATGGTGAAGCCGCACTCTTCCATGATGGCCAGCTTGGCGTCAGCCGTGTCGGCACCGCCGGAGATCAGGGCACCTGCGTGGCCCATGCGCTTGCCGGGAGGCGCAGTCACGCCAGCGATGAAGCCCACGATAGGCTTCTTCATGTTGGCCTTGCACCACTGGGCAGCTTCAGCTTCGTCGGGACCGCCGATTTCACCGATCATGATCACGGCATCGGTGTCGGGATCGTCGTTGAAAGCGCGCATCACGTCGATGTGCTTCAGACCGTTGATGGGGTCGCCACCGATACCGACGGCGGAGGACTGGCCAATGCCCAGTTCGGTCAGCTGAGCCACGGCTTCGTAAGTCAGCGTGCCGGAACGGGACACCACGCCCACGCGGCCCTTCTTGTGGATGTGACCGGGCATGATGCCGATCTTGATTTCGTCAGGCGTGATCAGACCGGGGCAGTTGGGGCCCAGCAGCAGGGTCTTCTTGCCGCCGGCAGCTTCCTTGGCCTTCATCTTGTTGCGCACTTCCAGCATGTCGCGAACGGGGATGCCTTCGGTGATGCAGATGGCCAGGTCCAGATCGGCTTCAACGGCTTCCCAGATGGCAGCAGCAGCGCCTGCGGGAGGCACATAGATCACGGACACGGTAGCGCCGGTTTCCTTGGCAGCGTCCTTGACGGAACCAAAGATTGGGATGTCGAAAATCTTTTCGCCAGCCTTCTTGGGGTTCACGCCTGCCACGAAGCAGTTCTTGCCGTTCGCGTATTCCTGGCACTTTTCAGTGTGGAACTGACCGGTCTTGCCAGTAATGCCCTGGGTGATGACCTTGGTGTCTTTGTTGATAAAGATCGACATGTTTCTATCTCCGGGGCGTATTACTTAACGGCAGCAACGATCTTGGTCGCTGCTTCAGCCATGGTGTCGGCAGCGATGATGGGCAGGCCGGAATCCTTGAGGATTTGCTTGCCCAGTTCTTCGTTGGTGCCCTTCATGCGCACGACCAGAGGCACGCTCAGGTTCACGGCCTTGCAGGCAGTGACCACGCCGGTGGCGATGGTGTCGCACTTCATGATGCCGCCGAAGATATTGACCAGAATACCCTTGACTTCAGGGTTCTTGAGCATGATCTTGAAGGCTTCGGTCACCTTCTCGGCCGTAGCGCCGCCGCCCACGTCCAGGAAGTTGGCAGGTTCGCCGCCGAACAGCTTGATGGTGTCCATGGTGGCCATGGCCAGACCGGCGCCGTTCACCAGGCAGCCGATGTTGCCGTCCAGGGAGATGTAGGCCAGATCGAACTTGGAGGCTTCGATTTCGGCAGCGTCTTCTTCGTCCAGATCGCGGAAGGCCACGATTTCGGGGTGACGGAACAGGGCGTTGGGGTCAAAGTTGAACTTGGCGTCCAGGGCCATCAGGTCGCCCTTGGAGTCGCAGTTCAGGGGGTTGATTTCCACCAGCGACGCGTCGGTGTCCATATAGCACTTGTAGATCTTGGCGAACAGATCCACGGCCTGGTCCACGGACTTGCCTTCCAGACCGATGGCAGCTGCCACCTTGCGCGATTGCGCTTCGGTGATGCCGGTCAGGGGGTCGATCATCTCGGTGATGATCTTTTCGGGAGTGGAGTGAGCCACTTCCTCGATGTCCATGCCGCCTTCGCTGGAAGCGATCAGGGCAACCTTCTGCGTGGCACGGTCAGTCACCAGCGACACATACAGTTCGTTCTTGATGTCGGCGCCGTCTTCGATGTACAGGCGGCGAACCTTCTGACCTTCAGGGCCGGTCTGGTGAGTCACCAGTTGCATGCCCAGGATCTGCTCGGACAGCTTTTGCACGTCCTCGATGGACTTGGCAACCTTCACGCCGCCGCCCTTGCCGCGGCCACCAGCGTGGATCTGGGCCTTCACCACCCACACGGGTCCACCCAGCTTCTGGGCTGCTTCAACAGCCTCTTGCACGGTAAACGCAGGAATGCCACGGGGAACGGGCACACCAAATTGGCGCAAGATTTCCTTGCCTTGGTATTCATGAATCTTCATGACTTTGTCTCTCTGAACTGAGGGGAAATACCCGCTTGCCACCGACTCGGGGGAGCCTGGCCATCGGGTTCATATGACATGGCGAGCAGGAATGTACCATGCTGCACCGCGCAAAACGACACCTGAACATGCGCAGAATCCACAATTTCACGCAACTTTGTCGTGTTCCTGAAACAGCTGCAATGCCTTGAATTCTTTAGGGAAATTATTCCTACACGATATCTTTTCTTCCCGCAACTTTCTTATGTCTTATATACGAGTTAAGGACATTGAAGCAGCGGCTGGCAATGTGCTGACAACCGCGAATAGCTGCTACGTCTACTGGGCCATTCGCGCAGGACTTGCCTAAAAGACAGGCAGTGCACATCCCTGACGAGATTCAAGGACAATCACCGCTCGGAAAGCGGCAATGGTGCCGCAGGCAGCGGCATAGAAACCAAGAAATGCGCGCGCCGGTGCAGGAGAAAATGCAATGGCAAAAGTCTTTATTGACGGAGAAGCAGGAACCACGGGTCTGCAGATCCGTGATCGTCTGGTCGATTTTGCAGGTGTGGAACTGGTCAGCATCGACCCCGCACTGCGCAAGGACCCGGCCGCCAAACGCTCTCTGATTGCCGGTGTGGATCTGGTCATCCTCTGCCTGCATGACGATGCCGCCCGTGAAACGGCAGCCATGGTGGACTCCATCACCGCCGAAACCGGCCGCGCCATCAAGATCATCGACGCCTCCACCGCCCATCGCACGGCCGCAGGCTGGGTCTACGGCTTCCCAGAACTGCGTGCCGGCCAGCTCGACGCAGTGAAGAACGCCACCCGCGTCTCCAACCCCGGCTGCTACGCCACGGGCGCCATCGCCCTGCTGGCACCGCTGGTGGCTGCCGGCCTGATTCCCGCCGACTACCCCGTGAGCCTGCCCTCCGTGTCCGGCTACACCGGCGGCGGCCGCACCATGATCGAAGCCTATGAAGGCGGTGATGCCGCCCCTTACGAGGCCTACGCGCTGGGCCTGTCGCACAAGCACATTCCCGAAATCCTGCACTACACCGGCATGACCCGCCGCCCCGTGTTCATCCCCGCCGTGAGCAACTTTGCCCAGGGCATGCTGGTGCAGCTGCCGCTGCACCTGGATCTGCTGCCCGGCGCACCCAAGGCCGCCGACCTGCACGATGCACTGGCCAGCCATTACGCCCAGACCAACACCAGCGCCAACTGGGTCAGCGTGCTGCCGCCCACGGACGACAACAAGCTGGCCGCCGACACCCTGGCCAATACCAACAAGCTGGAGTTGCGCGTGTTTGCCAACGAGCAATACCGCCAGGCCGTGCTGATCGCGCGTCTGGACAATCTGGGCAAGGGTGCCAGCGGCGCCGCCGTGCAGAACCTGCAGATCATGCTGGGTCTCTGAACACGCCCCGCATCTGCTGAAACGGCCCTAAGGGCCGTTTTTTATTGACTTCGCGGCGACGATCAGCACTTGGCCCCGCTCCGGACAAACAATAAAATCAATAGCTTG
Source organism: Comamonas testosteroni (assembly GCF_014076415.1). Classification (NCBI taxonomy): domain Bacteria; kingdom Pseudomonadati; phylum Pseudomonadota; class Betaproteobacteria; order Burkholderiales; family Comamonadaceae; genus Comamonas; species Comamonas testosteroni. Next base: position 5,916,087 of record NZ_CP043568.1, read on the forward strand.
CAGCGCTCTTCAGCCAAGGAGTTCAATGCAGAAGATGCATCGAATCATTGTCTATATTGCGCACAGAGCTCCTGTTTTAAAAGCGCATCCTCATGAACCCCACTGAAGCCGCCGCCCGGCGTGCCACGCTCATCGGCCTGCTGGCCGTGCTCTGCTGGAGCTGCACCGTGGGCCTGATGCGTGCCGTGGCCGAGCCGCTGGGCGCCGTCGGCGGCGCGGCCTGCCTCTACACCATGGCCGCCATCTGCATTGCCGCAGCACGCGGGCGCAAAGGCTGGCGCGAGCTGGCACGCTGGCGCAGCATGCACCCTGCCTATCTCTGGGGCTGCGGCCTGCTGTTCGTGGTCTATGAAATCTGCCTGTCCGTAGCCGTGGGCCTGGCCCACGACCGCAGCCAGGCCATGGAAATCGGGCTCATCAACTATCTCTGGCCCAGCCTCACCATCGTGCTGGCTGTGCTGTGCGGCCAGCAGGCGGCTCGCTGGTGGCTGTGGCCAGGCGTGCTGATCTGCCTGTGGGGTCTGGCGCGCGTGCTGGGCGGCGACAGCTTCAGCCTGCCGGTCATGTGGAGCCATGTGCTGGGCAACCCGCTGGCCTATGGCATGGGTTTTGCGGCCGCCCTGCTCTGGCCGACCTACTCGCTGCTGGCGCGCCGCTATGGCGCAGGCTTCAACGCCGTAGGCCTGTTCGTGACTTGGACTGCCATCGCACTGTGGCTCAAATGGCTGATGCTGGGCGAGCCACAGCCCATGCTCTGGACCTGGCCGACCGCCGGCCAGGTCTTGCTGGTCGGGGCGCTCACGGCACTGGGCTACAGCTGCTGGGAGCACGGCATCCAGCATGGCAAGCTGGCCCTGCTGGCTGCGGCGTCCTATTTCACGCCCGTGCTCTCGGCGCTGATGGCCAGCGCCCTGCTGCAGGTGCTGCCGGGCTGGAGCTTCTGGCAAGGCGTGGCACTGGTAACGCTGGGTTCGCTGGTCTGCTGGTGGGCAACGCGCAGCAGCCGGGATTAGGCCGGCACCGCGCCCGCCCGGGCCCTCAGACCGTCAGCCAGATGCCCAAGCCGAGCACGGCGGCATGCCCGGCCAGCAAGATCCACAGCAGCGTCCAGGGCGGCTCGGTCAGAGCCTGCAGCATCTCCTGGATGCGGGCGCCCAGAAAGGCGCGCAGCGCCGGATCGTCCTTGCCGCCTTCGCTGCCCCACTGGGCGCGCGTGTGGCCCCATTCCTCGAGCAGGTCGGCCAGCGGCAGGCGATTGAGCACGCTGCGCACCACGAACTGCACGGCACGCCCGTTGCCCACCCAGGGCTGCAGATGCTCCATCGCCGCGCCCACGGTGAGCAGGTCGGCCGCCTTGTGCAGGGCCTGATGGGCACTGGGCAGGGCCTCGATGCGCTGTGCCAGCATGGCCGCCAGACGCTCGGCCAGGCCCTGGCCGTAGCGCGCCACCAGCTTGCCTGCCGCGCGGGCGCGGCCCAGCTGCAGACCGACCATGAGGTAGGCGGGGATGATGAAGATCAGCACCACGGCCACCAGCAACGGGGGCGACATCAGCAGGCTGATCACGGCGCCGTAGATGCCGGTATGTGCCGAGGCATGAATGCCTTGGCCAGGATCGGCCATCAGGCGGGAGAAATAGAACACGGCCGCGCCGCAGCCCAGCACCAGGGCTAGCAAGGCACCCAGCATCAGGCCGCCCAGCAGCGATTTGCCGGCACTCAGACCCACGCGCAATGCGGACGGAGTATCAGAATTCGAGGCAGTTGAGGGCATGCATTGTCCTTTCCATCACGGAGTCAAACGGTCGCCGGCTACGTGCAGTTCTCAGCCCGCGTCATCACTTTCGTCGAACGCCGAGTATGGAGCTTCGCGCAAAACCCGCGATGCCACGGCAGAAGAAAAGCCGCGCGAAGCCATGAAGCGCAGCTGCTTGGCTTTTTCCTTGATATCGGCAGGCGGCGTACCAAAGCGCTTGCGCCACAGCTCGCGGGCGCGTTCCAGCTCGGTATCGCGCAGTTGGTCGCTCGCGTTGCGCACCACTTCATCGTCCAGCCCTTTGCTGCGCAACTCCTGCACCAGCCGCGCCGTGCCAAAGCGACTGGACTTGCTGTGAATGACGGAATCCACCACCCGCTGCACGCTGATGAAGCCGCGCTTTTCCAGCTCGTCGAGAATGGCCTGCAGGTCATCACCCTCTTCCACATAAGGCGCCAGCTTGCGCTGCAGCTCCAGCCGCGAATGCTCGCGCTGCCCCAGCAGCTTCAGGGCTCGGCCTTTGAGTGAAAGCTTGGCAAAGCTCACGACACATCTCCAGAAACAAAAAGGCGCAGGACGAACCTGCGCAAAGATGGCAAACCTTTTGAGCAATGAGGCCCGCACTCAAACACTGGCGCTCACCAAGCCAGGGACATCAAGCAAGGGCCGCATCGCAGCGAGGATGTCGTCCCCTTTCGCGAAAGGCGCATAGCGCCTCAGGGAAGAATCAGCCTTCAATCACTCCGTCCTTGTCCACCTTGCCCTTGCCGCCCTTGACAGGCTTGGCTTCGGCAGCCGCTGCACCTTCCACAGGCAGCAGCTTGATGCCCAGGCTATCGCGCACCTTGTTTTCGATTTCGATGGCCAGCGCGGGGTTCTCGCGCAGGAACTCACGCGAGTTGTCGCGGCCCTGGCCGATTTTTTCGCCGTTGTAGGCATACCAGGCACCGCTCTTTTCCAGAATCTTGGCGTTCACGCCCATGTCCAGAATCTCGCCTTCGCGGCTGATGCCTTCACCAAACAGAATGTCGAACTCTGCCGTCTTGAAGGGGGGCGAGACCTTGTTCTTCACGACCTTGACCTTGGTTTCGTTGCCGATGGCCTCGTCGCCCTTCTTGATGGTGCCGGTGCGGCGGATATCCAGACGCACGGAGGCATAGAACTTCAGCGCATTGCCGCCGGTGGTGGTCTCGGGCGAACCGAACATCACGCCGATCTTCATGCGGATCTGGTTGATGAAGATGACCATGCAGTTGGTCTTCTTGATGGTGGCCGTCAGCTTGCGCAGGGCCTGGCTCATCAGGCGGGCCTGCAGGCCGGGCAGGGCGTCGCCCATCTCGCCTTCGATTTCGGCCTTGGGCGTCAAGGCGGCCACCGAGTCGATGACGATCAGGTCCACGGCACCCGAGCGCACCAGGCTGTCGCAGATTTCCAGGGCCTGCTCACCGGTGTCGGGCTGGCTGATCAGCACGTCGCTGAGGTTCACGCCCAGCTTCTGGGCGTAGCTGGTGTCCAGCGCATGTTCGGCGTCGATAAAGGCGCAGGTGCCGCCCTGCTTCTGCATCTCGGCAATGACCTGCAGCGTCAGCGTGGTCTTGCCCGAGGATTCGGGACCGTAGATTTCGATCACGCGACCACGGGGCAGACCACCTACGCCCAGAGCGATGTCCAGACCCAGAGAGCCGGTGGAGACGACCTGAATGTCTTCGATGGCTTCACCTTCACCGAGCTTCATGATGGTGCCCTTGCCGAACTGCTTTTCGATCTGGGCCAGGGCTGCAGCCAGGGCTTTGGCTTTTTCGCTGTTGGCGTCGTTGGTCTTGGCGATAGCGTTCATATCAGGCTCCGGAGTAGGTGAATGACTGTCTGTGGCCAGTCCTGTTTTTGCATTCAGGCTGGATGCTTGAACAGTAGTTTAGAGGCCAATACTGCATATTTATTGAAATATTTAGTCAGTTTGCCTTACTATTTATCCATGTCAGAAATAGCCCACGTCACCCCGCCCGCCGATGCCTGGCGCCAGACCCATCTGGGCCGTTTGCTCGGCCATGCCATGCGCCGCTTCGATGCGCGCGTGCTGCAGCTCATGGCGCGCGCAGTGGAGGTGCCGCTGGCGCTATCCAACCTGGCGGCGCGCGACAAGGTGGGGGCAGCCCATATCCACATCACACGCCATCTGTCGCTGGCAGGCGACCGGCTCACCGATCTGGCCGACAAGGCCGGTATGACCAAACAGGCCATGGCCGACTTGGTGACGCAGTGCGAAGCCTGGGGCCTGGTCACGCGCGAGACCGACCCGCATGATGCGCGCGCCAGGCGCGTACGCTTCACCGATGCCGGTCTGGCCTGGTTGCAGGCTTTTCACGACGCCGTAAGCCAGGCCGAGGCCGAGTTTCGTGAAGCCGTGGGAGCGGATGTGGCCACCGTGGTCGCGCTGGGCCTGGAAGCCTATGCCGAAGGCTACTGAGATTCGACACCTGTAAGCGGCTGTCGAGAATTGCCCCGAACAGCCATGGGCCATCCCTACAATGGCAGCAAAAGTGCAAACAGGCACACATAACAAGCAGGAGACACACATGCGCATACTGATTGCCGAAGACGACCAGGTGCTGGCAGACGGCCTGCTGCGCACGCTGCGCAGCTCGGGCGCCGTCGTCAGCCATGTGGCCAATGGCAGCGAGGCCGATACCGCCTTGCTGACCAGCAGCGAATTCGATTTGCTGATTCTCGATCTGGGCCTGCCCAAGGTACACGGCCTGGAAGTGCTCAAGCGCCTGCGTGGGCGCGGCGATGCGCTGCCGGTGCTGATTCTCACGGCCGCCGATTCGATCGAAGAGCGCGTACAGGGCCTGGACTATGGTGCCGACGACTACATGGCCAAGCCGTTTGCGCTGTCCGAGCTGGAAGCGCGCGTGCGCGCCCTCACGCGTCGCGGCATGGGCGGCGCCAGCTCCACCATCAAGCACGGCCCGCTGGTCTATGACCAGACCGGCCGGGTCGCCACCATCGACGGCAAGATGGTGGAGTTGTCGGCGCGCGAGCTGGGCCTGCTGGAGGTGCTGCTGCAGCGCGCAGGCCGTCTGGTCAGCAAGGACCAGCTGGTGGAGCGTCTATGCGAATGGGGCGAGGAGGTGAGCAACAATGCCATCGAGGTCTATATCCACCGCCTGCGCAAGAAAATCGAGAAAGGCCCGATCCGCATCGCCACCGTGCGCGGCCTCGGTTATTGCCTGGAAAAGATAGCTCCCCCCTGAGCGGCTGCGCCTAGGCGGCCCCGCCGCTTCCCCCGAGGGGACGATGGCCTTTGCTGCGGGGCGGCCCTTGCTGGCCATCCCTGAGTTGGAATACGCCAGTTTTACAAGCATGAAAATCTTTCAGCGTGAGCAGCGATCCCTCTTTGGCGAGATCCTCGACTGGATGCTCACGCCACTGCTGCTGCTCTGGCCCGTGAGCCTGGCGCTGACCTGGCTGGTGGCCCAGGGCCTGGCCAACAAGCCCTTCGATCGCGCGCTGGAGTACAACGCCCAGGCCCTGGCCCAGCTGGTCATCGTTCAGCGCGGCAAGGTGCAGTTCAATCTGCCGCAGTCGGCCAGCGAGATCCTGCGCGCCGATGAATCGGACACGGTGTTCTTCCAGGTCAGCGGCACCAGGGGCGAATATCTGGCCGGCGAGCGCGACCTGCCCCGCCCACCCGCCGTCGACGAGGACACGCCCACCGGCTCGGTGCTGCTGCGCGATGAGGAATACAAGGGCATCGATCTGCGCGTGGCCTATATCTGGGTGCGCATGCCCCTGCCCGGCGAGCCCAACGCCCTGGTGCAGGTCGCGGAAACACGCGAAAAGCGCAGCGTGCTGGCCACGGAAATCATAAAGGGCGTGATGCTGCCGCAGTTCGTCATCCTGCCGCTGGCCGCCCTGCTGGTCTGGCTGGCGCTGGCGCGCGGCATCAAGCCGCTGCACCGGCTCGAAGAACGCATACGCGCGCGCAAGCCCGAAGATCTCTCGCCCATCAATCACAAGGATGTGCCGCTGGAGGTGGTGCCGCTGGTCGATTCGGTCAACGATCTGCTGCAGCGCCTGCACGACTCCATCGCCACGCAGAAACGCTTTCTGGCCGATGCGGCCCACCAGCTCAAGACCCCGCTGGCAGGCCTGCGCATGCAGGCCGACCTGGCCCAACGCGAGGGCACCAATACCGAAGATCTCAAACGCTCGCTGGCGCAGATCGGCCGCTCAAGCATGCGTGCCACGCATACTGTCAACCAGCTGCTGGCACTGGCACGGGCCGAGAGCGCCGTGCCCGCCATGCAGGGCTGCAACCTCGTGCGCATCGTCACCGACGTGGTGCAGGACTGCCTGCCGCGCGCCATGGACAAGCACATAGACCTGGGCTACGAGGGTGCCGGTGCCAGCACGCCCGGCGTCTGGCTCAACGGCAATGCCACGCTGCTGACTGAGCTGGTGCGCAATCTGGTGGACAACGCCATCAACTACACACCATCGACCAGCGAACAGCCAGGCATGGTCACCGTGCGCGTGCAGGCCGATCATTTCGGCCAGATCCTGCTGCTGCAGGTCGAGGACTCCGGCCCCGGCGTACCGCTGGGCGAGCGCGAACTGATCTTCCAGCCCTTTTACCGGGCACTGGGCTCCGAAGCCGACGGCTCCGGTCTGGGCCTGCCCATCGTCATGGAAATCGCCCGTCAGCATGGGGCGCAAGTGCTGCTGCAGGATGCCAGGCCCGGTCATGCCCCACCGGGGGCGCTGTTTACCGTGCGCTTCAAGGCCATGCCGGGACAGCAGTGAAGCGCAACCTAAAAATGCACCAATTCGGTGCCAGCCAAGGCTGAAAAACCGCGCCAGGCTTGGCTTTGCGCCCGCTTGCCCCGATTCCCGTAACGGAAACTGCGTATCTGGCAAGTTCTCGCTTACCCTAGAATCAATTCGATCATGGGTTGTCTGAAGAGTCGCTAGTTGCGCTGCGCAAGACAACAATTTGGAATCACTGGATCCCGGGAGCTTTTTGATGCAACGACGTCAATTCATCTACACCGCCGCTGCGGCCGCAGCCGCTTCTTCTTTCTCCGGCATGAGCATGGCGCAGGACACATCGCGTCCTCTGCGCATCGTCGTGCCCTTCCCCGCTGGCGGACCTACCGACATGGTGCCCCGCAACATGCAGGACGTGCTGATCAAGCTGCTGGGCGGCCAGGCCGTGGTGATTGAAAACAAGGCCGGTGCCGGCGGCTCCATCGGCATGGCCGAAGTGGCTCGCGCCACCGATGGCGTGACCTTCGGTATCGCCACGCTGTCCACCCATGGCGTGAACCCCGCCGTGTTCAAGAAGCTGCCCTACGACGCGATCAACGACTTCGTGGGCGTGACCGAGATCGTCAAGGCTCCCGGCGTGCTGGTGATCAACCCCAAGCTGATTCCCGTGAAGACTTTTGCCGAGTTTGTGGCCTACCTCAAGGCCAACCCCGGCAAGGTGTCCTATGCCACCCCCGGCAACGGTACCATCGGCCATATGTGGGGCGCCCAGTTCCTCAAGAGCACGGGCACCGAAATGCACCACATTCCCTACCGTGGCTCTGCACCGGCCATCAACGACGTGCTGGGCAACCAGGTGCCGGTCTACTTCGACCAGGTGAACTCGTCCCTGCCCCATATCAAGTCGGGCAAGGTGCGCGCCCTGGCCGTGTCCTGGCATGAACGCCTGGACGTGCTGCCCGATGTGCAGACCTATGCGCAGGCCGGTCACCCCGATCTGAACGAGCCTTCCTGGTTCGGCCTGGTGGCCCCCAAGAACACGCCCGCCGCACAAGTGGAACGTGTGCAAAAAGCCATCATTGCCGCACTCAAGGACCCCGCCGTCAAGCAGCGCATGGCTGCTCAAGGCCTGTACTCCTCGGGCACATCGAGCGCCGACTTCACCAAGCAGATCGCCAGCGAAGTGGCCAAGATGAAGAAGCTGGCCGCTGTCGCCAATATTCATCTGGACTAAAACAGGAGCTGGTTGCGCCCGTTGCAACTGGTTTTCCAATATAAAAGGCCTGCAAATGCAGGCCTTTCTTGCGATAGCAGCTACGAAAATTACTTGGCACAGGCCTGCAAGGCCTTGGGCAACAGATTCTTGCCAGCCAGCGCCGCCACTTCGTTGCGCAAGGTCGGCGTGGCCTTGGGCAGACGCAACGCATAGGTCGTCACATCGGGGCGCTCCTGCACCACGCGCGCGGTGCGCACGCCCTGGCGCGCAAAAGTGGCCAGCTGGCGCTGGGCGGCTTCTTCCGTCGAAAAACGCCCCAGCGACAGACCGGGCTCGAAACTGCCGCCGGCGCGGTCGAAGTCGATATTCATCAGGCGCAGCTCGCCGCGCTTGCGGTCCATGAATTCGGCGTCGGGGAACTTGCCCATATAGACCATCCAGCGCCCGCCCTGATGACTGGCCACCAGCTCCCAATCGCTCTTGGATTTGCCCGCCAGCGCGCGGCGAATGCTGTCGGCCTGCGCCTCTTCGATACCTGAGGCCTGATAGCAGGCCTCGGGCTCCTTGATGGCTGTCTTGGCATCCTTTGTGTCCTTGCCGTCCTTGCTTTCCCTGGCCGCGGCAGTGACAGCCTCGGGTTTGCCATCCGACTTGCTTTCGGGAGCAGCAGGCGGTGCGCTGTCGTCCACGGCAGGCGCTTCGGGCTCCGGCTCCGCCGTCTTTGCGGGTTCGGTGGCCGGAGCTTGTGCCGCTTCGGGCTGTTGCAGCACCAGGGAATCCGGCCTGATCTGCTCCTGAAGGCGCTGCGGCTCGGACTGCAACTCCGGTGTCAGCCCCATGCCGGCCAGATAGCCGTGGCTCCACATGTAGTAGCCCGCGTTGCCCAGCAGCAAGAGCAGAAAAACGATTCTCAGCATAGGTTTCTCACATCAGTTATCCATGGGCTGCAGCCGCTCGCGGGCAGCCGGGCAAGGTCCTGGGCGGCCCCGCCGCCCCGCAGCGAGGGCTGCGTCCTTCTGCCCTGGCGCGCAGCGCGTAGAGAGAGGAGGAAGGCGCAAAGCGCCTCAGGAGGTGCTTCATTTCAAGCCTGCAGCGGGCTGCCAGCCGGACGCACGCTGATTTCAGAACTGGTCACGGCTTGCAGCCCGGTCGCGGTACGCACCAGAAAGCCGCCATCGGCAGCCACACCCTGAGCCATGCCGCTCGTGCCGTCGCTCAGATTCACCTCGCGTCCGGCCAGCAGATCGCGCTGGGCAAAGCGCTGCATCAGCGGAGCAAAGCCATGCAGGGCAAAGCTCTGCACCTCGGCCACCAGATTGGGCAATATGCAGGCCAGGGCCGTGGGCGCGTCCAGTGCGGCATCGAGCTCCTGCAGGCAGGCCGGGGCCGTGCGCATGCCGTCACCGGCACGGGGGCGAACATTGATGCCGATACCGATCACCACATAGCGCGGGGCCGTCATATCGTGCTGCTGGCCGCCGACAAAGCTGGCGGTCTCGATCAGAATGCCGGCCAGCTTGCGGTCGCCCTCCAGCCACAGATCGTTGGGCCATTTGATGCCGATCTTGGGCGCGCCCCCCGCAGCGGGAAGCTGGGGCTGCAGGCTCTCGGCCACGCTCACACCCACCGCCAATGACAGCCCCGACCAGTCGCGCGGTGCCAGCGGCAGGCCCAGCGAGAACATCAGCGAATCACCGACGCCGCTGACCCAGTTTCGGCCCAGGCGGCCTCGGCCCTGGGTTTGCTGCTCGGCAATCAGCAGCACCGGATCCGTCAGCCCGTCGCGCGCGCGGCGCATGATTTCGGTATTTGAGGAATCGATGGTCGGCAGCACCTCGACCGTGAAGCCCGGCAACTGCGGTGCAATGGCTTCCCACAAGGCTTCGGCATTCCAGTGAATCGGCTGAGTCATTTCTATCTATCCAAATCTAAAAACTGGCGCAACGCAAGACAAAAAACTGACGCGGCCCACACCAGAGACGCCAAGCCAGGGCCATCCCGCAGCGATGGCATCGTCCCCCTCCCGCGAAGCGAGAGAGGGGGAAGCGGCGGGGCCGCCTAGGCAAAGCCGCTCAGGGGGTGCCGTGAGGCATCGGAGGTTTCCAGCCCCTTTTCGGCGCCAGCATGGTGCCGCGGCAGTTCGCAGCGCCGCAGTAGCAGGCATATTCAGCCTTGAGCTTGGCCGTATAGCGCTCTTCCACCATCAGGCCGTAGTCGTAGTTCAGTTCTTCGCCCGCTGCAATATTGCGCAGCGCCACGATATAGACGCGACCGTCGATCTCGTCGGTGTAGCAGTTGGGCGCGCAGCTGTGGTTGATCCAGCGCGAGGAGTTGCCCTTGTGCGTGGCATCTATCACCCGCTCATCGTCGACCTGAAAGTAAAAAGTGTGATTGGGCTGGCTGGGATCATGCGGATGACGATCCTGCGCCTCCTGCCAGTCAATCACTTCACCCACGTACTCAATAATGGTTTCGCCTTCCGCAATATCCTGCGCGGCGAAAACGCCTTTGCCATGAACGCCGGAGCGCCGGGTCTGGATGCGGCGGCCGGTTGAAGAGGCCAGTGATGTGCGGGGCATGTTTTCTCTGATACTTTGAATATGCACACATGTGCGCATGCGCGCGCGTGAGAAGCGAATTGTATGAGCCTGAGTTTTGATTCGGGTTCAGGTGGTTAATGACGACGAGAACACACAATGACTAAAACCCTGGTGATTGCAGAGAAGCCTTCTGTCGCACAGGACATCGTCCGTGCGCTGACCCCGGTGGCAGGCAAGTTCGAAAAACACGATGACTATTTCGAATCCGACAGCTATGTGGTGACCAGTGCGGTCGGCCACCTGGTGGAGATTCAGGCGCCCGAAGAATTCGACGTCAAGCGCGGCAAATGGAGTTTTGCCAATCTGCCGGTCATTCCCCCGCGCTTCGACCTCAAGCCCGTGGACAAGACCAAGACCCGCCTGAACGCCGTGGTCAAGCAGGCCAAGCGCAAGGATGTGACCGAACTCATCAACGCCTGTGACGCGGGCCGCGAGGGGGAGCTGATCTTCCGCCTGATCGAGCAATACGCGGGCGGCGCCAAAGGGGGCCTGGGCAAACCCGTCAAGCGCCTGTGGCTGCAGTCCATGACGCCGCAGGCGATTCGCGACGGCTTCAACAATCTGCGCAGCGACCAGCAGATGCAAGGCCTGGCCAGCGCCGCGCGCAGCCGCTCCGAAGCCGACTGGCTGGTGGGCATCAACGGCACGCGCGCCATGACGGCCTTCAACTCGCGCGACGGCGGCTTCTTCCTGACCACCGTGGGCCGCGTGCAGACGCCCACCCTGTCCCTGGTGGTGGAGCGTGAGGAAAAGATCCGCAAATTCGTCAGCCGCGACTACTGGGAAGTGCACGGCACTTTCGACGCCCAGGCCGGCCAGTACCTGGGCAAGTGGTTCAACCCGCAGTGGAAGAAATCGGACGATGCCGAGGCCAAGGCCGACCGCCTGTGGAACAAGGCCGAGGCCGAAGCGATTGCCGCAGCCGTCCAGGGCAAGCCGGCCACCGTCACCGAGGAAAGCAAGCCCACCACGCAGGCATCGCCCCTGCTTTTCGACCTGACCAGCCTGCAGCGCGAGGCCAACGGCAAGTTCGGCTTCTCGGCCAAGACCACGCTGGCGCTGGCGCAAAGCCTGTACGAACGTCACAAGGCCCTGACCTACCCGCGTACCGACTCGCGCGCCCTGCCCGAGGATTATCTGCCCGTCGCCAAGCAGACCTTCGACATGCTGGCCACCAGCGGCATGCGCCATCTGGCGCCGTTTGCCCAGCAGGCCATCAACGACAACTACATCCGCCCCACCAAGCGCGTGTTCGACAACAGCAAGGTGTCGGATCACTTTGCCATCATCCCGACCACCCAGGCCCCCTCCGGCCTGTCGGAAGCCGAACAGAAGCTGTACGACCTGGTCGTGCGCCGCTTCATGGCCGTGTTCTTCCCCAGCGCCGAATACCAGGTCACCACGCGCATCAGCAAGGTGGAGCAGCACAGCTTCAAGACCGAGGGCAAGGTGCTGGTCAAGCCGGGCTGGCTGGCCATCTACGGCAAGGAAGCCGCCAACGAGGTGGAGGACGCCAAGGAAGGCGACAAGGGCCAGCCCCTGGTGGCCGTGCAGCCCGGCGAGCAGCCGCGCACCCACCACGCCGATGTCAAGGGCCTCAAGACCAAGCCGCCGGCACGCTACTCCGAAGCCACGCTGCTGGGAGCCATGGAAGGCGCCGGCAAGCAGATCGACGACGACGAGCTGCGCGAAGCCATGCAGGAAAAAGGCCTGGGCACGCCAGCCACGCGCGCGGCCATCATTGAAGGCCTGCTGACGGAAAAGTACATGCTGCGCGAAGGCCGCGAGCTGATCCCCACGGCCAAGGCCTTCCAGCTGATGACGCTGCTGCGCGGCCTGGAAGTCGAGGAGCTGTGCCGTGCCGACCTGACCGGCGAATGGGAATTCAAGCTGTCGCAGATGGAAAAAGGCCAGCTCTCGCGCGAAGCCTTCATGCAGCAGATCCAGGCCATGACCGAGAAGCTGGTCAAGAAGGCCAAGGAATACGACCGCGACACAATTCCCGGCGACTATGCGACGCTTTCCACACCCTGCCCCAACTGCGGCGGCGTGGTCAAGGAAAACTACCGCCGCTATGCCTGCACAGGCGCCAATGGTGCCAGCGAAGGCTGCGGCTTCTCGTTCACCAAATCGCCGGCCGGCCGCACCTTCGAGACGGCCGAGGCCGAGCAACTGCTGCGCGAGCGCCGTATCGGCCCGCTGGAAGGCTTCCGCTCCAAGGCCGGCTGGCCGTTTGTGGCCGAGGTCGCCATCGTGCGTGACGAGGAAAACAGCAACTTCAAGCTGGAATTCGACTTCGGCGACGACAAGGACTCCGAGGACACGGGCGAGATCGTGGACTTTGCCCACCAGCAAAGCCTGGGCCCCTGCCCCAAGTGCGGCTCGCCCGTGTTCGAGCATGGCGCCAACTATGTCTGCTCCAAGGCCGTGCCCACGCTGGCCCAGACCACGCCCAGCTGTGACTTCAAGAGCGGCCAGATCATTCTGCAGCAGCCCATAGAGCGCGAGCAGATGAGCAAGCTGCTGCAGACCGGCAAGACCGATCTGCTGGAGAAGTTCGTCTCCAACCGCACGCGCCGCAACTTCAAGGCCTTCCTGGTCTGGGATGGCGCAGCGGGCAAGGTGAACTTCGAGTTCGAGCAGCGCGAAGGCAAATACCCGGCGCGCAAGACGGCTGGCGCTGCAGCGGCCAAGACCACGACGGCTGCCGCCAAGAAGACAGGCACGGCAGCCAAGAAGACCGCCGCCAAGACAGCGACCAAGGCGACGACCAAGACCGCTGCGGTGAAGAAGCCCCGCACCGTGAGCGCCACGCTCAAGCCCAGCGCCGACCTGGCCGCCGTGATCGGCAGCGAGCCGACCTCGCGCCCCGACGTGATCAAGAAGCTCTGGGACTACATCAAGGCCAACGGCCTGCAGGATGCCAAGGACAAGCGCGCCATCAACGCCGACGCCAAGCTCAAGCCGGTGTTCGGCAAGGAGCAGATCAGCATGTTCGAGCTGGCCGGCATCGTGGGCAAGCATGTGAGCTGATCGCCAGCCCTGCCAAGCTGACACACAGAGACCGCCACGGCTTGCCGCTGGCGGTCTTTTTCATTTCAGGCAGCGCAGCGCAAGGCGTTCAGATAGCCATATATGGCCGTGTTGGCGCGCTGGCGCAGCAAATCCAGATCCGGCGGTGCATCGGCGGCCAGATAGCTGTGATTGAACAAGCCGTACAGAATGCACTGGCTCACCCGTGCAGCATCGCGCACCGGGTAGTCCGGGGGCAGATCGACGGCCTGCTCTATGGCTGCGGCCCAGGCATCCACACAGCGTTCGAACATCTTGCGGTAGGCCTCGGAAGTGGAGTAGTGACGCTCCAGCAGGTAGTGGGCACCCCATTCATCTGCCCGCTCGCGGTGCGCCTGCAACTGTGACTCGATCACCGCCTCGGCAATCTGCATCAGCGGCTGGCCCGAATGACTGCCGGTCACGCCGCGAATGCCCAGCAGCAGCGACTTGGAGCGCAGATGCAGGCAGACCTTGGCCAGATCTTCCTTGCCCGAGAAATACTCGTAGAAGCTGCCCAGCCCTGTGCCCGCCACCAGGACGATCTCGCGCACGGTGATTTCCGCGTAACTGCGCTCAAGCAAAAGCCGAACAAAGGCGTCCTGCAGGGCCTGAAACGTCTGCCGCGCGCGGGACTGCAAAGGGCGGCGACGCCCTGCTGTCGCGGTGGAAGGAGTGCGTGGTTTCATGCTGGCCAAATCCGAACACCTTTTTTGCACGGTTTCCTAGAATTTTTGACAGGTACCTCGATGCCATTGTGCATTGCGGCCTGGCGAATAAAAAATCCTTATGAGAGGACGGAGACAAGCATGCACCCTCGTATTACCACTCCCCTGGCGGCAGTGGTTCTGGCCTGCGCATCACTCGTTCACGCGCAGCCGGCCACGACAGTGAAGATTGCCTCGCTGGATACCATGAGCGGCCCCATGGCGGGATTGGGCCTGAATATACTCAAGAGCTTCCAGTACAGCGCCAAGCTTGCCAACGAACAAGGCTGGGCCGGTGCAGTGAAGTTCGAGATCGTGCCCTTCGACAACCGCCTCTCCGCACAGGAGGCGCTGAGCCTGCTCAACTCCATCATCGGACAGAACATCCGCTATGTGGTGCAGGGTGCCAGCTCCTCGGCCGTGGGCCTGGCATTGCAGGAGGCCATCGAAAAGCACAACGGTCGCAACCCCGGCAAGGAAATCATCTACCTGAACTATGCGGCCCAGGCGCCGCAGATGACCAATGCCAGGTGCAGCTACTGGCACTTCCGCACCGATGCGAATTCGGACATGAAGGTGGCCGCGCTGACCTCCTATCTGGCCGGGCAAAAGCAGGTGAAGCAGGTCTTTCTGCTCAACCCCAACTATGCCTATGGCCAGGAAGTCTCGCGCGCCGCACGCAGCATGCTGGCGGCCAAGCGCCCCGACCTGAAGATCGTGGGCGATGACCTCCACCCGCTGGGCCAGGTCAAGGATTACTCCCCCTATATCGCCAAGATCAAGCAATCCGGGGCCGATGCCGTCATCACTGCGGACTTCGGCGCCGATCTGGCGCTGATCGTGCGGGCTGCTCGCGAAGCGGGTCTGAGCGCGGACTTCTACACCCTCAACGGCAACAACTTCGGCGTGCCCAGCGCCATGGGTGCAGCTGGACAGGGCCGGGTCAAGCTGATCTCGGCCTTCAGCCCCAACTCTGAGCCGCTGATGAGCAGCCCGCTGCTGCCGGGCTTCAAGCGCCAGTTCAACGAGGACTTCATCAACGGCCTGGGCCACAACGCCATGCTGATGCTGGCCCAGGCCATGCGCGAGGCCAAGTCCGTGGAACCTGCCGCCGTGGCGGCCAGGATGTCGGGCATGCGCTTCGAAGGCCTCAACGGCCCCGTGGAAATGCGCAAGAGCGACCACCAGGCCCAGCAACCCATCCATGTGCTGAGCTGGGAAAAAGTGGACGGCAAGACGGTGGTGCATGACCAGGAAGGAACGGGCCTGGGATGGAAGCCCGTCAGCACGGTTTCCGCACAGGCATCCAGCCTGGACACCAGCTGCACCATGAAGCGGCCCTCCTGAACCGCCTGCCTGGCGTACCCCAGAAATCACAACGCCCTGAGCCCCTCTGCGGACAGGGCCACCCACCTCAGAAGGAGGAGACATCATGACTGGCATCCATCCCCATAACCAGGCTCCGGAGCTCAAGGACTACAACGTCTACACCAGCGACCCGGTGCTGCAGCGTGCCGTGACACGCGGCGGCGCACAGTGGCGCGACCCGGAGCTGCAACGCCAGGGCGCGGAATATGGCGCCGAAGCCACGCTGCGCGCCGCAGAAGAAGCCAACCACTTCGAGCCCGAGCTGCACACGCATTCGCCCTCGGGCGACCGTATCGACCAGGTGCGCTTTCACCCCGCATGGCACCAGATGATGACGATTGCACGGCGCAACGGCATCTCCAACCTGCCCTTCACCGACCAGCGGCAGACGGCCTGGCCAGCCTATGGTGCATCGCTGTTCATGCACAGCCAGATCGAGTCCGGCTCGGGTTGCCCGACCACCATGACCAAGGCCAGCATTCCGCTGGTGCGTATCAACCCCCAGCTCAATGCGGTGCTGGGGCCGCTGCTGGAATCCACCGATTACGACGCGCGCGACATTCCCGCAGAGGGCAAGCGTTCCATCACCGTGGGCATGGGCATGACGGAGCGCCAGGGCGGCAGCGATGTGCGCAGCAACACCACGCGTGCCGTGGCCTTGAATCCATCGGGCAGCAGCGGTCCCTGGGGCGAGGAATACCTGATCACCGGCCACAAATGGTTCTTCTCGGCCCCCATGTGCGACGGACATCTGGTGCTGGCCAAGACCGAGGAACGCGGTCCCGCCTGCTTTTTCGTGCCGCGCTGGCGGCCCGACGGCAGCAAGAACGCCATTCACATCCAGCGCCTCAAGGACAAGGTGGGCAACCGCTCCAACAGCAGCAGCGAAGTGGAGTTCGACAACGCCTGGGGCGTGCTCATCGGCCAGGAAGGGCGGGGCATTTCCACCATCATCGAAATGGCCACCTACACCCGTCTGGACTGCGCGCTGTCCAGTGCCGGCTTCATGCGCCAGGCACTGGTGCAGGCCCTGCACTACACGCGCAACCGCCATGCCTTCGGCCTGCCGCTGGCCGAACAGCCGGTGATGACCGGCCTGCTCGCCGACATGGCACTGGAATCCGAAGCTGCCACCTGGCTGGCCATGGATCTGGCTGCACGCTTTGGCTCCGAAGACGCCCTGGATCAGGCCTGGCGCCGCATCGTCACGCCTGCCGCCAAGTTCTGGAACTGCAAGCGTGCCGTGGGCTACACCGGCGAAGCCATGGAAGTCTTCGGCGGCAACGGCTATGTGGAGACCGGCCCCATGGGGCGCTTGTTCCGCGAGGCCCCCGTCAACTCCATCTGGGAGGGCTCGGGCAACGTCATGTGCCTGGATGTGCTGCGCGCCATTGCCCGCAACCCGGAAGACGCCCATCTGCTGCTGGACCATCTGCGTGAAGTCGGTTCAGAAGAGGCCGTGCTGCGTGCGCAGGTGGACAAGCTGCGCCAGGCCGTCACCCTGCCTCCGCAGGAGCTGGAGCGCGAGGCTCGCCGCTTCACCCAGCGCCTGGCCATCACGGTGCAAGCCACGCTGATGCTGCAGCATGCAAGCAGCGACAGTGCTGCGGCCTTTCTCGGCAGCCGCTTCGACCCGGACTGGGGCCCGGTGGCAGGTGTTGCCTGCGGCAGCAACGACCCGGCCGCCCTGCTGCGCAATGCCTGGACCGGCTGAGGAGGACGCCAGCCATGATGAATTTCATTTCCCTGCTCGACCAGCAGGCGCGCACGCGCCCCGAAAAACTGGCCCTGCGCGCCGACGGCCAGGACTGGAGCTATGCCGCACTGGCCGAGGCCAGCCATCGCGCCGCTGCCGTGCTCCGCGCGCAAGGCGTGCGCCAGGGCGACAAGCTAGGTCTGCTGTGCTTCAACACCCCGGGCTTTGCATTCGCACTATTCGGCGCCTGGCGGCTGGGTGCCGCCGTCGTGCCCATCAACCACAAGCTGCAGGCCCCGGAAGTTGCCTACATACTGCGCCACTCAGGCGCACGGCTGTGCATTGTGGATGGAGCGCGCGCATCGCTGATCGCAACGGTACAGGCCGAACTGCAGCCGGAGGCAGAACTGCGCTGGCTGAGCACGGCTTCTGCCGCCGAAGGCGTGGACTGCTTCGATGAGCTGCTGGCGCAGGCCACCCCCTGCTACGACGAGCATGGCCATCCGGCACCGGAAACGCTGGCCGAAATCCTCTATACCTCGGGCACCACGGGCCAGCCCAAGGGCTGCCTGCACAGCCACGCCAATGTCTTCCACGCAGCCCTGTGCACGGCCGCCGCCACCTCGCTGTCGCCCATGGAGCGCACGCTGATCGCCATGCCCATCTGGCACTCATCGCCACTGAACAACTGGTTTCTGGGCACCTTGCTCATGGGCGGCACCGCCGTGCTGATGCGCGAATATGCGCCCAGGGAGTTTCTGGAGACGCTGCAGCGCGAGCGCATCAGCTTCACCTTCGGCGCACCGATCGCCTTTCTGGCCCCGCTGGCCGTGGTGCCGGATGTGGCCAGCTACGACTTCAGCGCCATTCGACTGTGGACCTATGGCGGCGGCCCCTTGGGCGCGGAGATGGTTCGCAAGCTGGCCCAGGCCTATCGCAGCGACCGCTTCATGCAAGTCTATGGCATGACCGAATCCGGCCCGCTGGGCAGCATGCTCTATCCCGAAGAAGCCTTGACCAAGCCGGGCTCCATCGGTCGCAGCACCATACCCGGCGTGGAACTGGAACTGCGCCGCCTGGATGGCAGCCTGTGCGGCCCCGACGAGGTGGGCGAGATCTGCCTGCGCTCCGCGGCCATGATGCAGGGCTATCTGGACAGCCCTGAGGCCACGGCCGCCGTGCTAGACGACCAGGGCTGGTATCGCAGCGGCGACCTGGCGCGCAGGGATGCGGACGGCTATCTCTACATCGTGGACAGGCTCAAGGACATGATCGTTACGGGTGGCGAGAACGTCTACTCCAAGGAAGTGGAAGACGTGCTCTGCGCCCACCCCGATGTGCAGGACGTGGCCGTCATCGGCCGCCCTCATCCCGAATGGGGCGAGACCGTGGTGGCGGTGCTGACCCTCAAGCCCGGCAAGTTGCTGGAGCAGGAGGCCCTGCGCGAGTTCATGGCCCCGCAGCTGGCGCGCTACAAGATTCCGCGCATCTTCGAGTTCCGTGACACGCTGCCGCGCACCGCGACCGGCAAGCTGCTCAAGCATATGCTGCGAGGCAGTGCGAGCGGCCATTGAGTGCCAAGACACTGTCGCAAGACGGCTCTAGTGCAGGTTCGGCGCCGCATGTCCCGGGCATGCGGCGCTTTCCGTCCGGGCCGACGCTCCTGGTGCCGCGCCCGGGTAACACGGATGACATGGACGGGTCTTTGCAATCCGCTATAAGCAGTGATATGCAACTGAACCACGACCTGCTGACGGAGCGCCCGGCGCGCCAAGTCTCCCTCTCGGGAGCCTCCAATTTCCGTGATCTGGGCGGATATCGGGGCCTGGACGGCCGCCGCCTGCAATGGGGCAAGCTGTACCGCTCTGCCCATCTGGCGCATCTGACGCAGCAGGACCTGGAACAGCTGCAAAAGCTGGGCATCCACCGCAGCGCGGACTTTCGCGGCGAAGGCGAAAGCGCGCATCTTTCCTATGACTGGCCCAGGATCGAGCGCCATGCCCTGGTCGTCGAGCCCACGGTAGTGCAGCGCGCCCAGTCCATGATGGAGCAGGGCCGCAAACTCAGCAGCCGCGATACCGAGGAGCTGATGCATGACACCTATCGCAGCTTTGTGAACGTGTACGGCAATCGCTTTGCACAGTTCCTCGCGCTGCTGCAGCTCAGCGATGCACCGCTGGTCTTTCACTGCACGGCCGGCAAGGACCGCACAGGCTGGGCCGCAGCCCTGCTGCTGACGGCCCTGGGCGTGGACGAGGAGCAGATCATGGAAGACTATCTGCTGACCAATCAGTACTTCAAACGCCCGGCCCAGATGTACGGCCAGCTGTCCGAAGAGGCACTGGATGCGCTGTGGCGCGTGCAGCCGTCCTACCTGATGGCCTCGGTCGATGTGGTGCGTGCCCAGCATGGGAGCGTGGACCGCTATCTGAGCCAGGTGCTGGGTGTGGATGGCGCCGCGCGCGAGCGGCTGGCCAAGCTGTATCTGGAGACCTGATCAACTTTGATAGCTGCAAACGCTTTCCCTGTATAGGTTTAACCCAATTTCAGGCATAACAAGCTGTTACGGCAGGGTATCCCGGGCCCGCTACCATGGGGCCACAAGCCGCAATGGATGCGGACAAGGAAATCAGATGCGCAAATGGCTCTCCCTGGCCGCAGCCGCCGCCACGCTGGCGCTGACGGCCTGCTCCGGCACCATGCCGGCCTCCTCCAGCTCCAGCGGCTCCGGCGGCGTGGAAATCTTCGGCACGGTGGACGCAGGCGTCAGCCGTACCTGGTAAGCCCCGCCGCAAGGCACAAAAAAGCCCGCCCTGCTTGCTGCAAGGCGGGCTTTTGCTTTGGCGCGCGATTAACGGCTGACGTTGGCGTCGGCCACGGTCAGCGCCGTCATGTTCACGATGCGGCGCACCGTGGTGCTGGGAGTCAGCACATGCACGGGCTTGGCAGCCCCCAGCAGCACCGGGCCCACGGCGATGCCGCCGCCAGCAGCCTGCTTGAGCAGGTTGTAGCTGATGTTGGCGGCATCGATATTGGGCGAGACCAGCAGGTTGGCATCACCCAGCAGCGTGCTGTTGGGCATGAGCTTGGCGCGGGCCTTGCCGTCCAAAGCCACATCGCCGTGCATTTCGCCATCCACTTCCAGCCAGGGCGCCTGCTCGCGCAGCAGCTCCAGAGTCTGGCGCATCTTGATGGCGCTGGGCTGGTTGCTGGAGCCAAAGTTGGAGTGGCTCAGCAGCGCAGCCTTGGGCTTGATGCCGAAACGCATCATTTCCTCGGCAGCCATGATGGTGATCTCGGCCAGTTGCTCGGCCGTGGGGTCGTAGTTGACGTGGGTGTCGACCAGGAACACCTGACGCTCGGGCAGCAGCAGGCCGTTCATGCAGGCATAGGTGGCCACGCCGCTGCGCTTGCCGATGACCTGATCGATGTAGTTCAGGTGCACATTGGTGTTGTTCCAGGTACCGCAGATCAGGCCATCGACCTCGCCCTTGTGCAGCAGCATGGAGCCGATCAGCGTCAGGCGGCGGCGCATTTCGATCTTGGCGATGGGCGCGGTGATGCCCTTGCGCTCCGTCATGCGGTGATAGCTCTGCCAGAAGTCGCGGTAGCGCTCGTCATGCTCGACATTGACCACGTCGTAGTCGGCACCTTCCTTCATGCGCAGGCCGAACTTCTCGATGCGCTGGGCAATGATGGCGGGACGGCCGATCAGTGTCGGGCGCGCAATGCGTTCGTCCACCACGATCTGGGCCGCGCGCAGGATGCGCTCTTCCTCGCCCTCGGCATAGGCCACGCGCTTCTTGGTGGCCTTTTTGGCGGCATGCACGATGGGCTTCATCATGGTGCCGGAGGCGTAGACAAAGGTCTTCAGATGCTCGCGGTAGGCATCCATGTCCTGGATGGGGCGCTTGGCCACACCGGCTTCGGCCGCAGCCTGGGCCACGGCGGGTGCCACGATCAGCATCAGGCGCGGATCGAAGGGCTTGGGAATCAGGTACTCGGGGCCGAAGCTCAGCACCTCGCCCACATAGGCGGCAGCCACTTCTTCGGACTGCTCGGCCTGGGCCAGCGCGGCAATCGCGTGCACGCAGGCGATCTCCATCGAGGTGGTGATGGTGGTCGCACCGCAGTCCAGCGCACCACGGAAGATGTAGGGGAAGCACAGGACGTTGTTGACCTGGTTGGGGTAGTCCGTGCGGCCCGTGGCGATGATGGCATCGTCGCGCACCGCCTTCACATCTTCAGGAATGATTTCCGGGTTGGGGTTGGCCAGCGCGAAGATGATGGGCCTGGCCGCCATCTTCTTGACCATGTCCTGTTTGAGCACGTTGCCGGCGGACAGGCCCAGGAAGGCGTCGGCGCCCTCGATCACCTCACCCAGCGTGCGCAACTCGGTCTTCTGGGCAAACAGTGCCTTGTCCGGGTCCATCAGCTCGGTACGGCCCTCATAGACCACGCCGGCGATGTCGGTCACGAACACGTTCTCGCGCTTCAGGCCCACTTCCAGCAGCAGGTTCAGGCAGGCCAGAGCCGCGGCACCGGCACCCGACGCCACCAGCTTGACCTCTTCGATCTTCTTGCCCGCTACCTTGAGCGCATTGACCATGGCGGCTGCCACGGTGATGGCCGTGCCGTGCTGGTCGTCGTGGAAGACGGGAATGTTCATGCGCTTGCGCAGCTCGCGCTCCACGAAGAAGCACTCGGGTGCCTTGATGTCTTCGAGGTTGATGGCGCCGAAGGTGGGCTCCAGGGCAGCAATCACGTCGACCAGCTTTTGCGGGTCCTTTTCGTCGATTTCGATATCGAACACATCGACGCCGGCGAACTTCTTGAACAGCACGCCCTTGCCCTCCATCACCGGCTTGGAGGCCAGCGCGCCGATGTCGCCCAGGCCCAGCACCGCCGTGCCATTGGAGATCACGCCCACCAGATTGCCGCGGCTGGTGTATTTGAAGGCCGCAGCGGGGTCCTTGACGATTTCCTCGCAGGGTGCAGCCACGCCGGGCGAGTAAGCCAGAGCCAGATCATGCTGATTGGCCATGGGCTTGGTTGCCGTGATGGCCACCTTGCCGGGCTTGGGGAACTCGTGATACTCCAGTGCCGCCTGACGCAGCAACGCACGTTTGTCAATCGAGGTAATGGGCTTGGTATCGGACATCAGCGGTCTCCAGCTCGCAAAGTAAGTCATCCGCAGTAAGGACTCTCTATGGGCACACTACCCGGCCCCTGTGCTCTTGCGGACGATGAAATCGGATTTTGGATTGTAGGCCGAGCGCTATCAAAAAAAGAGGGGTTGCAGCTCGGCGTTTAAGGTCAAACAGCCATGACTGTTCAATAACGATGCAAACGAAATCATAGCATTATGCAAATAATGCATAGAGCACAGAGATATGATTCTTGCTGACCTTTGTTTGCCTGCCTCTCTGAAAGCTCCTGCCCATGCTGCCCCGCCACAACGACCCGATTGCCGCCATCGCCACCGCCCCCGGACGCGGAGCCGTTGGCATTGTGCGAGTCTCCGGCAAAGGCATTGCTGCGCTGGTACGGACGCTTTGCGGCAAGGAGCTGAAACCGCGCGAAGCGACTTATCTGCCTTTCAGGGATGCGAACGGCTCGCCCATAGACCATGGCCTGGCCATCTACTTTCCCGGCCCGCACAGCTACACGGGCGAGGATGTGCTGGAGCTGCAGGCCCATGGCGGCCCTGTGGTGCTGCAACTGCTCCTGGCGCGCTGCCTGGAAGCGGCCCAGAGCGCCAATGAAGATGGCAAGCCGGTGCTGACTGGGCTGCGCCTGGCCCAGCCCGGCGAATTCACCGAGCGCGCTTTTCTCAACGACAAGATCGACCTGGCCCAGGCCGAGGCGATTGCCGACCTCATCGATGCCAGCACCGAAGCCGCCGCACGCAGTGCCAGCCGCTCGCTGTCGGGAGCCTTCTCGCAGGAAATCCATGTGCTGCGCGATGCCCTGGTGCATCTGCGCATGCTGGTGGAGGCCACCCTGGACTTCCCCGAGGAGGAAATCGACTTTCTGCAGAAGGCCGACGCCTTTGGCCAGCTGGAGCGCCTGCGCGCCCAGGTCACTGCCGTGCTGGCACGCGCCCACCAGGGCGCGCTGCTACGCGAAGGCATCAAGGTGGTGATCGCCGGCCAGCCCAATGCGGGCAAAAGCTCGCTGCTCAACGCACTGGCGGGGGCCGAGCTGGCCATCGTCACCCCGATTGCCGGAACCACGCGCGACAAGGTCCAGCAGACGATCCAGATCGAGGGCGTGCCCCTGCATGTGATCGACACCGCAGGCCTGCGTGACAGCGATGACGAGGTGGAGCGCATTGGCATTGCGCGTGCCTGGGACGAGATTGCAGCGGCCGATGCCGTGCTCTTCCTGCACGACCTGACCCGAGTGGAACAGGCCGACTATGCGGCGGCCGATGCCGATATCGCCCGCACCCTGCAGGACAAGCTGCCCGCACAGGTGCCGGTCATCCATGTCTGGAACAAGACCGATATGGCGGCTGCCGACGTGCAGTCCCGCCACACCGCCCAGCTCAATGCCGAGCAGATCGCCTTGTCGGCCCGTACCGGCGATGGCCTGGATGCGCTGCGCAAGCGGCTGCTGGAAGTGGCGGGCTGGCAATCCGCCCCCGAAGGCCTGTACCTGGCCCGCGCCCGCCATGTGGAAGCCCTGCAGGCCGTGGATGCCCACCTGGAGATGGCCGACGAGCAGTTGGCGGCGCAATCCGCCCATCTGGACCTGCTGGCCGAGGAGCTGCGCCTGGCCCAGCTGTCGCTGAACTCGATTACCGGCGAATTCAGCTCCGACGACCTGCTGGGGGTGATCTTCTCCAGCTTCTGCATCGGCAAGTAAGGCAGCAGGCAGGCCCGCCGCCTTGTTCGAGCGGGCATAAAAAACGCCACCTTTTCAGGTGGCGTTCTTGTTGGCGCTGGCGCCGTGCTTACTTGCCTTCGGCAGCCTTGCCGAACTTGGGCAGGTTGAACTGAGGCGGCACGCCCATGCGCTTGTTGATGATCCACTGCTGAGCGATCGACAGAATGTTGTTCGTCAGCCAGTACAGCACCAGACCCGAGGGGAAGAAGAAGAACATCACGCTGAACATCAGCGGCATGATCCACATCATCTTGGCCTGCATGGGGTCAGGAGGAGCGGGGTTCAGGGCAGTCTGCAGCAGCGAGGACAGAGTCATCAGCAGCGGCAGGATGAAGAAGGGATCCGGCACCGAAAGGTCGTGAATCCAGCCAATCCAGGGCGCGTTGCGAATTTCCACGCTGGACTGCAGCACCCAGTACAGAGCCATGAAGACAGGGATCTGAATGACGATGGGCAGGCAGCCGCCCATGGGGTTGACCTTCTCCTCGCGGTAGATGCGCATCATCTCCTGCTGCATCTGCTGGGGCTTGTCCTTCAGACGCTCGCGCATTTCCTGAATGCGGGGGTTGATGGCCTTCATCTTGGCCATTGAGGAGTAGGCCTTGGCGTTGAGCCAGTAGAAGGCAATCTTCAGCAGCACCACCAGGGCCACGATGGACCAGCCCCAGTTGCCGATGAACTTGTGCAGTTCCGACAGCAGCCAGTACAGAGGCTTGGCCAGAATTGTCAGCCAGCCATAGTCCTTGACCAGTTCCAGACCGGGCGAGAGCTTTTCCAGCATGGGCTCGACCTGAGGGCCGGAGAACAGACGCGAGCTCACGGTCTTGGTCTGGCCGGGCTCCACGGTGCCCACGGGCGTGATCATGCCCACGGCGTAGAGGTTGTCACCCACCTTGCGCACGAAGTTGTCGCGCTGGATGCCGTCGGCCAGCAGCCAGGCGCTGGCGAAGTAGTGCTGCACCATGGCCACATAGCCATTGGAAGATGCCTTGTCGACTTCGGCCTTGCCGTTCTCGATGTCCTTGAACTCGACCTTGTGGTACTTCTTGGCTTCGGTATAGACAGCCGGACCGGTGAAGGTGGAATAGAAGCTGGACTCATGCTCGGGCTTGTTGCCGTCGCGCACCAGCTGCATGTACAGCTGGGGGTTCACGGCGGCAGAGCCGGTGTTGACCACATCGTGCTGCACATCGACGGCATAGGAGCCGCGCTTGAGCGTGAAGGTCTTGACCAGCTTCACACCACCCAGATCGGCGGACTCGAAGCGCACCTGCACGCTGTCCTGACCGTCCTTGAGCTCGCGCTCGCCGGGCATCACGGTCATGGGAGTCTTGTGCGTGGGGAAGTTGCCGCCGATCAGGCCGGTCTGTCCCAGGTAGACGCGCTTGGCATTTTCCTCGAACACCTGCATGAGCTTCTTGTCATCCGCGGTGTCGGAGTACTTGAGCAGCTCGGAAGCCTTTAGCGTGCCGCCTTCGCTGTCGAAGGTCAGGCGCATCACATCGCTGCCCACGATCACGTCCTGACGGGGCGTCACGGCTGCCGCGGGCTGAGCTGCGGCATTGGCAGCACCGGGCACGTCGCCAGCAGAGGCGGCAGCGGCGGGCTGGGGCACGCTGACGTCAGCAGGCTTGACATCAGCCGCAGCAGGCGCACTGACCGTCTGCGGCGATGGGAAGAAGGTGGGCTTTTTGCCGTTATGGATTTGCCACTTGTCCCAGAGCAAAACCATGGAAAAGCCAAATATCACCCACAGTATGGTGCGGCGAATATCGTTCATGAAGACTTCTTAGGTGAGGAAGGTTGGGTGGTCGCGGAAGAGTCCGAGGCATCGTCCAGAAAGGAAAACAGCCTGGGCTTTTGCTGTGGCACGGGATCATGCCCTCCGTCACACCACGGATGACAACGCGCCAGCCGGCGCACCGTCAGATAAGAGCCTACCGCAGCGCCGTGTTGCTCCAGCGCTTGAAGGGAATAGGCCGAGCAGGTCGGCTCGAAGCGACAGGCCGAGCCCAGCCAGGGACTGAGCAGCAGCCTGTAGCCACGCACTACAGCCATGAGCAGTCGCTGCATCATGGCTGGTTCTCCGGCTGATTAGCTATTGAATCAGTAGCTTCTTGCGCTCTACCATCAGTGGCCTGAGGTGAATTTTTCTTCAAATCCACCTCCGCCTCAGCGGCCTGACGGGCCTGCGTCAGGCGGCGCGCCCCGGTCGCAAAAAGCTGTTGCAGTTCCTTGCGGACCGCTGCCTTGAGCTGATCAGAAGTTGCACTGACGAATTGCTTACGGTCAAACCCCGAGCGCAGGCGCACCACATGGGAAGCACACAGCAGGGCGTCTTCGTAATCCGAGGACACCGCATAGATCTGGCGCTTGATGGTGTGGCGCGTGACCGAGCGGCGTGCCCAGCGCTTGGGCACCATGGCACCCAGCCAGGCCTGCTTGCGCACGGCGCCAATGCCAAACAGGGCCTGCGGATCGTCCGATCCGGGCCCTGTCCTGGGGTTGGCAACCATGTCGTGAACCTCGGCCACCAGCTCCATGCGATGCAGGGCGAAGTGCGGGGTACGGGCAATCGTGCCCGCGGACATGGTGGCCTGGAATTGCGGACGCGTTTTCAGCCTTTGCATAGGAGAGCCTCCGTTCAGAGGCCTTCAGCGCAGCGAATGAGCAGACCGCTAGCCAACGCCGGCCTTAGACGGCCAGACGCTTGCGGCCCTTGGCGCGACGTGCGTTGATCACGGCACGGCCACCCTTGGTCTTCATGCGGACCAGGAAACCGTGGGTACGGGCGCGGCGGATCTTGGAAGGTTGGTAAGTACGTTTCATGTTGGTTCCTTGAGAAGGTTCAGTATTTGCGTCGGCAAGGCGCCATGTTTGCGCCCGACCATTCCGGTTTTGCGCCGCACACTGTCACCGCCAAATCCGATATTTTTTCACATGCCGTGCATGTCATCGGACCAGAAGGCAACAAACGGAACAAAGCACCCGCCACAGCGCCTAAAGCAACTGGGCGCGCGCGCACAAAAAAGGCGCCCGGCTCATATCACCCTGAACACATTCAGGGAAACCGGGGATTATCACAGCGTTGCGCCTTTGATGCAATGACCCTTGAATTTGCTAAGGACTCACGGGGTATCCCGTCAAGCACCTGCGCGGCCCGGAGATTCTTTACAAACAGCAGGCTGCCGATCTATTAGGATGTGCAGCCTATAGCGCACCGGAGTCGGGGACAGCCTTCTGATATTTTGTGGATAACTTCCGCAAAAGCTACAATACCAACCCCGCAACTGTTCCTCCTATCCACAATTAGACTTTTGACA